>CAIXDS010000077.1 GCA_903918195.1 uncultured Acetobacteraceae bacterium | reverse complement strand
GGCAAAAGCGTTTGAAGGTACAGCAACAGCAGACGCAGAATGTCCTGAACCTTCAACTGTGCAACTCCGAGTGGATTGCCCTCTGGAGTTCTATCACGGCATCTCCTACGCCATCGAGCGAAATGGCCTCATGGATGAATGCGATCAGGCTTCTTTTCGACCAGCGTAATCAACTCGTTGCTGACGAGGCAGAACTGGCAACACTCGATCGAGGAAGCCGCCAGCTCCATCCTGTCGCGCAAATCCGACGACCGCGAACGCGGTTTCCGCGGCCCCAAGCCGGCTGGCCGCTTCGAATCCGGCCGCAAGCGCGGCTATGACGACCGCGAGGAGTTCCGCGCCCGCGAAGACACGCTGCCGCGCGAACATGACGGCTTCCGCGGCATCGAGGAGTAAGAACCGATGTCCGACTCATCCGATGTGAACCCCGCCGCCCGCCGCGCCGCCGTCGGCGCCCGCCGCCCGTTCTATCGCCGCCGCAAGTCCTGCCCGTTCTCGGGGCCGAGCGCACCGAAGATCGACTACAAGGACGTGCGCCTGCTGTCGCGCTTCCTGTCCGAACGCGGCAAGATCGTCCCCAGCCGGATCACCGCGGTCTCGGCGAAGAAGCAGCGCGAGCTGGCCAACGCCATCAAGCGCGCCCGCTTCCTCGCCCTGCTGCCCTACGTCGTGGCCTGAGGGAGCGCGCGTCATGGCATCCGTGGAACTGATTCTGCTCCAGCGCGTCGACAAGCTCGGGCAGATGGGTGAAGTGGTGAAGGTGAAGCCCGGCTTCGCCCGCAACTTCCTGCTGCCGCAGAAAAAAGCGATCCGCGCCAACAAGGACAACCTGGCGAAGTTCGAGCAGCAGCGCGCCCAGCTGGAGGCGCAGAACCTCAAGCGCCGCGAGGAGGCCGAACGGGTCGCCGAGCGGGTTGGCGGGCTGTCGGTCGTTATCATCCGCCAGGCAGGCGAATCGGGCAGCCTGTATGGCTCGGTCAGCTCGCGTGACATCGCCGAGGCCAGCACCGCTGCCGGCCTCACCATCAACCGCCAGCAGGTGATTCTCGAGCAGCCGATCAAGACGCTCGGCCTGACCGATGTCCGCGTCGTGCTGCACCCCGAGGTGGCGATTACGGTCACCGTCAACGTGGCCCGCAGCCCCGAGGAAGCGGCCAAGCAGGCGCGTGGCGAGCGGGTTACCGCGGTCGAGGAGCGTCAGGAGGATATCCTGCGCGCCGAGGACCTGTTCGAGGAACAGACCGAGCAGCCGGCCTGAAAATACCCCGCCCTGGCCCTTTCGGGGCCAGGGCGGTTGCGCACGGCTTCGTGACCACGCACCTCTTGAAATCGCTGGCGTTCCAATTCCATATTTCCCGCAACGATCAAGCGGGGGGATGTGGAGGGGAAAGCCATGCGTGCTGTCCTGGAACACGTGCTCCGAAGGTTGATCGTGCGTGGTCGCCTGTCCATCCGGTGGCCGGACGGCAAGCTGACCACCCTGGCCGGCGAATCCGGTCCCGAAGCTTTCATCGAAATCAGGGATCAGCAAACGGTCCGCCGCATCGCCCTCAACCCGGCCATGGCCCTCGGCGAGGCGTACATGGATGGCGGGCTGGTGCCGGTGGATTGCGGCATCTACGATGTGATCGATGTGCTGCTCACCAACCGGTCGGCCGAGGGCTCCCGGCAGGAATTGCTGTCCCTGCACGAGTTCACCGGCTGGCTGCTGCGGCGGATGGCGCAGTTCAACCCGGCCGGGCGGGCCCGGCGCAACGTCGCCCACCATTATGACCTGAACGGCCGGCTGTACTCGCTGTTCCTCGACCGCGACCGCCAGTACTCCTGCGCCTATTTCCCCACCGGCAGCGAAACGCTGGAGGAGGCGCAGGCAGCCAAAAAGCGCCACATCGCCGCCAAGCTGCTGCTCAACCGCCCCGACCTCGAGGTGCTCGACATCGGCAGCGGCTGGGGCGGCATGGCGCTGACACTGGCGCGCGACCACGGCGCCCGGGTCACCGGCATCACCCTCTCGCGCGAGCAATTGGCCGAGGCGCAGGCGCGCGCCGCGGCCGAGGGCCTGTCGGACCGGGTCAGCTTCGAGCTGCTGGATTACCGCAGCCTGCACCGCCGCTTCGACCGGATCGTCTCGGTCGGCATGTTCGAGCATGTCGGCGTCGTCCACTACCGCGAATTTTTCGAGGTGGTGAAAAACTGCCTCGCCCCTGACGGCGTCGCCTTGCTGCACGCCATCGGCAACCGGACCGGCCCGTGCCGCACCAACCCCTGGCTGACAAAATATATTTTCCCGGGCGGCTACTGTCCGGCGCTGTCGGAAGTGCTGCCGGCGATCGAGAAGGCCGGCCTGGTCACCACCGACATCGAGATCCTGCGCCTGCATTACGCCGAGACGGTGCGCCACTGGCGCCGCCGCTTCGCCGCCAACCGCGACACTATCGCGGCGCTGTACGATGAGCGGTTCTGCCGGATGTTCGAGTTCTACCTGTCAGGCTCGGAACTGACGTTCCGCCGCGAGGGGCAGATGGTGTTCCAGATCCAGCTGGCGCGCGACCCGACGGCGGTGCCGCTGACTCGCGACTATATCACCGAGACCGAACGCTCGGCTGTGCGTTCGCGCGCGGCTGTTTGAAGGGAAGGCCAGGGCTCTGCCCTGGACCCGCCGTCGCGCGTAGCGCGCCCCTGGCGCGACGGGCAGTGGCCCCCTGCACCCCATTCCGAAAGAGCGCCCCGGCGGCCGGGCTGTCCACTCTATCCCCGTTATCCACACCCCGGACGGACTCGGTGACCGGACGAATCGGCGCTATGGTCCGAAGGTGCACAGCATGATGACATGAACACCATCGAGTCCCAGCCGTCGCTGCTCGGCCTGTCGCAGCGCATCCCGCCTTCCAACCAGCAGGCCGAGCAGGCGCTGCTCGGGGCCCTGCTGGCCAACAACAAGGCCTACGAACGGGTCAGCGAGTTCCTCGCCCCCGAGCATTTCGTCGACCCCGTCCACGGCCGCATCTTCGCCGCCACGGCCCGGCGCATCGAGGCCGGACAGCTTGCCGACGCGGTGACGCTGAAGGCCGAGTTCGAGCATTCCGGCGTGCTCGACGAGGTTGGCGGCACGACCTATCTGGCGCAACTGCTCGGCGCCATGGTGGGCATCATCAACGCCGGCGAGTACGGCCGCGCCATCTACGACGCCTGGCTGCGCCGCCAGCTCATCGATCTCGGCGAGACGGTGGTCAACAACGCGTTCGGCGCCGGCACCGAGCTGGACGGCCGGGCGCAGATCGAGATCGCCGAGCAGGAGCTGTTCAACCTCGCCGAGCGCGGTGGCGGCGACGGCGGCTTCATCACCTTCGAACGCGCGCTGACCGAGGCCATCCAGAACGCCGAACGCGCCTTCCACCGCTCCGGCGGCGTCTCCGGTCTGTCCACCGGGTTGCGCGACCTCGACAAGAAAACCGGCGGCCTGCACCCGTCCGATCTGGTGATCCTCGCCGGCCGCCCGGGCATGGGCAAAACCGCGCTGGCGACCAAAATCGCCTTCGGCGCCGCCCGCGCCATCCAGGCCGAGGGGCGGGCGGCCGACCCGAACGTGGTGCCCCGCGGGTCGGTGGCCATGTTCTCGCTGGAAATGAGCGCCGAGCAACTCGCCACCCGCCTGCTGGCGGAGGAAGCCCGCATCTCCGGCGACCGCATCCGCCGCGGCGATATCGGCCAGAAGGATTTCGACCGGTTCGTCCAGGTGTCGCGGGAAATCGGCTCGCTGCCGCTGCACATCGACGACACCCCGGCCATCACCCTCTCGGCCATGCGCACCCGCTGCCGGCGGCTGGCACGCACCAAGGGATTGTCGCTGATCGTGGTGGACTACCTGCAGCTCATGCGCCCCGCCGCCGGCGCGCGGCCCGAGAACCGGGTGCTGGAAATCAGCCAGATCACCCAGGGGCTGAAGGCCATCGCCAAGGAACTGGCGGTGCCGGTGCTGGCGCTGTCGCAGCTCTCCCGCGCCGTGGAGAGCCGCGAGGACAAGCGTCCACTACTGTCGGACCTGCGCGAATCCGGCTCGATCGAGCAGGACGCCGACGTGGTGACGTTTGTTTACCGCGACGAGTACTACCTGCAGCAGCGCGCGCCCAAGCAGCTCGGCTTCGAGAACGAAGAAAAATTCCACAGCGCGGTGGAAAAATGGCAACGCGACATGGAGCAGGTCCATAACCGCGCCGAGCTGCTGATCGAGAAGAACCGGCACGGCGCGACAGGCAAGATCGATCTCTACTTCGAGGGCGAGTTTACCCGTTTTGCCGACCTTGACCTTCACCACGATGGCGACTGAATACATCCCTCCCCCGGTGGAGGGGACGGACGCCACCGCCATCCTGCACATCGACCTCGCCGCCGTCGCCGCCAACTGGCAGGCGCTGTGCCGCCGCGCGGCCCCCGGGGCGGTCGCCGCGGCGGTGAAGGCCGACGCCTACGGCCTGGGCGCCGCCAGGGTCGCCCCGCATTTGCACGCGGCCGGATGCCGCCACTTCTTCGCCGCCCATCTGTCGGAGGCCGTGGCCCTCCGCCCGCTGCTGCCCGGGGCCATGCTTGCCCCGCTGAACGGTCCGCCGCCCGGCAGCGAGCGCGACCACCTCGAACACGACATCCTGCCGGTGCTCGGCTCCCTCGATGACATCGACCGCTGGACCGCGCTCGCCCGCAGCATCGGCCGCCGTCTGCCCGCCCTGCTGCATGTCGATACCGGCATGCACCGGCTCGGCCTGGACAAAGCCGGGCTTGCCGTACTTGCCGCCGATCCGGGCCGGCTGGACGGGCTCACGCTGCGCTATGTGCTGACCCACCTGGTCGCCTCGGAACAGCCGGACGACCCGGTGAACGCGGCGCAGCTGGAGCGTTTCGCCGCCGCCTGCGCGGTGCTGCCGCCGGCGCCGCGCAGTATTGCCAACTCGTCGGGCCTGTTCCTGAATGCCTGTTTCGCGTCCGACCTGGCCCGTCCGGGCGCCGCGCTGTATGGCATTAACCCCACCCCCGGCCGGGAAAACCCGATGCGCTTGCCGGTGCGCCTGCATGCCCGCATCCTGCAGGTGCGCGAGATCGCCGCGGGTGACAGCGTCGGCTACAACGCCACTTGGCGCGCGCCCCGCCCCTCGCGAATTGCCACCCTCGGGATCGGCTATGCCGATGGCTGGCGGCGGGCGCTGTCAAGCGGCGCCCCATCTGGTCGCGTGCTGGCGGCCTGGCCCGCCTCACCGGGTTTTGACGGCCCCCCCGTTCCGCTGGTAGGCCGTGTCTCCATGGACCTGACCACCTGCGACGTGACCGACCATCCCGCGCTGGCCCCCGGCGACTGGCTGGAACTGATGGGCCCGCGCTGCCCGCCCGAGCATCTGGCGGCGGCTTGCGGCACCAACGCCTATGAGATCCTCACCAGCCTCAGCCCCCGCATCGCCCGGACCTACAGCGCGTGAACCGTCTCCTCGATGGGGTGGCGGCGATCGGCCGTACCTTGCTGGGCACGTGCCGGCTCACCGGGCGGATCGCCCTGTTCGGGCTGGATGGCTTGTCCAACGTCGTCCGCCCGCCCGTCTATGGCCGCCTGTGCCTGCACGCCTTCCTCGACATCGGCTATTACAGCCTGCCGGTGGTGGCGCTGACGGCGGTGTTCACCGGCATGGTGCTGGCGCTGCAATCGGCCACCGGCCTGTCGCGCTTCAACGCCGAGAGTGCGGTCGCCAATCTGGTGGTGCTGTCGATCACCCGCGAGTTGGGGCCGGTGCTGGCCGGGCTGATGGTGGCCGGGCGCGCCGGCGCCGCCATGGCGGCCGAACTCGGCACCATGCGGGTCACCGACCAGATCGACGCGCTCAGCACCCTGTCCACCAACCCGATGAAATATCTGGTCACGCCGCGCCTGCTCGGCGGGCTGCTGGCGTTGCCGCTGCTGGTGCTGGTGGCCGACATCCTCGGCGTGCTGGGCGGCTTCGTCATCGCCACGGTGAAGCTCGGCTTCAATGCCGAGGTGTATCTGTCCAACACGCTCGACTTCGTGCGCACCGATGATGTGGTGTCGGGACTGGTGAAGGCGGCGGTGTTCGGCTTCCTGGTCGCGTTGATGGGCAGTTTCAACGGTTACAACAGCCGCGGCGGCGCCCAGGGCGTCGGTGCCGCGACCACCAACGCGGTGGTGTCGGCCTCGGTGCTGATTCTCGCCTTTGACTACGTGCTGACCGAACTGTTCTTTGCCCGATGACCGACACCCCCAAGATTCGCATCCGCGGCCTGCGCAAGGCGTTCGGCGACAAGCTGGTGCTCGACGGCATCGATCTCGACGTGGCGCCGCGCACCTCCATGGTGGTGATCGGCGGCTCCGGCACCGGCAAGTCGGTGCTGCTGAAATGCGTGCTCGGCCTGATCGAGCCGGATGCCGGCAGCATCGAGATCGACGGCCAGGACGTGCTGCGCATGGACCGGCGCGCGGCCGAGCAGCAGCGCGCGCGCATCGGCATGCTGTTCCAGAACGGCGCGTTGTTCGACAGCCTGCCGGTGTGGGAGAACGTCGCCTTCGGCCTGCTGGCCCGCCACAAGACCGACCGCCGCCACGCCCGCGCCCGCGCCGAGGAGGTGCTGGGCCAGGTTGGTCTCGCCGCGTCGGTGGGCGCGCTGTGGCCGTCGGAGCTGTCGGGCGGCATGCAGAAACGGGTGGCACTGGCCCGCGCCATCGCCGCCCAGCCGGACATTCTGTTCTTCGACGAACCGACCACCGGGCTGGACCCGATCATGGGGGCGGTGATCGACAATCTGATCGTCGATTGCGTCAAGCGCCTGGGCAGTACGGCGGTGGCGATCACCCACGACATGGCGAGCGCGCGCCGCATCGGCGACCGGGCGGCGATGATCCACAAGGGGCGGATCGTGTGGGAGGGGCCGGCGACGGAATTGATGGATTGCGGCAATGCGGTGGTGGACCAGTTCACGCATGGCCGGCATCAGGGACCGATCCAGATGGAACTGCGGCGGTAGCGGGGGCGCTGCCCCCGACCCCGCCAGGGGGCTTTGCCCCCTGGACCCCCACCAGGGGCACAGCCCCTGGACCTACTCAGCGCTCGCTTTGACGCGGTGAGCGCGCCTATCCTGCTTGTCATGACACCGGAACAATTCATCGCCAAGTGGCAGGCCAACGCGCGCAACGAGCGGGCGGCGTGCCAGGAACACTTCATCGACCTCTGCCAGTTGCTGGACGAGCCGACGCCGAACACCGATCCGGACGGTTCAACCTACGCGTTCGAGAAGGGCGCCACCAAGGCCACCGGCGGTGACGGCTGGGCCGATGTCTGGCGCCGCAACTGCTTCGGCTGGGAATACAAGGGTAAGCATAAGGACCTCGAGGCGGCGCACCGGCAATTGCTGCTGTATGCCGGCGCGCTCGGCAATCCGCCGTTGCTGGTGGTGTCCGACATTGCCCGCATCGTGGTCCGCACCAACTGGACCAACTCGATCTCCGAGCGGCACGAGGTGCTGTTGGCGGAGTTGGCGGACCCGGCCCGGCGGCAACTGCTCAAATATGTGCTGTCGGATGCCGAACGGCTTCGCCCGGGCAAGACGCGTGAGGCGTTGACCGCCCAGGCGGCCGCTGATTTCGCCGAGTTGGCGAAGCGGCTGCGGTCCCGCGGCCATGACGCGCAGACGGTGGCGCATTTCGTCAACCGGCTGGTGTTCTGCCTGTTCGCCGACGACGTGGCGCTGCTGCCGTCCGGCCTGTTCGAGCGGATGCTCGGCGCCGCCCGCAAGACTCCCGGCCGGTTCACCGACTTCGCCCGGCGGCTGTTCCGGGCGATGGCCGAGCGCGGCGGCGAGGTGGATTTCACCCCGGTGCAATGGTTCAACGGCGGCCTGTTCGATGACGACGCAGCGTTGCCGCTGGACGGCGACGACATTGCCCTGCTGGAGCGGACGGCCGCGCTGGACTGGGCCGACATCGACCCGTCCATTTTGGGAACGCTGTTTGAACGCGGGCTTGACCCGGACAAGCGGTCCCAGCTTGGCGCCCACTACACCGATCGCGAAAAAATCGAACGCCTGATCGACCCGGTCATCCGCCGCCCGCTGATGGCGGAGTGGGAAGCGGCCAAGCAACGGATTGCCGGCGCGCTGAAGACAGCGGCCGAGGCCCGCGCCGGCACCGCGCCGGCGCGCCGTGCCCGGGCCGCGGCCGAGACCGGGTTGCGCGGCTTCCTGGACCGGCTGCGCGCATTCCGGGTGCTCGATCCGGCCTGCGGCTCGGGCAATTTTCTCTATTTGTCGCTGCTGGCGCTGAAGGACATCGAGCATCAGGCGATGGTCGAGGCCGAGGCGCTGGGGCTGCAACGCGAATTTCCGCAGGTTGGCCCGGAAGCGGTGCTGGGCATCGAGATCAACCCGTTCGCGGCGGAACTGGCGCGGGTATCGGTGTGGATCGGGCACATTCAATGGGCGCGGCGGCACGGGCTGCCGGCGCCGTCCGATCCGGTGCTGCGCCCGCTCGACACGATCGAGTGCCGTGATGCCGTGCTGGCGCCGGATGGATCGGTCGCGGCGTGGCCGAAAGCAGATGCGATCGTGGGCAACCCGCCGTTCTTGGGCGACAAGGCGATGAGGAGTGTGCTTGGTGCTGAGTACACCGTTGCACTGCGCAAAGCCTACGATGGACAAGTGCCGGGTGGCGCGGACTTGGTTTGCTACTGGTTCGGTCGGGCGCGCGAGGCGATGCAGGCTGGCATGGTCGATCGCGTGGGGCTGGTGGCAACGAACAGCATCCGTGACGGTGCCAACAGGCGAGTGCTGGACCCGATTGCTCAGGACGGCTCGATTTACGAGGCATGGAGTGATGAACCCTGGACAATTGAGGGCGCCGCCGTGCGTGTCTCTCTGATCTGCTTCGCACCCGAAGCTTCTCCGATCTCGCGGCTTGATGGGGAGGCCACGGCTGCGATTCGCGCCAACCTGACTGCTGGCGCGGATATTACGACCGCCCAGCCGCTTGCCGAAAACTCCGGCCTGGCTTTCACTGGCATTACGAAAAAGGGGCGGTTTGACGTTCCTGGCGTTACGGCCCGAGCATGGTTATGCGAACCAGCGAATCCCAATAGTAAGTCGAATGCAGAGGTGCTGGCGCGTTGGATGAATGGCGACGATCTCGCGGGACGTGATCGTGACATGTGGCTCATCAATTTCGGGGAACGGGCTGAACAAGAGGCGGCCTTCTTCGCGTCTCCGTTCGCCCACGTGCATGCGGTTGTTCTTCCGGCGCGGCGGGCTTCCGGGTCGCCTGCCGAGCGGCGTGAATGGTGGAAGCTCGCCCGGCGTGCCCCATCCATGTTCAGCGCGTTGGCGCCGCTACGCCGGTTCATCATCACTCCGGAGGTCTCGAAACATCAGGTCTTCGGGTGGTGCGTGCCGGGCGTGGTTCCAGACAAGAACCTCGTAGCTATTGCGCGCGAGGACGACATTGCATTCGGCATTCTGCACAGTCGATTTCACAAGCTCTGGGCACTACATCTCGGATCGTCGCTTGAAGATCGACCGCGCTATACGTCGACGACCACGTTCAGAACCTTCCCGTTCCCCGACGGCCTGACCCCGAATCTGCCCGCAACGACCTACGCGGAAAACCCAACCGCACAACGCATCGCCGCCGCCGCCCGCGACCTCGTGGAAAAGCGCGACCGCTGGCTCAATCCGCCCGAACTGGTGGACATCGTGCCCGAATTGGTCCCCGGCTTTCCCGACCGAATCGTGCCAAAGAACGAAAAAGCCGCCGCCATCCTGAAAACCCGCACCCTGACCAACCTCTACAACACGCGCGGCACGCCGGCCGGAACCTGGCTCGACAACTTGCACCGCACGCTGGATGAAGCCGTCGCCGCCGCCTATGGCTGGCCCGCCGACCTGCCCGACGATGACGTGCTCGCCCGCCTGCTGGCCCTGAACCACGCCCGCACCCCGCTGCACGCCGTCGGCCGGGACGCTCATGCCGCCCCACCGGCTTGAACCCAAACCACATTTGCCCGATATTTTGCCCTGGTTTCCGGGCAATCCAAGGGGCACGGCATATGGACGCCTTCCTGCATGATGTGGTCCGCCAGGACGGCACGGTGGCGGCGGACCGGCTGACCGACCAATTGCGCGTCACCCGCAAGGAACTGGCCGCCGCCTCCGGCCTGTCGCGTGACGCCGTGTCGAAGGCCGCGAGGCTGCGCGCGCCGGCCACCCAGGCCCGGCTGCGCGGCATGGTGGAAGTCATCAACCGCGTGCTGCCCTGGGCCGGCTCGGTGCCGCAAGCCTTTGCCTGGTACCGGTCGCAGCCCATTCCGGCCTTCGGGGACCAGACGGCCGAGCAACTGGTTCGCCAGGGAAGGGCTGACCATGTCCTCGACTACCTCGGTGGCATCGCGCTCGGCGGCTACGCTTGAGGCTGACGCGGACGGTCTATCGTGCCCACAACCCGAGATGGGCTTTCGCACCGGAATCAGGCGATGGGGCTGCGTTCACCGGCGGCCGGTTCAATCCGCGCGGCATGAAGGCACTCTACACATCGTTCCGTTTCGAGACGGCCTGGCTGGAGGCGCAGCAGGCGTTTGCCTTCAAGGCGCAGCCGCTAACCTTGTGCGCCTACGACGTCGATTGTGACGACGTGCTGGACCTGCGGGATTCGGGCACTCTGACCGCACATGGAATTGCGCCGTCGGACCTGGCCTGTGCATGGAAAGACCTCGAGACAAGCGGTATCAGGCCGCCGTCCTGGATATTGGCCGACCGCCTGATCCGGGACGCTATCGCGGGGGTGGTGGTGCCGAGCTTTGCCAGCGGGGCGACGCCAGCCGACATCAACGCCGTGTTCTGGCGCTGGTCGGACGCCAGGCCGCACCAGGTCCGCGTGGTCGATCCGCTCGGGCGCCTGCCGCGCGACGACCGATCCTGGACCTGACCGCATGGCCAAACCCTCCCCCCGCTTCGTCTGCGCCGCCTGCGGTGCCGTCACCCCGAAATGGGCCGGCCGCTGCGAGACCTGCGGCGAATGGAACACTATAACCGAGGAACCAACCGCCGCGGCCGGCCCCGGCCTGCAGAAGCCGAAAACCACCGCCCGCAAACTCGCTTTCGTCGATCTCGCCGGCACCGCCGAGCCGCCGGCGCGCACGCCCGTCGGCATCGCCGAACTCGACCGCGTGCTCGGCGGCGGGCTGGTGCCATCCTCCGCCGTGCTGCTCGGCGGCGATCCCGGCATCGGCAAGTCCACCCTGCTGCTGCAGGCCGCCGCCAGCCTCGCCGCCGCCGGCCACCGGGTGCTGTATGTCTCCGGCGAGGAATCGATCGAACAGGTCCGCCTGCGCGCCCGCCGCCTCGGCGTTGTTCAGGCGCGGCTGGAACTGGCCGCCGCCATCAACCTGCGCGACATCATCGCCAGCCTGGAGGAAGCGCGCGACGCCACCATGGTGGTGATCGACAGCATTCAGACCATGTGGATCGATGCCATCGACAGCGCCCCCGGCACCGTCAGCCAGGTGCGCGCTTCGGCGTTCGAACTCATCCGGCTGGCGAAATCGAACCGCTTCGCCGTCGTGCTGGTCGGCCACGTGACCAAGGAAGGGGCGATCGCCGGCCCGCGCGTGCTGGAGCACATGGTTGACGCCGTCCTGTATTTCGAAGGCGACCGCGGCCACCAGTTCCGCATCCTGCGCGGGGTCAAGAACCGGTTCGGCGCCACCGATGAGATCGGCGTGTTTGAGATGACCGAAACCGGGCTGGCCGAGGTGCCCAACCCATCCGCTCTGTTCCTCGCCGAGCGGCGCGGCAATGTTTCGGGCAGCGCCGTGTTCGCCGGGCTGGAGGGCACCCGGCCCGTGCTGGTGGAAATCCAGTGCCTGCTCGCCCCCAACCCCGGTGGGGCGCCGCGCCGCTCCGTCGTGGGGTGGGATTCCGGGCGGCTGGCCATGCTGCTGGCCGTGTTGGAAACCCGCTGCGGCCTGCGGTTGAATGCGTCGGACGTCTACCTCAACATCGCCGGCGGCCTGCGCATCACCGAACCGGCCGCCGACCTTGCCGTCGCTGCCGCCCTGATCTCGGCCGCCACCGATCAGCCGACCGATCCCGGCATGGTGTTTTTCGGCGAAGTCGGCCTCTCCGGCGAGGTGCGCCAGGTGGCCCAGGCCGAGTCGCGCCTGAAGGAAGCCCAGAAACTCGGCTTCAGCGCGGCCTGCCTGCCCCGCCGCGTCGCCCGCGGCAACCGCCCGCTCTTCGCCCCCGAGGGCCTCAGCCTGCAGGAGATCGGCCACCTCGGCGACCTGGTGGGCAGGTTTGCGGGAAAGGCGGGCAGCTCATCGGCCTGACGGGCTGGCATCCACCCCGCGACCGACGATATACCCCACGCTGCATCACATGCAGGATAGCGCATCTTGAACTGGGTCGACATCATCGTCCTGGCCGTCCTCGCCATTTCGGCGTTGTCGGCTTTCCTGCGCGGTTTCGTGAGCGAAGCGCTGGGCATCGGCGCCTGGATCGGGGCCGCCCTGGTCGCCATCTGGGGGGCTCCGGGATTCGAGCCGAACATCCGGCAATGGACCGGCAGCCCCGAAATCAGCATGCCGATCGCCTATGCGGGCCTGTTTATCGTCACCCTCATCCTGCTGTCGGTTGGCGTGGCCATGATCGGCGGCGTGGTGCGCGGCGTCGGTCTCGGTCTGGTGGACAGCTCGCTCGGCATCGCCTTCGGGATCGCCCGCGGCGCCTTTCTGGTGATGCTCGCCTATTTCGGCGCCGCCCACCTGGTTCCGCCCGATCGCTGGCCCGACCCGGTGCTGCAAGCGCGCTCCCTGCCCTATGCCTATGATGGCGCCGCCTGGCTCGCCGACCGAATTCCGCCGCAATACCGGCCCAGCGTCCCGGCGCCGCCGACCGGCCGTGAGACCAGCGCCGCCGATCTACTGCGCGTGCCCGCCCAGGGCCGCGCCAACACGCTCCGTCAGTGACGGCACCAGGGGACGCCACGATGACCAAGGCTCTCGCGCCGCTGCAGGACGACATGTTCCGCGCATGCCTGCGCGACGACTCCTCCGACGACGGCGACGACGAGATGCATGAGGAATGCGGCGTCTTCGGCATCTGGAACCATTCCGACGCCGCCGCGGTCACCGCCCTCGGCCTGCATTCCCTGCAGCACCGCGGCCAGGAGGCCGCCGGCATCGTCAGCTACGATGGCCAGCACTTCCACTCGCATCGCGGCCTGGGGCTGGTGGGCGACAATTTCAGCGATGCCCGTGTCATCGCCTCGCTGGCCGGCACCCGCGCGGTCGGCCACAACCGCTACGCCACCACCGGCGACACCGTGTTGCGCAACGTCCAGCCGCTTTATGCCGATTTCGAGTTTGGCGGCTTCGCGGTCGCACATAATGGCAACCTTACCAACGCCACTGCGATCCGCCGCGCCCTGGTGCGGCGCGGCTGCCTGTTCCAATCCACCACCGACAGCGAGGTGTTCATCCACCTCATCGCCATCAGCCTCTATTCCACCGTGGCCGACCGCCTGATCGACGCGCTGAAACAGGTGATCGGCGCCTATTCGCTGATCGCGCTGTCCAACGACGCGCTGATGGGCGTGCGCGACCCGCTTGGCGTCCGCCCGCTCATCCTCGGCCGGGTGGCGCACGCCGATGGCAGCGTCGCCTGGGTGCTGGCCAGCGAAACCTGCGCGCTGGATATCGTCGGCGCCGATTTCGTGCGCGACGTCGAGCCCGGCGAGATCATCATCATCAACGACCAGGGCGTGCACAGCATCCGCCCGTTCAGCCGCGTGCCGGCGCGGTTCTGCGTGTTCGAGTACATCTATTTCTCCCGCCCCGATTCCGTCGCCGAAGGCATGCCGGTGTATGCGGCACGCAAACGCATCGGCGCCGAACTGGCGCGCGAAAGCGGGGTGCCTGCCGATGTCATCGTGCCGGTGCCGGATTCCGGCGTGCCCGCCGCCATGGGCTATGCCAGCGAGAGCGGCATTCCGTTTGAACTCGGCATCATCCGCAACCACTATGTCGGCCGTACCTTTATCGAACCGACCGAGCGGGTGCGCCATCTCGGCGTCAAGCTGAAGCACTCCGCCAATGCCCCCATACTCGCCGGCAAGCGGGTGATTCTGGTGGACGACAGCATCGTGCGTGGCACCACCAGCAAGAAAATCGTCGAGATGGTACGCAACGCCGGCGCCGCCGAGGTGCACATGCGTGTTTCCTCGCCGCCGACCACGCATTCCTGTTTCTACGGCATCGACACGCCCGAGCGCGGCAAGCTGCTGGCCGCCACCCACTCGGTCGAGGACATGGCGGCGCTGATCGGTGCCGACAGCCTGGCCTTCATCTCCATCGACGGGCTCTACCGGGCGCTCAACAAGGGCGACCGCAACCCCGGGCGGCCGCAATACTGCGACGCCTGCTTCACCGGCGAGTACCCGATCCCGCTGCCCGACATGGCCGAGAACGACCCCCGCCAGCTCTCTCTCCTTTCCGAAAGCCGCTGAATGACCCTCGCCGGCAAGATCGCCCTCGTCACCGGGGCCAGCCGCGGCATTGGCGCCGCGACCGCGCTCGAACTCGCCCGCCGCGGCGCCCATGTGGTCATCACCGCCCGCACCCAGGGCGGTCTGGAGGAAACCGACGACGCCATTCGCGCCGCCGGCGGCGCGGCCACCTTGCTGCCGCTCGACCTGAAGGACGGCGCCGCGCTGGACACGCTCGGGCCGAGCCTGCTGGAGCGGTTCGGCCGGCTCGACATCATGGTGTCAAACGCCGGCAGCCTCGGCATGCTCACCCCGGTGCCGCACATCCTGCCGGCGGACTGGGACCAGGTGGTGGCGGTGAACCTCTCCGCCACCTGGCGGCTGATCCGCACCTGCGGCCCGCTGCTGATCGCCGGCGAGGCGGGGCGGGCGGTGTTTGTCACCAGCGGGATCGTGCTGCGGCCCATCGCCTACTGGGGCGCCTATGGTGCGACCCAGGCGGGACTGCATCATCTGGTGCAGACCTGGGCGGAGGAAACCCGCATCACCCGTCTGCACGTGAATCTGGCCGATCCCGGCCCGGTCGCCACCAGGCTGCGCCGCGGCGCCTTTCCGGGCGAGGACCAATCCACCCTGCCCTCGCCCGCCGATGTCGCCCCTGGCATCGCCGATCTGTGCGAGGCCGGCGAGACCCGGCATGGCGAGATGGTGCGGGTCGGGCCGATGTTGCTCTAACGCACTTGCTGCGAGAAATAGGCTTGCAGCTTTCCGGAGGTGGACAATGCGGCCATGCCGGTGGCGGCCTCGGCGGCCGACAGGGCATGATACAACGACTCTGGGGAAACCGCCGCCTCCTCCTTCAGGAACCCGACCCCGATTTCCGCCCGGGCAATGTCGGCGTAGCTGGAACATTGCGAGACTGACGGCATGCCTGCGACGCCCACCCTGCTGCCGGCCATACAGGCGCCCTGCGCCGCGTAGAGCGTCACATCCGTGATGCCGTGCGCCGTGCCGATCAGCGTCTTCATGAGGGCTGTGGTGCCGTACAGGCAGAGCTTGGGGCCCTTGACATCCCATGGCTCGTTGGACTGCCAGGCCCTGTCGATCTCCTCGGCCCAGCCGGTGATGTAGCTCATCCATGCCAGACCGTCCGCGACCTTGCCGATATCCTCGATTGGCTTTGCATATTTCACAGCCAGATTGAAGAAACCGCGCCAGCAGCGACTGACAACCATGCCCTGCAATGTGCCGGCCCGGTTCAACACTGGCACAACCTGCCCTGCAGCGTCGCGCGCCGTTCGCCGGAACGCTTGAGACCCGCTCAGAAGCACCAGAGCCTTGTCGGCGGTGGCGAGGACCTTGTGCCCCTTGTCGAGCGTGTCTCCGGCCACGTCGCTGATCGTGCCGAGGAGGGACATCGCCGATCCGAACGAATTCTTTCTGCCGGCCTGCGCGTTGGTAGCGGACATCCCGGACCTCCTGAAACTGTCACAACGATTGTTACCGATGAGACTGTCGGGTGACAGCATGAAGCCGGTGGCGCCGGCCCTGCATCTGACGAGGCGCAGCCTATGGCCCAGGCGAGGAATGTGCAACGAAAACGGCGATAATTCATATTGTAGAAGATACAATCTGGACCGCGTGAGACGGATGGTGGACCACCGGGATGAATGGCACACCGCCGTCTTGGGCACCTTCGCCCCGGCGATCCCAGCGAAACGAGCATCGGCCGGCACACCATCATCGTCAGCGGCCGCATTCGCTCGAAAAGCTGCGCATGGCGAATGGGAAGCAACGTCTGATACCACCGGCCGGTGAGTTTGACTCGCCGTGGTGGCTTCCCTGCGGAGGGGATCTGCGATTCGATAGCTGGTGATGTCGATTCGCGGGGTTGATGATGGCTGTAGCGATCACTCGGATGGATCTGTCGGCGGCGGAATTG
>CAIXDS010000076.1 GCA_903918195.1 uncultured Acetobacteraceae bacterium | reverse complement strand
GGGATCGGAGTACCCGGCGGTGGTCATCCCGGTGACGACGCAGCACTACACCATGCTGGCGCGCAACCTGCTCTACACGGGCGTGACCCGCGGTAAGCGGCTCGTCGTGCTGGTCGGCCAGCGCAAGGCCCTCGCCATTGCGGTGCGGAACCAGGGCGCGCGACGGCGCTGGTCGAAGCTGCGGGAGTGGCTGGCTGGGTCGGCGCAAATCGCATGACCAGGCATGGGCTTCGCGCCGTCCCCGTTTCCACGCGAGGCCTGTCCCACGACGGAACCAGCCCCGTGTTGCCGCGCCTTATTCCGTGCCGGCTTCGGGCGAAGGCGGGGGCGCGCTCTGGCTGGGCGATTTCCGTTTGGCCGCCTTGGCCGCGACCTTCTTGCTGGCCGGCGTCTTCTTCGCGGCGGCTGGCTTGCCCGGTGCGACCGGCGCGCGCCTGGCCGGCGCCACTTTCTTTGCCTTCCGCGCCGGCGCTGCCTTCGCTCTTGCGGGTGCCTTTGTCTTTGCTGGCGCCTTCGCTTTTGCCCTGGCGGAGGCTTCTTTCCCCTTCAGGCGGCGTGCCTTCACCTCGTCGCGAATGCCAGCCAATGCTGCCTTGGCAACCGCTGCCTGCTGGTTGTCCGGAATTCCATCGAGCGCTTCGAAGAAGGCCTGCGTCACGTTCTTTGTCCCACGCGGAGCGCGCGTTCGGGCGTCGTCCTTGATGGCCATGGCCGTCGGGTTCCTTTCGGACCGGGCATTCATACAGTTCTGGCAACCCCGATCTCCTGCCAGGCTAACGATGGCACCGTGACCGCTGCAAGTTCGGCTTCCGGACCGTTTTCCTGAGGACTGCAAGTCGGTTCCATTTTTCCGGATGCACGGGCGCCGTCTTCGCGGGCGGAGCCTTCGGTCTCTCGCGCCTTATGCGCCCAGTGTCGGGCGCGGGTCCGGACGGGAAGTCGATGCTCCCTTCCTCCCTCAGCGGCAGCGCCGTACCGTCCTCGTTGTGGGCGGTGCTGCCTTGTGCTTCCGCGATCATCTAGCCGACCATCTCCACCAGACCGTCCAGCTTGCTCGACGTGCCGATCCACCGGGCGGGGACAGCGCCCCTGTCGCGGATCGCGACTGATCTCCCGCAGCATCAGCAGCGAGCTAACCACGACGACATGACTTCCGACCTAGCTGTGCGCGGCGATCTCCTGCGCCATCTTCTTGTGCAGCGTCCGCGGATGGCGCCGCGGTGTTTGCGCCGTGCCGGCATGACGGTGATGCAGCGCAGGAGGATAGGGGATGCGGCGTCCTATTCTGCGGTGGGCGCCAACGACAGAAAGTTGCGCCTTTGTCGCGCTCAGCGCCGATGGCAACATATCAGGCGCTGCCGGCAAGGCCGGAAGGATCTTGTGCCTATATCGGCCGTGCACTCCCGCAGGAACGCAGGCGCATTTTCGACCGCCCCCGTCTCTTGTGCCGCAGCGGAGGCGGTTCCCCGATTGTGCGACACGCCATTCTTGACAGCAAGGTGTACCGGCGCCGCCGCGATCGAGCCAGGCGCCTCCAGCGAGTCGGTCCCGTTGCTCGCGTCGCCGAAAGCCCTCAGCAAATCTCCCCGTCGGATCGCCTTTACGCCGAATCGGCGCGGGTCCTGCTGCAGCAGCACAGTTGCACGTCGTCGCCGAATTGAATCTGCGTTTGCCCGCGGCATCGAGCGCTTACGCCGCGCCAGGATCGTCGGCATGGAAAATATTTTCGGAACTGTCCGCCCCGGTTTGCGCGTCAGGCGGCACCGCCACAATCTCACAGGGGGACACGTTGCGAGGCATAAATGCAACTCGTTGCGTATGACATCCACACATCCGTAGGCGCATTTTGCCGTGGGAAACGCCAGTCTCGGTATCCCCTGCCGCTCGCGTCTCTATTAAGAGCGAACCCGTCATTAATCATGCGCGACAAAGAGAAGTAATATCGAATCGGTATAAACACAAACTGGAGCCGACGTTCCGGTTGGCCGAGTGTGTCCGCGAAGAAAATTGCAATTCACGGTTGCGTAACCAGGAATTCTCGTGCTTCTACGCCGCCGACGCCGCGACGAATGGGCTGGCCAACCGGGGAACTACACTCCCCCACCGTGGGTGAACTGTGTGTTTTCTGGCATGTCATTGCGCAATCAGCGATTCCGCGCCCTTCATACGCCCGGCGTGCCGTGCGGCGAGGGTCCCGGACGAAATGGGACACCGGTCGCTGTCGCGGCTGCGTTTGCTTTCGCGATAGCGATGTCTGGCCCGGCATGCGCCGATCCGCTCAGCGTCGCCGAGTTCGGTCAGCTTGCCTTGCGCTGCGGCGCGTCCGTTGCGCCGTCCACCCTGGCCTCGATCGCGCGGACCGAGAGCGGCTTTCAGCCGCTGTCGATCAACGACAACACCACGAAAACCAGCGGTGTCCCGGCCACCCGTGACATCGCGATCCAGATCGCATCGAGACTGCTCGAAGCCGGGCATTCTGTTGATATCGGCATCATGCAGATCAATTCGGCCAACTTTGCCAGGCTCGGCCTGACGTTGGAGACGGCCTTTGATCCGTGCCGGTCGATCGCAGCCGCCGCCGTCGTTCTCGCCGGCGACTATGCCGGTGGCGATACCCACGAAGGGCAGCAGGCAGCCCTTCGCGTCGCCCTCTCCAGGTACAACACCGGCGATGCGCAGCGCGGCTTTGCCAACGGCTATGTGCACAGGGTGGAACTGGCTGCCCGGCGTGTCGTTCCCGCTCTTGATGTGGGCATGGCGCCGGCGGCGATCGACAGCCAGCCGGCACCGGCGGCGGCGCCGGCGGTGCCCGTGGACCCGAATGCGCCGCCGTCCTGGGCGGTGTGGCCATCCTACGAGTACGCCGCCACCCACCATCACGAGGTTCAGCCTCCGGCCGCACCGGCTCCGGTGGCTGGTCCGGTGCTGTCTGCCGCTGCGGGACGAGGACCGGCCGCAGCGGTCACTGCCTCTGGTCCAGCCGTTGAAAGGTAACGAATGACCAATCGCCTCGCTTTGGCTGCCGAACGCCGCATGACCGAAGCCTACGGGAAGGGGCTGCTCCTTCTTGACCGGCACAAGCCGGCACAGATCGCAGGTGTGCTGGCACTGGGGGCCGTGGTGGCCTTCCCGGTGCTGGCGCATGCCCAGACCGTGACGGGCGGCGCGTCGCCGGCGACGATGATCAACAACATCTGCACCTTCATCCTTGGCCCGTTCGGCCAGTCGCTGGCGGTGCTCGGCATTATCGCCATC
>CAIXDS010000075.1 GCA_903918195.1 uncultured Acetobacteraceae bacterium | reverse complement strand
GGCGCCCAGGAACTCCGCATAATACTTCGGGTTATCTGCTCTCCTGCAGTAGGGCGATGAGCGCGTCCGGCGGCCGGAACTGACCTCGACGGAGCGACGGTGGCGCAACCGCGGTCAACACCTCCAGCTTCTCGGTCGGGTCGGCCCGCAGGTAGATCTCGGTGCTCTGTAAGCTGGCATGGCCGAGCCAAAGCGATACACGACGGATGTCGCGGGTGGCCTGCAGCATATGCATCGCGCAGCTGTGGCGCAGGATGTGGGGCGTAATGCGCTTGGTCCCCAGGGAGGGCTGTTTGCGAGCAGCTGCTGCGGCATGCTTTGCGAGAATGTACTCGAAGCCTGCCCTGGTCATGGCGTGGCCGGCGGCGTTGAGGAACAGCGCCAAATCCTGCCTGCCATCGCGCAGCGCGAGCCAGGCGCGCAGCGCTACCGTCGTCTCTCGCCACAGCGGTAGGATTCGCTCGCGTCGCCCTTTGCCTATGACGTGGAGCATCGGCTCGGGCGTGAAGTGAAGCTGATCGAGGCGCAATCCCACCAACTCGGAGACACGCAGCCCGCCGGCAAAAGCCAAGTGCAACATAGCCCGATCGCGCACGCCCGTGGGCGTTCGTGGGTCGGGTGCGTCGAGTAGCGCCTGAACCTCGTCGCGTGTCATGTGTCGTACCAGCGTCTCGTCGGTCCGCTTGACGGGGATGGCGTGGATGCGCTGCGCCTGGTCAAGGCAAGAGGGCAGTCGGTACTCGAGATAGCGGAACAGCGCGTTCACCGCAGCGAGACGAGCGTTGCGCGTTCGTGCAGAGTTCTTGCGTCCGGCCTCGAGGTGGTGGAGGAAGTCAAGCACGAGTGAGGCATCGAGCTGTTCGACTTCGAGTCGGGACGGGCGGATGCCGAACCGCTCCGCCGCGAAGCAGACCAGCAGGCGGAGCGCGTGGGCGTAGGTGTCGAGAGTGGCGGGACTGGCACGCCGCTCCTCGGGCAGGTGCTGGCGCAAAAAGGCCGTCAGGTGTGGGGCGAGCGCGGTCATGACACGTTGCCCCGGAACAGCGCCTCGCCTGCTCCGGCGATCTGTGCCATCAGCGTCGGCGTGGCGTGCAGATACCACTGGGTGTCCGTGACGTGCGCGTGGCCGAGATAGGTGCTCAGTGTGAGCATGTGTCGTGCTACGGCCGAGCCATCGGCGCCGGCGCAGGCCTCGAGCGAACGAACGGCGAAGGTGTGCCGGAGGTCATGGATGCGCGGGCCTCCGGTACCGGGCGCCCCGCGCAGGCCGATGGCGCGCGCGAGACAGCGGAACGTCCCGGCAGCTGTGTTGTAGGGCAGAGGTCCGCCGGACGCGGCGAACACGTAAAGCCCCGACACATGGTGTTGCTTGCGGGCGGCGAGATAGCGTGTCAAGGCTTGGCGGGTACTCTCGTGCAGCGGGACGAGGCGGCTCTTGCGGAATTTCGTCTCGTGTACGACCATCCCATCGTCGGTGATGTCGTTCAGGCGCAGCGCCAACGCTTCGGAGATCCGCAGGCCGGTTGCAGCCAGCAGGCCGAACAGGGTCGCATAGATAATCGGGCGCAGGCCATCTGTCGGCGCGAGCCCGGCAGCGGCCCGCAGCAAGCGCGCGACCTCCTCGGGAGCGTAGATATGGGGCAGGTGGCGCTCCGTGACCGGCCTGCCGAAGGCGTCTGCCGGCGGCACCTCGTGACGTGGATTCTCGGCCTGCATGGCGAGGGCGAAGCGGCGCAGCGTGAGCAGGCGGTTGCGCCGCTGTGCCGGAGATGGTGCCCCGCCGGCCCAGTCGAGGACCGTGGCGGTGCGGATCTCCGCCTCCCCTCTTGCCTCGGCGAAGCGGGCGTAAAGCGTCAACAGGCCTTCCTGGACGCGAAACCGGAAGCCGAGCGATCGATGGAGGGCCACGTACCGTGCCACGTCAGCGCTCAGCATGGCGTGTGCTCCGGCCACGGCTGGACGACGCGCCGCAGCATCGGCAGGTCGACCTTGGCGTAGTGAGCGGTGGTGTCGAGAGAGCGGTGCCGAAGCAGGGCCGAGATGGCATCCAGCGTCGCCCCGTCACGCAGCAACGTGGTCGCGGCGGAGTGCCGCAGGAGATTGGCGCCACGCGAAGGCGGCGAGATGATTCCGGCGCGACCGAGCGCACGCCGCACGACTGTGGAGATACAGGTGGAGTCCGCCAGGGGACGGTAGGGTGCGAAGGAGCGGAGGAAGACGCGCGGCTCCGGCCCACCAGAGCGACGCCGCTCCAGGTAGGCAAGCAGCGCGTCCCCGGCGTCCTGGGGCAGCGGCAGACGCACGTCACGCCGTCCCTTGCCACGTACCCGCAGGCTCGCCTCGGCCCAGTCGAGGTCATCGAGACGCAGGCCGAGCGCGTCGCCGGCGCGCAGGCCAAGGCGGGCCAGGAGGAGCAAGATGGCGCGGTCGCGCAGTCCGGGCAGCGTCCTCGTGTCGCAAGAGGCGATCACCCGCTCCACGTCTGCAGGCGGCAGATAGCGTGGCAGCGCCGATAGCCGCCATTGCGGAACGGTCGGAACCGCGTGGTCAAGCCCGGGGCGGCATTCGCCGCGCGTGGCAAGGAAACAGAGATACACGCGCAGGGCCGTCACGACGGTCTTTGCCTCAGCCCGTGAAGAGACCTGGGCCGCGTCGAGCGCCACCTGCCTTACCGTTCCTGCGTTGTAGGATTGAGGCTCATCACCCAAGGTGGGCAAAAGCGCGGCGACATGCCGTAGGTGTCGGGCGGCCGTGGACGGTGCAAGCCCGCGCTCGTTCAGTAGATGGTTATGGAATGAGACGAGACGTGGCGGCATTCCAATTTCACCCGCGACCGCAGTTCGTGGGAGATCGTCCCGATCCTGGAGGAATCTGACGAAGCGCCGGACCCGAGCAGCATAGCGCCTCGACACCCGACGGCATCGACGCCCTCCGGGGCAGCGGCAGCGGTGGGTCGCAAAGCGCTTCACGACATCATCGTCCACATTCTCCCGCGCAATGCCTTCCAGACTCAGCCAATGCCCGAAGTGACGCGCGGAACGAATGTAGTCGCTGACGACCAACGCTGTGTGGCCACGAGCTGCCAGGAACGCTCTGAACGCCTCGGTGAACGGCGCCAGTGCCCCAGCGTTCAGGAACACCTCACGCACCTCTGAGCGGCAATCTCGATCGGACATAATGAACCTCCTTGCGGCCGCAGGATCGGGCCGCAGGAGCCAAGTTAGGCCTCAAGCTTATGCGGAGTTCCTGGGCGCCACTTTCTCCGTCTCAGCAGGCCAGCCGCCGCGGGACTCCGCATAATCATAGACTCCGCATAGCGCCGCATATCGGTGGTGCCACAGGCGAGATAGACGCGCACGCTAGGTGGTGCCGCGATCATGACCGTTCCAGCGTAAGCGCCCGGTCTCCCGCGTGTGGCGGTTTCCGGTTTGGTACCCCAAGGTGGCTGCCTCTGGGGCTCCTTCTGTAGCTCCAGAAGGAGGGGCGGTTGGGTGATGTGGAGATCTTGCGGCGGGTCGAGCGGCGCCGGAAGTGGACCGAGGCGGAGAAAGCGGCGCTTCTCGCCGAGGTTGAGGCGGAAGGTGGCAAAGTCTCGGTGGTTGCCCGGCGGCATCGGGTTGCCGAGAGCCTGCTCTACAACTGGCGGGCGGCATACAAGGCGGCGGGGCAACGCGCGTCGGAGCCAATGGCGTTCGTTCCACTTGGCGTTGTCGGACGCGCAGATGACGGCGGTCCGGCCCTGCTGGCGGCGCCACAAGCCTCTCGGCCCGAGCCGCCGGATAGGCGGGGTGCGGACGATCGGGTTGGCATGATCGAACTCGATCTGCCGACGGGCGCCCGGCTGCGGGTGGATGCCTTCGTGAACGAGACAGCACTGGCGCGGGTGCTGCGCGCGATGAAGCATGCGACATGATCAGCCTGGCACCTGGAACCAAGGTCTTTCTTGCCTGCTCTCCGATTGACCTGCGCAATGGCTTCGACGGGCTGGCCGCCAAGGTTCAGCAGGTGATTGGAGCGGACCCGTTCAGCGGCCACCTGTTCATCTTCCGAGGTAAACGCGGCGACTATCTGAAAGGGCTGTACTGGGACGGCAGCGGGCTGTGGCTGATTGCCAAGCGCCTGGAAAAGGGCCGCTTCGTCTGGCCGCCGATCGTGGACGGGGCGATGACGCTGACGCCCGCGCAGTTCTCCCTGCTGGCCGAGGCGATGGACTGGCGCCGAACGGTAGCACCGCCGCCAACGCAACGACCAGTGCTGGTCTGACACGCCTCCGATTCCTTTGTTCCTGTTCAAATCCAGTCCAGGCCTCAATATTCTCGCGCCATGTCGCTCTCCACCGCCGAGCTGCCAGATGATCCGGACGAGCTGCGCGCCTTCGCGCTGGCCTGTCAGGGTGAGCTGAAGGCAGCCGAGACGGCGGTGCAATTCAAGACGCTGGAGATCGAGAAGCTCAAGTTCCAGATTGCCAAATTGCGCCGGATGCAGTTCGGCCGCTCGTCGGAGCGGCTCAACCGTCAGATCGAGCAGCTTGAGCTGCGGCTGGAGGAACTGGAGAGCAGCGAGGCCGCGGATGCCGCCGCCAGCGCGACCAGTGATGCGCCGGGCGCACCGGCACCGCCCGAGCGTGCCAAATCTAAGCCCAAGCGCAAGCCGTTGCCTGAGCATCTGCCGCGCCAGGAGGTCGTCCACCAGCCAGCCGACAACGGCGCCTGCGCCTGCCCGGCCTGCGGCGGCAAGATGGCCAAACTCGGCGAGGATGTCAGCGAAGTCCTCAACTACGTGCCCGGCCACTTCGAGGTCATCCGCCACGTCCGGCCGAAATACGCCTGCGCCGCCTGCGACGCCATTACCCAGGCCGCACCGCCACCCATGCCGACGCCGCGCGGGCGCGCAACGCCGGCAACCCTCGCACACCTGCTGGTGGGCAAGTACTGCGACCACCTCCCGCTCTATCGCCAGGCCGAAATCTTCGCCCGCGACGGCGTCGATCTCGATCGCTCGACGCTCTGCGACTGGGTCGGACAAGCCGCCTGGCTGCTCGATCCGGTTGCCGACATGATCCGTGCGCACGTCTTCGCCGCCGACAAGATCCATGGCGACGACACCACCGTTCCGGTACTGGCGCCGGGGCTCGGCCGCACCAAGACCGGCCGCCTGTGGGTCTATGTGCGCGACGACCGCCCCTTCGCAGGCGAGGCGGCTCCAGCCACCGCCTACTTCTACAGCCCCGACCGCGGCGGCGAACATCCCGCTGTGCACCTGACCAACTTCACCGGCTTCCTGCAAGCCGACGGCTATGCCGGCTTCGATGCCCTCTACGATCCCGCCCGAAGAAAGCCAGGCCCGATCATCGAAGTCGCCTGTTGGGCACATTGCCGCCGCAAAATCTTCGACGTGTGGGAAACCACCAAATCGCCGGTGGCCAAGGAAGCGCTCGACCGCATCGCCGCGATCTACGTCATCGAGACCAAGGCCCGCTTCGCCCCGTCCGCCGAGCGCGTGGTGCACCGCACCGAAACCGCGCCGCTGCTCGATGCCTTCTTCGCCTGGGCGGAAGCTACGCTCGCCAAGCTGTCGGCCAAGTCGGAACTGGCCGAGGCGTTCCGCTACATCCTCAAGCGCCGTGTACAACTCTCGCGATTCGTCACCGACGGGCGGCTCGAAGCTGACAACAACATCGCCGAAAACGCCATGCGTGCCATCGCAGTCGGCCGCAAAAACTATCTCTTCGCCGGCTCCGACGCCGGCGGCGAGCGTGCCGCTGCGATCTACACTATCGTGCAAACTGCCAGGATCAACGGCATCAACCCCGAAGCCTACCTCACCGACATCCTGACCAAAATCGCCGAGGGCCATCCGATCAACAGGCTCTCCGAGCTGATGCCCTGGCGCCTGGCCGCCACCACACAGCCGCGGCCGTCCGCTGGGTAGAAAGACCCGACGCCCCAAGCCTCGCGTCCAGCATTACCACGGTATTCCCGCAGCCTGGGCGCACCAGGCTCGCGCCATCATCCCCCCACACGCGCCCTGGCCGCTACACGCGGCTGACCGGGCGCTTACGGCCAATCCATCACGAAGATCGGCGGGGAGGAAGACGGCACCTTCAGCGGTTTTCTGATCGCACCCAAGGGCAAGGGTGACGCCGCCGAGGAGGAGCGTCTGAGCAAGAATCACTCCAGCGTGATCGTTCGATTTTCCATCGCCAGCGGAAACGTGCGGGATGCGACCAAATACTTGGCTGGCGGTGATGCCATGGTCGGCATCTGGGAGAGGGTTTGGGCCGACCACAAGACTGACAGGAGTGTCCTACAGTACCACATTCTCGGTGCCCCACACCATTGCTCATGGCGTTCGCTCTCTTCGGAGAGTTGGAGCGAATCGAACGGCAAGGCAGAGGTTTCCCCCGACGCGCGGAAAGCCCTCGGGCAGGCGTTAGCAGGTGCCATTGTCGTCGCCAGCAGCAAGCCAGTGGTCGATGATGACGACGACCCGCCCTGCATTGGCGCAAAGCGGGTGTACGAGACGATTCTGACACCGGTCGACGGCAACTTTGTCAACACTGCCGCGCACAAGGCGAAGGCGGGGGCGGTTCCGATGGAGTTCGATGTGCGCTCATCGGGGCCCGTCCTGCAGGAGGCGGGCAGCGAACTTGGGATCAAGGCAGCGTCGGGCATAGGGCTTTCGGTGGTCTCCCTGAGGGAAGCCGCGGAGCAGATCCCCGCTGTGAACAAAGGGGGCGAGCGCCGATTTGCCTGACGGACACGTCCCCAACGCAGCCAGCGCCAGTGAGGCGCTGGCTGCGTTGGACAGCCATCTCCTCTCCCTGCACGATGAGGTTCGGCGACTCTCATCGACTGATCTGGCGAGATATCGGAACAGACATCCGGCGGCTGGGTGGCGCATCCCTCTTCCAACCAAAACGGCGGGTACGCGCAGGATCGATCTACTGGTCGACTCGTCCTATCCCTACGCGCCCCCCAGCGTCATGCTTGTTGACAAGCCCGCCGAGAATATCTGGCCACACGTCGAGTCTGACGGGAAATTATGTCTCTGGCCGACCGGGACCCGATTCGGAGGATTGACCGCTGTTCAGGTCGCGAAACACGCTCTCTGGGACGCTTCCCAACTCATCGACGCGGGGGCGAGCGGGGCCAACGTCGATGAATTGCGAAAGGAATTCCTCTCCTACTGGTCGAATGCTGTTCCGCCTTGGAACCGCGACACCTTAAGTCTCATTACTCCCGCACCGCCGTCACGAATGATCTTCGCGATCAACATGCCACGGTTCACCCTGGTTGGGGACACGGCGACTGAGTTGGAGCGCTGGGCAGAGAACTTCTCTGCTGCTCCTCGCGGGAAGTACCCGGCGACGCGGGCGGTCTTCGCATGGCTAGGCAGACCGATGCTCCCTAGCGACTACCCTCGGACGGTTGGTGGACTCTTGACACTCTTGCGTCGGTCTGCACCGGATGCCTGCCATCTGTTGGAGGAAGTCGCTACCGGAATACCTGACAGCCTCGCCGTAGTCCTCGGAGCCGAAGCGGATTCCGGTCCGTGCTTGGCTGCCGTTCTGCTCGAAAAGGGGCTGGGACCATCCATCCCGTTAGGCCGCAATCCCGATTGGATCGATCGTGGCTTTCGTCCAGGGAAAACTCCTCCCGTTGTTAGACGTAACAGGTGGCTCGGCGTTGCGCAGTCTGCTCTGTCATCGGTCGAACGCGTCGATCCGCCTTGGGTGCATGGACGTGGCCATGATGCCCGAAGTGCCGTGCTTCGCGAAGCGTCCGTAGCAGTCTTGGGGTGTGGCTCTGTCGGGAGTTCGATTGCGATGAACCTTGCGGAAGCAGGCGTCGGCAATCTCGTTCTAGTCGATCCAGAAACCCTCAGGGGAGCCAACATCGGCCGTCATGTCCTCGGGGCCGACTCGGTTTGCAAGAACAAAGCACGCGAACTTACATCCCTCATCAAACGCAAGTACCCACATATTGTTTCAGTAAAAGCCATTGCTTCTCAATGGCAGAGGACTATATCTGAAATTCCATATGCGCTTGGAAGCTACCACTTGATAATCTCAGCGATCGGCACATGGGAAGCCGAAGGTCCTCTGAACGAGTGGCACGTCAGGAGCGGACGGACTGTCCCGGTGGTGTACGCCTGGACTGAAGCGCATGCTTGCGCCGGGCATGCCGTGCTGGTTGATGATCGGGGCGGCTGCTTGGCATGTGGCCTCGACTCTTCGGGAACGCCAGCCTTGGAAGTGACGGACTGGCCTGGGGGAACCACAACTGTTTCGGAACCAGCCTGCGGCTCGTCGTATTCCCCTTATGGCCCCATAGAACTGTCTTTTGTCACCAGCCTTGCCTCAGAACTGGCAGTTGATGTGCTGCTCGGGAAGGCCCCTGTTGCGGCGCATCGCGTATGGGCCGCGCGTCGGCAGCGGCTTGAAGCTTCTGGCGGCCGATGGACAGACGCATGGATCTGTGGCGACCCAAAGCGCGCCGCTGGCGGTTTTGTGGAGGATCGGACTTGGCCAAGCGGGCCATGCCAAGTTTGCGGGCGAGGCCGAGAAGAGTGATAGCGTATCATCTGCCTTGTTCCTCAGGGAGGGTCATTCTGACCGCAATGGTCGTGCGGCACCTATTGCGCTATCGGCAGGTTCGCCCTTGGCACAAAGAGGCAGGAGGCCAATTGTTCGCACGTTTCGAAAACAACGACCGAGTGGTGGAGCGCGCCACGGGGCCTCGACGAACTGACCATCGAACACGTCACTCCTACCATCTGCGGATTCCGACGAAGGCGGCCACCTATTCCAATCGCATCGCGGCCACCATTCCAATTTGATGGCGGCCACCGTTCCAATCTCATGGCGGCCAGGCTGGCATCGTCTCGAAGGTCGGTTTTG
>CAIXDS010000074.1 GCA_903918195.1 uncultured Acetobacteraceae bacterium | reverse complement strand
GATCAACGTCACGCTAACCATCGTGCTGACCGGCGAAAAGACCTACATGCGGTACATCCTGACGCAACAATCGTCTGGGCTGGCCGCGGTGTCGGTCGAACTGAAGATTCTGATCGAGTTGGCGATGTTCTTCGCCATGGGAGCGTTCATCATCATCTCGCTGCCGGCGATCGCCGCGACGATCGGTGGCGGCCTGGGTGCCAGCCCTGGGGCGGCGGTCCTGAACGCGTTCACCAGCCTTGCCTCGAGCGGTGCATCGAAGGCGGTCAGCATGGCCACACGAAAGCCGACATAGAGCGGCGTCACCCTGAGCTATCCCAACTTGAAGCGCGAGAAGGAGATCGTGGGTGAGAACCCTTGTGATTTTGGCTGCGCTCGTCGGCCTTGGCGCGTGCAGCCACACCGAGGTGCTGGCAACCCCTACAGGGCCTGTCTTCGCACTGAACACCGGTCATTGGCAGCCTGCTCCGGCTGACCTTCAGCTACCTCACCCCGGCGGACCGGAATGAACACGGAGAGCCTTGCGTTGCCGGTTGGCCGGGCGGGCCTGAGCGAGCACTACAAGCAGGTCGAATCCTTCCAACGTGACCGGACCAACGCGGTCAAGCGCACCTCGAAGGCCCTTGCCGCCGTAGCCAGCATTGCCATCCTCGCTGATCTCGGGCAGGCGTGGACGATAGCCTCGCTGCTGCCATTGACGAAGGTCGTGCCGGTCTATCTGTGGGTGCGCCCGGACGGGACAGTGGACAGTTCGGTCGCCCTTTCCCGTCTGCCGGCGACGCAGAGCCAAGCCGTCGTGACGGCAGCGCTGTGGGAATACGTGCGGCTGCGCGAGGGCTACAGCTACGACACAGCGCAATACGGATATGACGCCGTGTCCGGCATGAGCGCGGACGGGCCCCGCACGCAGTACCAGGGCTGGTTCAACTACCCCAACGCAGCGTCGCCGCAGATGACGGTCGGGAAGAAGGGCGTGATAGAGATACAGCATATCTCGTCGGCGAACATCGCCGCGGATGTGCAGCAGATTCGCTACCGCCGCGTTCTCACCATCACCGGACAGCAGGCCGTTGTGACGACGTGGACGGCCACCCTGCAATTCGGGACCGTGGCCACGCTGCCGATCGCGCTGCGTCTCAGGAATCCTGGTGGGGTGATCGTCATGTCCTATCAGGCCGCGGAGGACAGCGTGCAATGAACGGCCTCGCGTGGGCGCTGCTCTGTGCGTCCCTCCTGTCATCGGCCGCCTGGGCGGAAGAAGACCCGGTTCCCGGCCGACAGGACGCGCGCATGCGCTATCTCGCTTACAACCCCGGCCAGGTGGTGCATCTTTCGACCGCGGTGGGCGCGACGCTCGTCGTCGGCTTCGGTCCCAGGGAAACGGTCACGGCCGTGGCCGTGACCGACAGCAAGGACCTCAAGGCAATGCCGAAGGGCAATTTCCTGTTCTTCAAGTCGCAGGAGGCTTTGCCTTTGCAGCCGGCCATCGTCCTGACCTCGACCGAAGGCGGCGAGACGCGTCGCTACGTGTTCGAGATCACGACCGTTCCGGCCGAGACCCTCGGCGTGAACGCACCGGGGATCTACTACAGTGTCCAGTTTACCTATCCCGCCGACGATGCCGCGCGGCAGCGCGCGTTGGATGCGGCGCAAGCCGCCAGGAAACTGGCTGACGCACAAGCTCAGGCGGCGAAATTCCAGCTGCAGCTCGCGCATCAGCAGATGGAGCTGAAGGCGAGGGACCCCTTCTCGGGTGACCGGAACTGGCATTACATCGCTCAGGGCAATCGTACCCTGCTGCCGCTGGAGGTTTTCGACAACGGCTACAGCACCGTGTTCCGCTTTCCGGGCAACGTTCGCATTCCCTCCGTTTTCGTCGTCAATCCGGATGGCAAGGAGGCGACGCCGAACTACGCGGTGAAAGGTGATCTCGTGCAAGTCGATTCGGTAGCGCGTGGCTGGCGCCTGCGGGACGGTCAAACCGTGCTCGCCATCTGGAACCGGGCGTTCGATCCGGTGGGCAAAAATCCCGAAACTGAAACCACCAGCCCCAACGTACAACGCGTCGTCAAGGATGCGCCACAATGAGCGGCAGCGGGAACAACGGTGCTCCGGGAGGCGTCAACGCCCCGGGGTCGATCGTCTCGGGGGCGCCGGGCCGCCAGCTTACCGCCGTGCAGAAGATCGGCGTCGCCGGCCTGGTGCTGGTGGTGTTCCTCTCCTTCATCTGGATCAGTCACCTCACCAAGGCCACCCAGGAGGCGAAGCCGCAACCCGACCTGGCCACCTGGACCGGCGGGGCATTGCGTCAGCCGCCGCAGCAGCAATCGCCTCCCACTGCCGCGCCCGGCACGCTGCCCATGCCGGCGGCGGCGCCGGCCGCCTCGATGTTCGCGCCGCCGCGGCAGCACGAGATGACCCCGGCGGAAAGCCCCATCTTCGCGTTCTCGGGCGGCGGGGGCGTGGTGGAGCCCGCGGCGGCGCTGCCGTCTCCTGCCGGCCTGGTGACCGGCGCCCAGGCAGGCCTGGCCGCCGCGCAACCGTCGGCGCTGGCGAACATGCTCAAGCTGACGCTGCTGAGCGGCTCCAAGGCCCGGCTGCTGCCGCATCCCGACATGATGGTGACCATGGGGACGATGATTCCCTGCACCCTGCAAACGGCGATCGACAGCCAGCTTGCCGGCTACGTGAAATGCGTGCTGCCGCAGGACGTGCGCAGCACGACGGGCAACGTCGTGCTGCTCGATCGCGGCACGATCGTCGTCGGCGAAATCGGCCATGGCCTTGCCCAGGGCCAGGACCGGGTGTTCGTGCTGTGGGACCGCGCCGAGACGCCGGACCACGCGGTGATCGAGCTGTCCTCGCCGGGCACCGACGAGCTGGGCCGCTCCGGTCTGCCCGGTGGCGTCAACAATCACTGGTGGGAGCGTTTCGGCTCGGCGATCCTGCTGTCGGTAATCCAGGGCGGCCTGCAGACCGGCACCGCGCTGGCCGCCAATGCCGGATCGGGCGGCGGCACGTTCTTCAACTCGTTCCAGTCCAACGGGACGAACGTCTCCGACACCGCCTTGCAGGCCACCATCAACATCCCGCCCACGCTGGAGAAGAACCAGGGCGACAACGTCGCCATTTTCGTTGCCAGGGACCTGGACTTCTCGGACATCTACAACCTGCGCGTGACCGGCGCCGCCTATGGCCAGTGAGGCCGCGCCGCAACTCCGGCATCTTCTCAAGCCGATCCTGCACTGGCTGGACGATCCGACGACCGAGGAGATCGCCATCAACAAGCCGGGCGAGGTGTTCGTCCGGCAGAAGGGGGTGTTCGCCCGGCACGATCTGCCGTTCGACTATGACGATCTGGAAGACATCGCCATCCTCGCCGGCGCGCTGCGCCGGCAGGATGTCGGGCCGAGAAGCCCGCTCTGCGCGACGGAGCTGCCCGGCGGCGAGCGGCTGCAAATCTGCCTGCCGCCGTCGGTTCCCGCTGGCACCGCGAGCCTGACAATCCGGCGGCCGGGTACGTCGGTGTCCGCGCTCGCCGATGTCGGCAAGCGCTATCACACTTCGCGCTGGACAAGTGGGAGGGTCGCCGTGAGACGGCGAACCAGCAAAACGCCGAAGCGCTGGCGTTCTATGACGCGGGCGATATCGAGGCCTTCTTCGCGGCCTGTGTCCGCAGTCGGTTGACGATGCTGCTGTGCGGCGCCACCGGCAGCGGCAAGACGACGATGGGCAAGACGCTCATCTCGGCCATCCCGGCGCATGAACGCCTCATCACGATCGAGGACACGCTCGAACTGGTCATCCCGCACGAGAACCACGTGCGGCTGCTCTACTCGAAAAGCGGCATCGGCCTCGGCGGTATCACCGCCGAGGCGCTTCTGCAAGCCAGCCTGCGCATGCGGCCGGACCGCATCCTGCTGGGCGAGATGCGCGACGACGCGGCCTGGACCTACCTCAACGAGGTGGTGTCCGGCCATCCGGGCTCGATCTCCACCATCCACGGCGCGAACCCGGTGCAGGGCTTCAAGAAGCTGTTTTCCCTGGTGAAGGGCTCCGAGCAGGGCGCCGCGCTGGAGGACAAGACGCTGATCGAGATGCTGTCGGCCGCGATCGACGTCATCGTGCCGTTCCACACCACGGGCGAAGTTTACGAGATCGGCGAGGTCTGGCTGGCTGCGGCCGCGCGCCGACGCGGCGAGACCGTCGCGCATTTGCTGTCCGAGGCCTGACCCCCATGGCAACGCCATCGCGCGGGCCGCTCGTGGCCAAGATCATCGTCGGCCTGGTTCTCCTCACCGCCGCCTGGACGCTGATCGCGTCGCTGGTTTTCCTGTTCGGGACCCGCCTGATCGGCTCGTTCGCCCACCCGTTCTATCAGTGGTGGACGTACCTCCTCTATGCGCCGCCGAACGCCGTTGTAGCGCTCTGGCTGAAAATCGGCGCCGGCGTTGCATCGGTCGCCGTGCTGGTCTTCCTCGCCGCACTGCTGTTCCGCCGCGGCGTGGTCGGGCCGTCGCTCCGGCCCAGGCTGTTCAGCGCCACGCCGCGGCCGATCCGCGGCACGACCGACAACCACGGCCATGCCGATTGGCTGTCGATCGCGAAAGCATGCGAGGTCTTCCCCGGCCCGTCGCCTGAGTTCGGCGGCATCGTCGTCGGCGAGGCGTACCGGGTGGATCAGGACCGAGTTGCCGCCGTGGCATTCGATCCGGCGAACAAGGCAAGCTGGGGGAAGGGGGGAAAGGCGCCGCTGCTCGTGGACCCCTGCAAGTCCGGCCCGACCCACAGCCTGGTGTTCGCCGGCGCCGGCTCGTTCAAATCCACCTCGGCCGCGTCAACGCTGCTGACCTGGACCGGCTCGGTCGTCGTTCTCGATCCCTCGGGCGAGCTTGGCCCGATGCTGGCTGGTGCACGTACAAAGATGAACCACACCGTTCACCAGCTCGGGCTGCGCGGGGCGACCGGCTTCAACGTGCTCGACTGGATCGACATTGCATCGCCGCTGGCCACGACG
>CAIXDS010000073.1 GCA_903918195.1 uncultured Acetobacteraceae bacterium | reverse complement strand
CCTGTATTTCAAGGGCTTCCACGCCATCCAGGCGCACCGGCTGACCCATTTTCTGTGGGGCAACGGCGAGCGCGATTTCGCCCTGTATCTGCAAAGCCGGTCTTCCGAGGTGTTCCAGACCGACATCCATCCGGCCGCCCGGTTCGGCCAGGGGATTTTCCTCGACCACGCCACCGGCTTGGTGGTCGGCGAAACCGCCGTGGTGGAGGACGAAGTGTCGATGCTGCAGGACGTGACCCTCGGCGGCACCGGCAAGGAGGCCGGCGACCGCCATCCCAAGATCCGGCGCGGGGTGATGATCGGCGCGGGCGCCAAGATTCTCGGCAACATCGAGGTCGGCGAGAACGCGCGGATCGCCGCCGGCTCCGTCGTGCTGCGCCCGGTCGCCGCGCATACGACCGTCGCCGGCGTGCCGGCGCGGGTGGTGCGGACCGAAACGCCGGACCATCCCTCGCAAACCATGGACCAGATTTTGCGCGATCTGTCCTACGAGGCGTTCAGCTATACGATCTGATCGGCCTCAGATGGTCCAGGCGAAGGTTTCGTAGGACAGGTCGCTCAGGATCTCGCTCACGGCGCGGGCCGGCTCGTGCGGGCCGCCGATGCGCACCACCCGGGCCGGCACGCCGGCAACCGTCGCATAGGGCGGAACCGGATCGAGCACCACCGAGCTGGCGGCGATGCGGGCGTGCTCGCCCACCTCGATATTGCCGAGGATTTTCGCCCCCGCGCCGATCATCGCGCCGCGCCGGAGTTTCGGATCGCGCTCGCCCGTGCCTCGGCTGAGGCTGCCGAGGGTGATGTTCTGCAGCAGCGACACGCCATCCTCGATAACCGCCGTGGCACCGACCACCAGGCCGGTTGCATGATCCAGAAAGAGTCCACGGCCGAGCCGCGCCGCCGGGTGGATGTCGGTCTGGAACACCTCCGACGACCGGCTTTGCAGATACAGGGCGAAATCGCGTTCGCCGTTGTGCCACAGCCAGTTGGTCAGGCGGTACGCCTGGATGGCGTGGAAGCCCTTGAAATACAGGAACGGCTCGACGATGCGCCCACAGGCCGGATCGTGCTCCAGAACCGCGGTGATGTCAGCCTTCAGTGCGGCGCCGATGGCCGGGTCGGCGGCATGTGCTCGGTGGAACGCCTGCAGGATCAGATACAGCGAGACCACATCGTTCTTGAGCCGCGCGGCGACGCGATGAAACACCGCGGCCTCGAACGAGGCCTGACTGAGGATCGAGTCGAGAAACAACGGCGCCAGCATTGGCGCGTGACCAAAGGCCGCCTCGGCCTCGCCGCGCACGCGGCGCCACAACTGGTCGGCGAGCGCGGCGTCGTCGGCGTCGGGTGGACAGGACGTGTGGTCCAGCGCCAAAGGGAGCATCGATGGTCTCCTCGCTCGCGAAAACCTCATCTCCGGCGGAGCGCGCTCCGCCTGATGGTACTCAATGCACGGAAGCGGCCCGGGACTCGACCTGGTTCGGGTATTATACACCGTCATCATGGGAAGAACAGCATGTTCCACGCTGAGTTTTCGTAGTATAGACGGATAGCACCATTCCTCCTGCTTTTGCGTCAACCGCCGCGTCCTGGACATGAGCCCGCCACGGCGGCTAAAAACACACTCGGATATAGTCTAACTATTGAACAACGACGGTCATTGGTGCGACTTATCGGTGCGCCCGCCGCCTGACAGGACATGCCGCCAGAATGCCACATCGCCGGTCTGACCGCCCTCTCGTCAAAGGCCGTTCGCCGGGCGCCGCCGATGGCGGGGCGAAGAGTGTGGCACCCATCAGCGCCGGCCGCAGGAAACTCCTCGGCGGCACGGCGGGGCTGCTCGTCACCGCAGCAGTTCCGGGCCGCGCCCGGGCGGAGGCCAACCCGGTCGTGGAAACCACAGCGGGGCGCGTACGCGGCACCGCCGGGCAGGGAGCATTTGCCTTCAGGTCCATTCCCTATGCGGCATCCACCGCCGGGGCGAACCGCTTTCGTCCGCCGGTTGCGCCGGAGCCGTGGGCCGGGGTGCGCGACGCGACCGAATTCGGCCCGTCCGCGCCGCAGCCTGCGGGCGCTCCTGGTCCGGTGGAATTCGCCTGGTACTGGGGCCGGCAGCCCATCAGCGAGGACAGTCTTTCGCTCTCGGTCTACACCAAGGCGGCGAGTGACGGGTCGCGCCGCCCGGTGCTGCTGTGGCTGCATGGCGGCGCCTTCGCGGTCGGCACCGGCTCGGCGCCCGGCTTCGATGGCTCGTGGCTGGCCCAGGCGCAGGATGTGGTGGTGGTGTCGATCAATCACCGCCTCAATGTGTTTGGCTCGCTCTTCATCGGCGAGCATCAGGACGAGCTCGGCGCCGAAGCCGGCAATGTTGGCGTGCTCGACCAGGTGGCGGCGCTGCGCTGGGTGCGTGACAACATCGCGCGATTCGGCGGCGATCCAGGCAATGTCACCATCTTCGGCCAGTCTGGCGGCGCCGCCAAGGTCGCGGCGTTGCTGGCGGCACCGGCGGCCAAGGGCCTGTTTCACCGGGCGGTGATCCAGAGCGCCTCCGGCGCCTGGCGCCTCGCCGCACCCGAAGCCGCGGCACGCTCCGCCCATCTTCTGCTGGCCCAGTTCGGTCTTACCGCCCGCGATGCCGGCCGGCTGCGCGACGTGCCAGCCGGGCAACTTGTGGCCGCCCTGGCTAAAGTGGCGGCGTCGAATGGCGGCATCGCGGAGTTTCGGCCGGTACTGGACGGCGTGGTGTTGCCGCAGCATCCCTTCGATCCCACCGCGACGGATCTGGCGCATGACGTGCCGGTGCTGATCGGCAACACAGCTGACGAGGCGACGTTCTTCCTGGCCGGCGATCCGCGCAATTTCTCGCTGACCGCCGAACAGCTTCGCCACCGTGTGCAGCGGTTTCTCCGCAGCGACGATGCGCGCACGGACGCGGTCATCGCCGCTTACCAGGCGTTCCACGCCGGTGCCTCGCCCAGCGAATTGCTGGTGGCCATCGCCGGCGATTACAATTACCGGCTGCCGACCTTGCTGGTGGCGGACCGGCAGGCGGCGCGGGCCGCCGCACCGGTCTATGCTTACCTGTTCAATTGGACGTCGCCGGCGCGCGGGGGCGTGCTGGGGGCGGCGCATACCGCCGAGGTGCCGTTCATCTTCGGCACGCTCGATGCCGCCAGCGCCTTGATCGCCGACAGTCCCGACCGTACCGAGGTGCGCGATCGGATCGGCGCCATCTGGGCGAATTTCGCCCGCACTGGCTCGCCGCGGACCGCGGCGACGCCGGACTGGGAGCCCTACTCGCCGTTCGCGCGAACGACCCAGCTCATCGGCAAGGAGTGGCGTTCGGTGCCCGACCCGGCAGCGGCGGCGCGCGCAGCGCTGGGCGATCTGCCACCGTTCGAATACAGCGTTCCGGTCAGCTTCGTGCACGATTGAACTGCGCGCCCGGCTTGGATCGAGGCCCGGCAGCATGCGAAACGACGGGCAGTCATGCCACAAATCCGCTGGGATGCCATCCGGGCTGATCGAAATCACCTCCGAGACGATCGCGAAGATGCACTCCGATGACCACCCGCCGCACCCCACCTGGCTGGAGCTGTAGGAACGCGCCGGCACGCGGGATTGCCGACGGCGACGTCGTGCGTGTGTTCAATGATCGCGGCCAGATCCTCGCCGGAGCCAAGCTGACCGAGGATGTATGGTTTCCGATTCGCCTGGCATCGACACCGTGCCACTGGCCGCGTGCGCCGGCCGGGGCGCTGCCCTGCACCTCACCAGGGGCCAGAGGCCCCTGAATCCCTCTACATATTTTTTTATGATGGCACGGCGGCGGTTGCCGGTGCCGCATGGCGCACGCCCAACGTCTCCAGCACTTCGTCGCGCAGCCGCAGGAAGTCCGGCGCAGAACGGTTCCGGTGCAGACCCAAATTCACGTTGACCACACGCGCGACACGTCCCGGATGCGGCTGCAACACCACGATGCGGTCGGCCAGGAACACCGCTTCGTCCACGTCGTGGGTGACCAGCACGGCGGTGCTGCGCTCATGGCGCACGATGCGCGCCAGTTCGTCCTGCAGCCGCAATCGGGTCAGCGCATCGAGCGCCCCGAGCGGTTCGTCCAGCAGCAGAAATCGCGGCCGGTTCACCAGCGCACGCGCAATCGCCACCCGCTGCGCCATGCCGCCGGACAGTTGCGCTGGCCAGGCGCGGGCGAAATCCCGCAGGCCCACCAGTTCAAGTTGCTCGGCCACCTGGCGCCGCTGCTCCGCCGCCGGCAAGCCGCTGCGCCGCAGCGCCGCTGCCACGTTGCCCTCCGCCGTCAGCCAGGGCAGCAAGCGATGTTCCTGAAACACGATTCCGCGATCCAGCCCGGGCTTGCGCACACGCTTGCCATCCAGCCGGATTTCGCCCTCGTAGTCGGTATCAAGTCCGAGGATCAGCCGCAGCAGAGTGGACTTGCCGCAACCCGAAGCGCCGACAATGGCGACGAACGCACCTGCCTGCACCGACAAAGATACGTCGCACAGCGCCTCCACACGTCGCCCGGCGACATGGAAACTCTTGCTGACGCGATCAATGTCCAACGCGGGGACCGCACTCACGGCGTCGACCTGGATGGGCAGGCTCCTGACATCCTGGTTCATCGCGGGCTCCATCGCAGCAGCCGCCTCTCGCCGAAAGCCGCCAGCTGGCTGAAGGCCAGACCGATGACGGCCAGCACCGCGAGTGCCACCAGCATCAGATCCACCTCGAATTTGTCGCGCCCCTCATTCAGCCGTCCGCCAATGCCGGGCGCGATATCGAGAAACAGCTCGGCCCCCACGGTCGCGAGCCACGCATAGATCAACGCGCTGCGCAATCCGATGACGATCCCCGGCAAGGCCCCCGGCAAGGCGATCAAGCGAATGTAGTCAAGCCGTCCGAACGTAAGCACCGCTGCCAGTTCGCGCAGCGGCGCCGGGATCGCGCGGGTGGCGCGCCAAGTGTTTACCACCGTCGGCGCAAAAGAACTCAACGCCACGAAAGCCACCTTGCCGGCCTCGCCGCCGCCGAACCACATCGACAGCAGCGGCACCCAGGCGAACAGCGCGACCTGACGATAGGCCAGAAAAACCGGGCCGCACAGACGCTCGCCCAGCTGCGACAAGCCGAGCAACAGGCCGAACGCCAGGCCGCTGACACTGCCAAGCACGAACCCTTCCAGCATGCGCGACAGGCTGGCCGACAAATCCAGCCAGAACGTGCCGCCGGTCAGCTCCATCTGGAATCGCTCCGCCACCGCAGCCGGCGACGGCAGGATATGGGGCGGCGCAACATGGGCGGCACAGGCTGCCTGCCACAGGCCGAGCAGCGCCAACGGGGTCACAACCCCCAGCACGCCCGACCGCAAGGCCGGCGGCAGGCGCTGCCATGCGGCCGGGCGGCCACGGGATTGTACGTTCGTGATGCCGCTCATGGCGCCAGCGCCTGCCAGCGCAACAGCCGCTGCTCAGCCAGTGCGAGCACGCCGTTCACCAGCAACCCGACCACGCCGAGCACCACCACCATGGCCAGCACCAAATCGAGCTGGAACAATTGGCGTCCATACGCGATCAGATAGCCGAGTCCCTCGGAGGACGCGAACAACTCTGCCGCCACCATGGTCTGCCAGGCATTGGCCAGACCCTCGCGCAGCCCGGTGAAGATCGACGGGACCGCGGCCGGCAGCACGATACGGGTGAGCGTGTACCAGGGATCGAAGGTCAGCACCCGCCCTAGTTCGCGCAGCGGTGCCGGCACGTCGCGGATGCCCTGCGCCATGTTGAGCACCACCGGGACGAAGCTCGCCCAGGCAATCACCGTCACCTTCATGCCCTCATCGATGCCGAGCACCAGGATCAGCAGCGGAATCCAGGCCAGCGGCGGCACCTGGGCGAGCAACAGAAAGCACGGATCGAGCAATACCCGCATGGTTCGCGAGAGGCCGAGCAGCGCCCCGAAGCCCAGACCCGCCAGGGCACCGCAGGCAAAGCCTTCGCCGACACGCTGCAGGCTGATTAGCGTATTACTCAACAGATCGCCGCTGGCGGCATTCTCCAGCAATGCCCGCCAGACCGCCGCGGGCGCCGGCAGCAACTGATCCGGCAGCCAGCCCTTCGCTGCCACCGCGGACCACACAACAAGCAACACCGTCGGCACGAGCAGGCCGACCGTCAAGGTCGCAACGCGCCGGCGGCCGGTTCGGCTCATTTCGAGGCGGACAGCGTCTGTTCGACGTCGCCGTCGATGCGTTTCTTGCCAGCGGCATCGTAGTGCGGCCAGAAATGCTCGAGCTGCTGCGCCCTGAGGGCGGCTTCGAGATAGTGCGGCTCGAACCAGCTCTCCACGTCAACGTCTTTGCGGATCAGACCGTATTCGCGCACCCGCGCCGTGAGATCGCGATAGCGGGCAGTCACGTAGGTATCGATCAGCGGCGTCAACCGGTTCGCCAGGCGCTCATCATTGAAATCCTCGGCGAAGGCGTCGGCCGGATAGCCTGATTTCGCCCACAGGTCGAAAACGGCCTTGCGATTGGCTTCGTCTGCCCCGAACCTTGCCGCCCTGACGAACGCATTGACCACGCGCTGCACCAGTTCCGGATGCGCGCGGTCGAATGCATCGGTGACAAAGATCGCCGAGTGGCGGCCGAACGTCGCGCTCTCGGCCTTGGTGGTGTAGGGGATGGTGACGATGCCCCGGTCCCGCAGCGCCAGCAGTTCGATACTGCCGAAGGTGCCATCGATATTGCCGCCGTTCAGCGCCGCGAGCGCGCTGCCGGTGTCGAGATTGATGAACCTGGCATTGCGCTCGCTCAGCCCGTGGGCCGCCAGCACGCGGTCCGCGGCCAATTGCAGATTGGTGCCCTTGAACTCGGAGAGCCGGTGTCCGGCCAGATCCTCGATGCGGGTGATGCCGGAATCCGGGCGCACCGCGAGGTAGATCGTGTCGCGGACCTTGTCGGTGAGCAGGAAATGCGTCTGCAATCCGTTGGCGCGCCCGATGATCGACGGCAGATCGCCAAGACCCGCGGCAAAATCCAGATGTCCGGCGGCCAGCGATTCGTTCAATGCGGGACCGGCGCCGCGGAAGAATGTCCACTCGATCTTGATGTCCGGGTCGTGCGCGAACTCGTCGTCGATGAAGTGGCCGGCGTGCGCCACGGCGACGATATCGCCGGAAGCGAATGGGCGGTTGTCGGCCCCCACGCCGGGGTAACCAAACCGGATGACCAGCTTTTCGGCGTTGGCGGCGGCGCTGATGAGCAGTGCCAGCAACAGGCTCAGCAAGGCCACACCGATCCTCGTTGTCATGGCAAAACTCCGTTATCTACACGTGATTTGGAACCTTTGCGGTTCCAAGTCCAATGAATGTGGTAAAATGCGTCCGCCCGTCAATGTTAAACGCGTAAACGGCGTGTTTTAAGCATTTCCCAGAACGCAGCCGGCCTGGCGCTGCGTATCAGGCACTGTTGCTGATCAGCACGATGTAGATGCGCTCAATCAGCAGCAGCGCGCCGCGACAACCGACAGTGGAAGCCGCGCGACTCTTTCGCCAGATCGCGCTCCCAGGTGCTGCCCCAGGTGCTGCCCCAGGTGCTGCCGAAGATCAGCGGCGGCTTGCTGGCGAAATCGGTTTCGCGGACCCGTTGATGAATGGCGAAACTGTCCTCGGCGAAGTCCAGCGTCAGGAAGCCAGGGCGGGCGCCGGACCTCGGCACCCGCCCCTGCGCCAGCCCGCCCACCCGCGCGGCCGCGCGGGCGGCCAGCAGCGGCGGATAGGCCGGCCGCCCGGCGGTGTAGAGCCGGGCGACGCCGCGATAGCGGTCCGGGAAGGTCGGAACGGTGTCCGGCATCTGGCAGCCCTCCGCAACCGCCATCAGACCGGCCGGTCCCCCCTGATGGTGACGCGGAAGCCGGAACGGACTTGCGGGAAATAGTCCCAGATGGCGAGGTGCTGGACCACCCGGTTGTCCCACAGCGCCACCGAATGCGCCTGCCAGCGGAAGCGCACCTGGAAGTCGGGCTTTGTCGTGTGCTCGAACAGGAAGTCCAGCACGGCACGGTTTTCGTCCTCCGGCAGGTCGTTGATGCGGATGGTGAAGCCGCGGTTGACGAACAGCGATTTGCGCCCGGTCGCCGGATCGGTGCGCACCACCGGGTGGACCGCGCTTGGGTAGACGCGGCCGGTTTCGGGAATGCCCTGCCTGGCATTGCTCGCCCGATAGGACGGCCCGCCATCATGCAGCGCCGTCAACCCGTCGAGAAACGCCTTCAGGCGCGGCGACAGCGCGTCATAGGCGGCGGTCTGGCTGGCAAACAGCGTGTCGCCGCCGACCGGCGGGACCGTGTGCAGATACAGGATGCTGGCCAGCGGCGGCACGGGATCGCAGGACACGTCGGAATGCCAGCGCTCGCCGGCGATGCGCTTCGAATGGGCGTCGGCATGGATGGGCAGGATTTCCGGATAGCCCTCTGGTCCCGGCGTATTGGGATGAATGTGCAATTCGCCAAACACCCGGCCCAGCGCCTTGGCGCTGTCGTAGCTCAGGCGCTGGTCGCGGAAGAACAGCACCTGCCGGTCGGCCAGCGCCGCGTGCAGGCTTGCCGCCTCGCGGTTGCTCGGCACGCCGGACAGGTCGATCCCCTCGACCTCGGCACCAAGATGCGGCGAGAGCGGCACCAGGCGAAGGGATTGGGTTGTCATGGCGGGTTCTCCGGTGGGTGCGGCGGCGGGGCGGGAGACTGCACCGGAAAATCTGGAATTGACAAGTTAAACATGTGCATTTCATGTTTCAACTGACGGTTGTCGTGCGACATCGCCGGCCGCGCTCTTCCAGATGGCGGCGGCTGCGCTGGCGCCACGATGCCGCGTGATAACCTGGAATCAGCACCGGCCGGTCGCTGAACTGTTTTGACTCACATTCCAACCGTGTATAACCCAGCGCCCACCCGCGACAGCCGGCCGCGATATTGCCTCGCCGGCGGCGGCCAGCCGCACGCCGACCCGACGATCCAGCCAGGAGACCGAACATGCCGACGGCCCGCGCCCTCCCCGACGTGAAGGACAGGCTCTGGAAGGAACTGGCGCTGAAGGCCGAGCTGATTACTGACGGCGTCGGCATCACCCAGGAGGCGCTCGACCTGATCCGCCCGGGCCAGGGGGTGCAGGAACAGGTGCACTGCCTGTTCGAGATGGATTTCGACACCCATGATTTCGAACTGCCGTCCGGGTTCGACCTGCCGCTGGGGCTGTCGGTGCCGTTCCGCTGGAACCAGCGCTCGGACAATGTCATCACCGCCGAGGGCGGCCGTGCCATCCTGGTGCATCGCGGCCACGCGCATGGCGAGGTGAAGTTCCACCCGCGGCCGGCGTATTATGGCAAGACGACGTCGGACGGCCAGGACATGTCCACCGTCGGCGCCCTGTACCAGCACCGCGCCCTGTTCGTCGCCTACAGCAACGAATGCTCCTACAAGGACAAGGGCGAGGATTGCCTGTTCTGCAACATCAACTACACCAAGGACACCTACGGCGAGAAGCGCGGCATCTTCTGGAAAACCGCGGGACAGATCGGCGAGACGGCGGCCGAGGCATTCCGCGAAGGGCTGATCGACCACGTGACGATCAGCGGCGGCGTCATCCCGGAACGGCGCGAACTGGAATACTATCTCGACGTTGCCGAGGCGATTCAGAGCCACACCGGCCGCGAGGATTTCAACGGCACCGCGGTGGTGGCCGCCCCGCTCGATTTGCGCCAGATCGACCGTTTCCGCGAAGCGGGCTACCGCACCACGGCGATGAACATCGAAATCTGGGACAAGAGCTATTACGACACCATCTGCCCGGGCAAGGCCCGTGGCGGCGGCGGCTGGGACCATTGGGTGAAGGCGTTGAAATACGCCGTCGGCGTGTTCGGCCATGGCCGGGTGCGCTCCAACATGGTCGCCGGCATCGAACCGAAAAAGAAGACCGTCGAAGGCATTCACGTTCTGACCGGCGAGGGCGTGGTCGCCACCGCCGGAATCTGGTGCCCCAATCCGGGCTCGGAACTGGCCGGCCACCGCGCGCCGGAGCCGGGCTGGTATCTCGACCTCGCCGAGACCATCACCGCCGCCTGGAAGCGCGCCGGGTTCACGTTCGAACAGGTGTGCGACTGCAACGCCTCCTCCGACACGCTGCAGCACGACATCTGGCGCATCCAGGACGAATTGCTGCCGGTGTTTGCCGCGACCGACGCCGCCCTCGTGGAGCACGCCGCCTGACCGGCCGGGTGGCGGGCGCCGACGCAGGCGGATTGATGGCCCCCCTGCCTCGCCCGAGCGGGCTGGCGATCTTTCTGCTGGTGAGTGGCTGCACCGGCATCGCGGTCGGCGTATTGGCGGTTGCCGTGCCGCTGTATGCACTCGCCCTGCACGCCAGCCCCGCTGAGGTGGGGCTGATCCGTGCGGCCTCCGGCGCGGGGTTGCTCGCGGCGGCGCTGCCGGCCGGCGTGCTGGTCGACCGGTTCGGCGCGCGGCGTGTCTTTCACCTGGGCAGCGCGGCGATGGTGCTCGCCGTCGGCAGCTTCGCACTGGCGCGCGATCCGGCCATCCTGGCGGTGCTGGTGTTCTGCGACGGCGCCGCAAGGGCGCTGCAACTCAACGCGCTGACCACGATCTTCTATCAGGCGCTGCCGGGCTTCGGGGTCCGGCGGGTCGGCTGGCACCGGGGGGCGCTGTCGCTCGGCCTGAGCTTCGCCGGACCGCTGCTCGGCGGCGTGCTGATGGGCGGCTTCGGGTTCGGCGTGTCGTTCGGCGGCGTCATCGCCCTGGCAGCCTTGCCCAACCTGCTGCTGCGGCGGATCGCGATTCCAAAGCCGGACCCGGCCGGCGGCGCCTCCGGCACGCTGCGTGCGCATCTGCAGCATCTGCCGGCAT
>CAIXDS010000072.1 GCA_903918195.1 uncultured Acetobacteraceae bacterium | reverse complement strand
CCGGCGATCGAAACCGGCGCGCCCGCCCGCGCTCTGCTGTGCCGCGCCGCCGTTGCCAGCACCCTCGTCGCCGGGTTGGAACTGGCGCGCGGGGGAACCGTCACGCTCGACCAGACCGAGCCCTGGGCCAGCATCCGGCTGCGATCCGCACCCGACAAGCGGGCGGGGGAGGCGGTGCATGACGGGCGTGCTGGCGGTTGATCTCGGCAAGACCAACTGCCGTGCCGCGCTCTGGACCGGGGCGGAGCGTTTCGACGCGGAGGGACCGGGGGCGGCCGGGCTTGCCGCAGTGGACGGCACCGCCACAGCGGAGCGCGCGATCCTGGCGGTCGTCCGGAAGCTGCTGCAACGGGCGGGGCTGACCTGCGCTGCCACCGTTGCGATCGGCGCCGCGGGAGCGCTGAGCGCGCCGGCAGCCGCGCAGGAGTTGGCGGAGCGTCTGCGGGTCGCGCTGCCGGCGAGGCGGCTGGTCGTCACCAGCGATGCGATTAGAGCGCACGCCGGCGCCCTCGCGGGACAGCCCGGCGTGGTGCTCGCTGTCGGCACCGGCGCCGTTGCGATCGGCGTCGGTCGCGACGGCACCTTCACGCGGGTTGACGGGTGCGGGCCGTGGCTGGGCGATGACGGCAGTGGCGCCTGGCTCGGGTTCGCGGGCCTGCGGTCTGTCCTGCGCGCCGAAGACGGGCGCGGCCCGCCGACTATACTGCGGGCAGCTTCGGTGGCGCGCTTCGGTGCCATCGCTGACCTGCCGGCATTGATCGGCAGCGATGCGAACCCGGCCCGGCAGGCCGCGCGCTTCGCCGGCGACGTTGTGCGCGCGGCCGCTTCAGGCGATGCGGTTGCCCGCGACCTGCTTGCGCAGGCGGTGCGCGCCCTCGTGACCACGACCCGGGCGGCGGTCGCGCGCTGCGGCCTCCCCGAGCCGGTTCCGGTCGCCCTGATCGGCGGAATGCTCGAAGCGGAGCAGGGGCTGCGCTCCCAGGTGCAGGCCCAGCTGTTGGACGGTCCGGTGCGAGTTCTGCTGCAGAAGGCCGCCGGGACCGCGCTCGACGGCGCCCGTCTGCTGGCGGAGCACACCGATACCATCCATGAAGCCCAGATGCTGCGGGTGTGGGCTGCATCCCAACCGGCGAGAGGGTTGGCCTCCTGACGACGAAGGGCCGCTCATCAGCAAGGAGCACGCGATCGATAGCCTGTTCGCCAGCTTTGCGCGATCCTGGCTGTGGCGGCGCGCCGTTGTCGGAGATTTCGCGGGGGAGCCAGTGGAGGATGCGGTGGGCGCTATCGAGCAGGCGCTGATCCTGGCGGCCGGTTCGAACACGATCGCGCCATGCCGGCAGCTTCTGGCCAGCCAGCCGCGCAATCTGCCAGGGGATACGCCATGAGCGATGCTCCGGTCATAGGTCGGGTTGTTTCGGTACATGTAGGCCGCGTGGCACCGCTGGGACCGGAGGCGGAGCCGAGCGGGTTCGTCAAGCACGCCGTGGCGGGACCGGTTGCCGTGGGCCGAATCGGGCTGGTGGGTGACGAGCAGGCCGATCTGCGCGTGCACGGCGGGCCGGACAAGGCCGTGTACGCCTACGCCATGTCGCATTACGCGGCCTGGGCGACGGAATTTCCGCAGCACGCGGCGCTGTTTGTGCCGGGCGGGGTGGGGGAGAACCTGGCGATCGCGGGCATGGTCGAGGCGGACATCTGCGTTGGCGATGTGCATGCGGTGGGCAGCGCGCTGCTGCAGGTATGCCAGCCGCGACAGCCCTGCTTCAAATTCGCGTTGCGGTTCGAGAACAACAGGCTGCCCAAGGCGATGGTGCGCAGCGGGCGCAGCGGCTGGTATTATCGCGTGCTGCAGACCGGGACGGTTGCGGCCGGGGACACGGTCATGTTGCACGCGCGGCCCAATGCGGATTTTCCCTTCGTCCGCCTGCTTGCGGTGATCACTCACGGCGACGCCTCAATTGAGGAACTGACGCGGATGGCCGAGATGCCCGGGCTGGCGAGCCAGTGGCAGGCGCACGCCCGACGGGAGCTGCAACAGGGCCGGAGCACCCCGTGACAAGGCGAGCGGAGATGAGCCGTATCCCGCTGTATCCTCAACGGCCCGGCGTATTCTTCACCACCGGCACGATCGATTCGACCAGTCGGAGCATCTCCTCCGCTCTGGCAGGCATCCTCTCGGCGGGCAGGTTCATGCTTCCGACGAAACGGCCGCCCGGCGTGTAGAGCGAAAGCTCCAGCCCGTCGCCGATCACCTCCGGGCGGCAGACGACCTCCTCGTCCGGAGCCTCACGCCGCGCCCCGGCCACAAACGCGCGAATTTCCTCGATGCCGCCGACCTGCTGCCCCGCTTCGGCCAGGAAATCGGCGATCTCGTCCTCGATCTCCGAAAGGGGCACCAGTGCCAGCGGCACGCAGCCCATCGCGTTGAAGGCCGCCGTCCTCCAGCGGTCGAACGCGGTTGCCCGGGCCGCATCCTCGGGAGTCTCCTCGCCTTCCTGTGGTTCCTGCGGCGGGCCATTGGCCGCGACGTCATCCCAAAGCGGGACCGACCAGTCGACCTGCAGCCCGAGCAGGACGCCGAAGCCCTTCGCTGCCAGCTCGTCCGTGTCGGCCGGGGGCATGTCACGCGGCTCGACACCAGCGACCATGTCGACCAGGACGCGGCGGACCGCGACAGGGTCGAGGGCGGCGAGCGCATCCGGTGAGCGCCACCCGGGAAGGAAGCTTGTGGCCGAGCTGGGGGGCAGAACATCCGCCGCGAGAAGGCTCTCGCGAAGTTCAATTGCGTCCGGCACGTCATGCGGCGGCAAGGCGACGGGAAGGGCCACCAGCCCCGCCCAGCCGGAAGGACCGATCTCGGCCGCCTCGGCCACCAGCAGGAGCTCCCAGGTGAGATCATCGGCCGTTTCCTCGCCGATGCGGTCTATTGCCTTCCTTACCGCGAGGTCGAGGACGTCGTTCCGCCCGGTCGCCATGAGCGCGTGCGCGAGTTCCTCGAATTCCGAGCCGTCCTCATCCTCATCCGTGAAGGCGGCGACGAGGCGATCGGCGAGCGGGCCGGGCGCATTGCCGAGCTTTTCAGGTGGGCTTGCCAAGCTGGGGTCGACACCAAGCGTCTTGAAGGCGGCGGCGCCGCGCAGCAGGCTGCGGTCGCGCCAGGCCCAGCGGTTTTCCTGCGTGTCGTCCCGCCCGGCCATCCACCGCCGGAAGGAGGCGCGGTCCGCTCGCTGGACGAACACCCGCACCCCGGACGCGGCCAGTTCGGTGGCAACGGCCAGGTTCACCGCGGCGACCGTGTCGAGGTCGGTCTCTCCCGGCCGGAACGTGTCCAGCGTATCGGCGTCCGGGTAGTGGGTAATGAGGATCGACTCCAGTGCGGGGGCGACGTCCCGTGCCCTGGCAACGGACTCCGCGACGATCTGGTCCTGCCGACCTGGTGGCTGCAACATGGCGAATCTCCGATAGGTCGCGGATCATGGCGGGTCGGCTTGGCCGAAACAGTACATCGTCAGGGCATCCGCCGTCCCTGGCCGTCTGCCGCGAGGGACGGTAGCTGGACGTTCCGGTGGCCTTTACCAGATCACGTTCGTCCCCATTCCCGCCGCAGACAGTTTCCCGCAGGGCCGCCGCGCTTGAGGATGGCGCGCGGGTACATGGCGAAAGGCCAAGTATGCCGGGCTTTGGCTTGACGGGCACTGACCCTGCCGACGACGACACGGACCCGCGCGCCGGGGAGGTGCTCGCGACGGTGCCGGTCTGGGACATGTGCCGCAGGAAGAATCACACGCCGAAGCGCTGGAACCTGTGAAGGCATTTCTGCCGAGAGAGTCCGGTCAAACGGATCCTCGCTGCAAGCCGCATGCTGTCAGCCAGGGGCTTGCCGGCCAACCCCGATTGCTGTTGAACCCCGCGCCTTCGGGCGGCAACGGAACCCCATGCTCCAGGTCGGCATCGATTTCGGCACCACCAACAGCGTCATCGCGCTGCTCGACGCCGACGGAAGCACCCGCACCGCCGTGTTCGGCACCGACGCCGTGTTCCGCTCGGTGCTATGCTTCTGGGCCGAGGAGGCCCGCGCCAGCCAGCGCCTGCGCCATGCCGCCGGGCCGGCCGCCATTGCCGCGTATCTCGACGATCCGCTCGACAGCCGCCTGATCATGTCGATGAAGACCTACTTGGCGCAGCGCAGCTTCACCGAAACCCGCATCTTCGGCCGCCGCTGGTCGCTCACCGACCTGGTGGCAGCGTTTCTGCGCGCGCTCACCACCGCCGCCGGCCTCGACCCGGCGGCGCTGCGGGTGGTGGCGGGCCGGCCGGTGCGCTTCGCCGGCGAGGTCGCCGACGACGCTTTCGGTGAAGCGCGGCTGCGTCAGTCCTTCGCCGCCGCCGGCTTCCACGATGTCGCGGTGGCGCTGGAGCCGGAGGGCGCCGGTTGGCGCTTCGCCCGATCGCTCGCCGGCCCCGCCACCGTGCTGGTGGGCGATTTCGGTGGCGGCACCAGCGATTTTTCCCTCCTGCGCTTCACCCCCGGCGCACCGGTGCAGCCGCTCGGCCATGCCGGCGTCGGCATTGCCGGCGATGCGTTCGACTTCCGCATCATCGACCACGTGATCAGCCCGCTCCTGGGCAAGGGCGACAGCTACACGATCATGGGCACCGACCTGCCGGTGCCACCCGAATACTTCGCCTCTTTCGCCCGCTGGCACCGCGTCTCGCTGATGCGCACGCCCAGGACATTGCGCGAGATCGGCGAGGTGGCGCGCACCGCCCACCACCCGGAGCGCCTGCGCGGGCTGATCGCGCTGATCGAAGATGAGCAGGGTTTCCCGCTCTATCAGACCGTATCCGCGGTGAAAGCCGCCTTGTCGGTAACCGACAGCGCCGTACTGCGGTTCGCCCATGCGGGCATCGCCATCGACGAGGTGGTGACGCGCCGGGATTTCGAATCCTGGATTGCCGGCGACCTCGCCCGCATCGGCGCGGCGGTGGACCAAGCGCTGGCCCGCGCGGGCGTGCCGGCGGAGGCGGTGGACCATGTCTTCCTCACCGGCGGCACCTCCTTCGTGCCGTCGGTGCGGCGCTTGTTCGAGGCGCGCTTTGGTGCTGGCCGGCTGACGGCCGGGGGCGAGTTCGTCTCGGTCGCCGAGGGGCTGGCGCTGATCGGGGCGGACACGGGATAGCGAGATGGGTCCTGGGCACCAGGATAAGCCAGTCAGTAAGGCCAGGGCGCCGCCCTGGACCCGCAAGGGGCCGAGAGGCCCCTTGACCCCATTCGTTAAGAAAGTCATTGGTTCCAATGGCTTTGCCCTTGTTGGGGCGGGGCTAGTGCCGGCAAGGAATCGGCCCACGATGACCGGCGCGGCGATAGGCATAGATGTCGGCACCTCGGGCGTGCGGGCTGCCCTGGTGGATG
>CAIXDS010000071.1 GCA_903918195.1 uncultured Acetobacteraceae bacterium | reverse complement strand
GTTTAAAAAGGGCTAAGTCCGCAGAATTTAGCACTATACTTTTTTGCGGCGCTTCAGGCTCCCTATAGAACCGACTGAAAACTCAGAACTTTTGAATACGACAACGCACAGACATGCGTCTAACTGTTAAACTCGGGCTTGGGCTTGACGTTCGGGTCCCCACGAGTCTTGCAATCTACTTGACGCCCCGCGCCTTACGCGCTACGTAAAGCCCGTGATCCGGAGCTTCCGTGACAAGCCGACAGCGCTCGTCTTCCAGGGCACCCTGCCGCGCGGCATGTCGCGGGAGCTTGCCCTTGCGGCGCGGCGCAAGCTGGCGGCGCTTGATGCCGCCGAACGTCTTGAGGACCTTCGGGTGCCGCCGGGCAACCGGCTGGAGGCCCTGCGGGGGGACAGGGCGGGGCAGCACTCCATCCGGATCAACGGCCAGTGGCGCATCACCTTCGTCTGGCGGGACGATGGCGCCCATGAGGTCGAGATTGTTGATTATCACTGAGGGATCGGAACGATGGCGGCACGACAGCTTATTGCGCGGGACGACCTCGATGCGGGCCGCGTGGACCTTTCGGAGGAAGGGGGCGGTGAGCGTCTGCCGCCGGTGCATCCGGGGGACGTGCTGCGCCACGACTTCCTCGACCCGCTGGGCCTGACGCCGCATGCACTCGCCCTGGCGCTGCGGGTGCCGCCGAACCGGATCACCGCCATCCTCGCCGGGCAGCGCGCCGTCACGGCGGAATCCGCCCTGCGTCTGGCCCGTCATTTCGGCACCAGTCCGGGCTTCTGGCTCAACCTGCAAAAATCCTACGAGCTGGAACTGGCCGAGCGCGAGGCGGGCGCACGCATCCGCGCCGAGGTCGCGCCGCGCGACGTGCCGCCCGCGCGTGACGGCGGACACAATCCTGCGCTGACGGCCACCGGAGACTTGCTGCATCATGATTGACGCGAAACGGCTGCTTGCCGACCTGAAGCGACTGCGCAGGCAGACCGAGGACGACCTCCGCCAGCACCACCGCGCCTCCCCGGGCCGCGCCGCCGTCGAGGCGGAGTGGCGGGAGGCGTTCGATGCGAAGCGCACCGCCGACACGTTCGAGACCTTCTGGTCGGCCGCGCTGGATCAGGCGGCGGTGCACTGGCTGCTGGCGCTGGTGTTTCTGCGCTTCCTGGAGGACAATTCCCTGCTCGACCGGCCGCTGCTCTCCGGCCCCGGCGAGCGGCTGGAACTGGCGGAACTGCGGCAGCGGGAGTTCTTCCGCGCCCGCCCGCACGACAGCGATGCCGAATACCTGCTGGCCATTTTCGACGCGGCGGCGAAGCTGCCGGGCCTCGCGGGTCTGTATGACAAGGCGCACAATCCGCTGTTCCGCCTGCCTGTCTCGGGCGACGGGGCGATGGCGCTGCTGGAATTCTTCCGGGCGCGCGCGCCGGACACCGGCCAACTGGTGCATGATTTCACCGACCCGGCCTGGACCACGCGCTTCCTCGGCGACCTCTACCAGGATTTGTCGGACGAGGCGAAGAAGCGATACGCGCTGTTGCAGACACCCGAGTTCGTGGAGGCGTGGATTCTTTCGCGCACGCTCGACCCGGCCATTCGCGAGTTTGGTTATGCGCAGGTGCGGATGATCGACCCGACCTGCGGCTCCGGGCACTTTCTGCTTGGCGGCTTTGCCCGGGTGCTGGCCGAGTGGCAGCGCGCGGCGCCTGACATGCCGCCGGCGGCACAGGCGCAGAAGGCGCTGGACGCGGTGGCGGGGGTGGATTTGAACCCGTTCGCGGCGGAGATCGCGCGTTTCCGGCTGCTGCTGGCGGCGCTGCGAGCGGCTGGGGAGACACGGCTGGCAGCGTCGCCGGATTTCCGCATCGCGCTCGCCATCGGCGACAGCCTTTTCCACGGCACGCATTTCTCGCACGGCGACCTCGGTGGCGTGGCCGAGGGGTTCGGGCGGCGTATGCAGCATCATTATGTCGCTGAGGATACGGGTTCACTCGATGCCATTCTCGGGCGGCAGTATCACGCCGTGGTCGGCAACCCGCCTTACATCACGCCGAAGGATGCGGCGATGCGGGAGGCCTACCGGGAGATCTATTCGAGTTGCCACATGAAGTACGGGCTCGGCGTGCCGTTCACAGAACGCTTCTTCGACCTCGCTTTGGATGGGCGGCGGGGGCAGGCGGCGGGGTTTGTCGGCCTGATCGTTGCCAACAGTTTCATGAAGCGGGAGTTCGGCAAGAAGCTGATTGAGGACGTGCTGCCGAAGCTCGATCTGACTCATGTGGTGGATTGTTCTGGCGCATACATACCCGGCCACGGCACGCCGACGGTTATTCTCTACGGTCGCAACCGCGCCCCGGTGGCCGGGGTGGTGCGGACAGTGCGGGGCATCCGCGGCGAGCCTTCGGCCCCCGACGACCCTGCTCATGCAAACGTGTGGTCCGCTATTGTGGAACAGAGCGACATCGAAGGGAGTACCAGCGAGTTCGTTAGCACGGAGGATACGCCGCGGACCGAGCTAGCAAGCCATCCCTGGAACATGGGCGGTGGTGGGGCGGCTGACGTTCAAATTTTAATCGAACAGGGACGTGAGACGCTTGGCGGGGCCATTTTCCAAATAGGATTTAGCGCGGTAACTGGCGCCGATGAAGTTTTTGTGTTCGGCACACCTCACGATTTGGAGAGAACTCTGCGCAACAAAGGAAGATGTTTTGTTGTTGGCGAGGATATTCGCGATTATTGTATTAGCTCCCCACTTGCATCCGTTTGGTTGTACGACTCAAAATTTCAGCCACTACCCCTTATCTATGGCACGGCGGAATATCGTCACTTGTGGCCGCATCGGGTCGTGCTTTCAGCTAGAAAGCTCTATGGCCAACCAATATTGCAATCCGGACTACACTGGTACGAATATGGCGAAGTTAACCCAGTAAAACAGAAGATTCCATTGTCGATAACTTTTGGGTTCGTTGTAACGCACAATCATTTTGCATTTTCAAGGGGTGGCAAGGTTTTTGGCCGCTCCGCCCCTGTTATTAAACTTCCCAACAATGCCTCAGAGAATGATCATCTCAGCTTGCTTGGGCTGCTGAATTCGTCAACAGGATGCTTCTGGATCAAGCAGGTGTGCCACAACAAAGGTGGACAAGGGATCAATGAGGGCGCAAAGGCAGAAGCATGGGAGCGATTTCTTGAAGTAACAGGAACAAGACTCGAATCCTTTCCCCTCGCCGCCAACCCACCCCTCGACCTTGCCAGCGCCCTCGACGCGTTCGCCAACAGTTATGCCTCATACCTACCCATCGCCGTCTGCGCTGCTGCCGTCCCCACGCGCGCTTGTTTGGATGCCGCCCGCGACTCCGCCGCCGCCACTCGCGCCGCCATGATCGCGCTGCAAGAGGAGCTCGACTGGCGCTGCTACCGTCTCTACGCCCTGCACGACGACCCGCCCGAGCACCCGGACCCGCCCGGCCTGCGCCTCGGCGAGCGCGCCTTTGAAATCGTCATGGCCCGCCGCATGGCCGCCGGCGCGCTCGAAACCGCCTGGTTCACCCGCCACGGCTCGACCCCGATCACCGACCTCCCGGCGAACTGGCCCGCCGACTACCGCGCCACCGTCGAACGCCGCATCGCCCTGATTGAGAGCGATCCGACCATCGGCCTGATCGAACGACCCGAATACAAGCGCCGCTGGTCCGCCCCGACCTGGGAGGAGATGGAACAGGACGCGCTGCGCTCCTGGCTGCTCGACCGACTGGAAGACGCCCGTCACTGGCCGCGCGACGACCCGCGCATCCTCTCCACCAATGCCCTGGCCGACAGCGCCCGGCGCGATGGCGATTTCCTGTCGGTGGCCGCGCTCTATGTCGGACGCGACGCGTTCGATCTTGAGGCGCTGGTCGCCGACCTCGTTTCCCGCGAGTCCGTGCCGTTCCTCGCCCGGCTGCGCTACAGCGAGACCGGCCAACGCAAGCGCGCCGACTGGGAAGCCACCTGGGAGAAACAACGCGCCGAGGATGCCATCGATGCCGAGGTTTATCGGCAGCAGAAGCTAATTCTGGAGGAAAGCTGGGCGCATTCCAACCCACGCCGGGACGATGAAAGCGCCGAGGTCTATGCGGCGCGCATGACCGCCGGGCTGACCGAACCCCGGTGGGCCGCGCTGCTCGATCATGCCGTCGACAAGCACGCGAAGGAGCGCAAGGCGGCCGAGATCGGCCCCATCGCCGTGCCGCCGAAATACAAGACCGCCGATTTCCTCAGCCAGGATTTCTGGCGCCTGCGCGGCGGGCTGGACGTGCCGAAGGAGCGCTTCGTCGCCTTCCCGCACGCCGCCCGCGATGCCGATCCCGCCCTGCCCGTGCTGTGGGCCGGGCACGACCATTTGTCGCGCACCCGCGCGCTCGCCGCCTGGTACGTGGACCGCAAGGACATTGACGGCTGGACCGCGCCGCGGCTGGCGCCGCTGCTCGCCGGGCTGCTGGAACTCGTGCCCTGGCTGCTACAGTGGCACAACGACATCGATGCGGGAACGGGGCTGCGCATGGGCGCGTATTTCGCCGAGTTCGTCGAGGAGGAGGCCCGCAGCCTCGGCCTGACGCTCGCCGATCTGCGCGCTTGGACGCCTCCGGCGCCGCTCCGGCGAACGCGGGCGCGGAGGGCTTCGGCATGAACACGCGGTGCGGAACCCGGTGAATTCGATGGCAGACTCCGGCAAGTTCGATCGGGATGGCTTGCTGTCGGCATTCGACCGGATCGGTCATGCGGCCGTTGCCCACCGCACGGTGATCGACATCGCGGTCTATGGCGGGTCGGCGCTGATGCTCGCCAGCAATTTCCGTTTCGCGACCGAGGATGTGGACATGGCCGAACTGCGCGAGCCATGGCCGGACTGGCTGCTGGACGAGGTGCGGGCGATCGCGGAGGAGAATGGCTGGTCGCCGTCCTGGCTCAACGATGCGGTGCAGTTCCACCTCAGTCCGCTGGCGGATCGCGGTGCGGACCACCTGGAGTTCGGCACTTTCCCGCGGGACGGCCAGTCCGGACTGCGGGTGATGGTGCCGACGCTGGACTACATGCTGGCGCTGAAGCTGAAGGCGATGCGCATCAACGACCCGGCCAAAGGTCCGCAGGAGACCGCCGACATCCGCAACCTGCTGCGGGCGGGGGGCGTGAAGGATGCCGAGGCGGCCATCGCCATCATGGCGAAATATTTCCCGAAATCCGCCCGCGAGCCGGAGGCCCAGCGCTTTTTCCTCAGGCATATCTGGCCAGAAAAGGAGGAGGGCGATGTCGCGCCCGGATACCCTGTCGTCGGCCGCTGAACGCATCCGCCGCGGCGTGGCACCGTCGGTTGCCATCCCCGAGTTCCTGGACATGTTCTATGGCCACGAAACGGAAGCACGCATGCTCATGCTGCGCGACGAACCGCCGCCGACCGGCGATGCCAGGGTGGATGCCCTGATGGGGGCGGTGTGCGAGTACCTGGCGAAGCGTTACGGCCTGGCCGGCGTGCCCGGGTGGGCCTCCGGTGCGGACAGGTTCCTGGCCGAACCGTGGTTCACGACCGAATCGGCCGATCCGGGAGCGCGGGAATACCTGACCTTCGCCAGCCCGGCGGAATTCAGCCGGCGCAACATCTTCACCGAGGCCGTGCCGCTGCGGCGTGCCTCCCAGGCGCCCCGGCGGGGAGCCTCGGCATGAGAACCAAAAGAAAAATGAATAAAAGTTTTTTTGTTTCTTTTTTTTCAAAAAAAGAAAGTTCTTGTTTTTTTCTTAAAAGAAAAGAACCAAAAGAATTTTATTCGTTTGGTGTGGTGCGGGCGGGGCAACAGCGATGAGCGATGCACGTCCGCTGCTGCGCGACCTGATCCACATCCCCGAGCGGGTGCAGACCAGCGATTTCGTCCTGAAGCTGTCGGAAGGCGTGAGCGAGGAGCGCGCCGCGGCAACCATCAGCAGCTACATCGTCACCCCGCAGCTTGCGAAGGCGTTCGACCAGGCGCTCCGCTTCATCCAGGGGGCGGTGGAGGGACGTAGCAGCGCCGCCTGCTACCTGCACGGCTCGTTCGGCTCGGGCAAAAGCCACTTCATGGCGGTGCTGGATCTGCTGCTGGCCGGAAATTCCAAGGCCCGCGGCCTGCCGGGACTGACTGCGGCGGTCAACGCGCATGACCCCTGGCTCACCGGCAAGCGGTTCCTGATGGTGCCGTACCACATGATCGGCGCGCGCGACCTGGAGAGCGCCATTCTCGGCGGCTATGCCGAGCATGTGCGGCGGCTGCATCCGACGGCTCCGACCCCCGGCTTCTATCTCGGCGAGCGGCTGTTCGAGGATGCGAAGGGGCTGCGCGGCCGCATGGGGGATGACGCGTTCTTCATCGAACTGAAAGCCGGCAAGCAGAACGGGGATGAAGGCTGGGGCGATCTCGGTGCCGCCTGGGATGCCGACAGCTTCGAGGCGGCCATGCTGGAGCCGCCCGAGGGCGACGAGCGAACCCGGCTGGTCGGCGACCTGATCGGCACCTTCTTCCGCGCCTACGGCGATGTCGCGGCGACGCGCGGGGAGGCGTTCGTCGATCTCGATGCCGGGCTGGCGATCATGAGCCGCCACGCCAAGGCGTTGGGCTACGACGCGGTGGTGCTGTTCCTCGACGAGCTGATTCTCTGGCTCGCCACGCGGGCAGCCGATGTCAATTTCGTCTCCTCGGAGGGGGCGAAACTCGCGAAGCTGGTGGAGGCGCAGCACGCGAACCGGCCGATCCCGATCGTCTCCTTCGTGGCTCGCCAGCGCGACCTGCGCGAACTGGTCGGCGACCACCAGGCCGGGGCGCTGCAACTGCAGTTCGCCGACGCGCTGAAATATTTCGAGGCACGGTTCGACCGCGTCACGCTGGAAGACCGCAACCTGCCGGTGATTGCCGAGAAGCGGTTGCTGAAGCCGGTGTCCGAAACGGCGAAGCAGGAGATGGACGCGGCCTTCGAGGAATTCGCCAACCGTCATCGCACCGTGCTGGAGATGCTGCTGGGCTCGGACGGCGAGCGGGCGCTGTTCCGCATGACCTACCCGTTCAGCCCCGCGCTGGTGCAGGCGCTGATCGCGGCCTCTTCGGTGCTGCAACGCGAGCGGACCGCGCTCAAGCTGATGCTGACGCTGCTGGTGAAGCGGCGCAACGAACTGCGGCTGGGCAACCTGATCCCGGTCGGCGATCTGTGGGACGAGATCGCCACCGGCGACCAGCCGTTCTCGGACGGGCTGCGCATCCAGTTCGACAACGCCAAGAAGCTGTGGACCCAGAAGCTGCTGGTGATGCTGGAGCAGGTGCACGGCATCACCTGGCAGGACCTGAACGACGGGCGCGCCGACCCGCAGACCGCCCGCAACTTCGAGAACGATGCAAGGCTGCTGAAGACTCTGCTGCTGGCCGCCCTGGTGCCCGAGGTGCCGACGCTGCGGGCGCTGACGGCACCGCGCCTGGCCGCGCTCAACCACGGCTCGGTGGTCTCGCCGGTGCAGGGCCGCGAAGGCGGGCTGGTGCTGCAGAAGCTGCGCAACTGGGCGGCGCGGGTCGGCGAAATCCGCATCAGCGACGACGCGGTGCCCACGGTGTCGCTGCAGATCACCGGGGTGGACATCGAGCCGATCCTGGCCAATGCGGCGCAGAGCGACAACGACGGCACCCGCAGGACCCGGGTGCAGAAGATCCTGTTCGAGGCCCTGGGAATTGCCGACGACACCTCGCTGTTGGGCGCTCAGCCGTTCGTGCAGCACGAGCATCCGTGGCGCGGCACCCGTCGCCCGGTGGATTTGTATTTCGAGGCGGTGCACGATCTCAGCTACGACCGCCTGCGCGGGCGTCCGGGTGCCCCGGTGCTGGTGCTCGGCATGCCGTTCGATCCCAGGGGAAGGGCGCCGGTGGATCACCTCGCCCATGCCGCCGATTTCAACGACGACAACGCGTCGGGCGGCGTGGTCTGGCAGCCCTCCTACCTGAGCGACCGCGCCATGCGGGACCTCGGCACGCTGGTGCGCATCGACTACGTGCTGGCCGGCGACCGGCTGAATGACGCGGCGCGGATGTACGCCGCCAGCGAGCGCGAGCAGGCAAGGGCGGTGCTGAAAAGCCAGCAGAGCGCGCTGCACCAGCGCCTGCGCGCCTGCCTGGAAACCGCCTACGGCATCCGTCCGGACACCGACCAGTGCGTGGGCACGGCTGTCTCGGCCGAGGACAAGCTGGTGTCGCTGGACACGTTCCGGCCGCAGATGCCGGTCGGTGCCACGATGAAGGACGCGGTGACGGCGCTGCTGGACCGCCTGTTCGAATACCGCTTTCCCGCGCACCCGGTATTCGAGCAGGAGGTGAAGACCGCCACGCTGCGCCGGGTGCTCGACCGCGTGCAGTCGGCGGCGCAACAGCCCGATCAGCGGCTGTTCGTTGAGGATGCCTCCGATCGGCGTCATCTGCTGGCCCTGGCCGGGCCGCTCCGGCTCGGCACCATGGGGCAGACGCATTTCGTGCTGTCGAACGCCTGGGCCGAACACTTCGCCCGGATGCACGCACAGGCCAGCGGCGGCGCGTTCACGGTCGGTCGCCTGCGCGAATGGATGGACCTGCCGCGGCCGATGGGGCTGACCCCGGAGGCGCAGAACCTCGTTGTGCTGGCATTCGCGGCGCAGGCGGACCGCACCCTGCTGCGCAACGGTGGCTCGGCCCCGGCCTCGCTGGAACGGATCGACGACGCGGTGGAACTGCGGGAGCAGCCCCTGCCCGACGAGACGATTTGGGCCAGGGCACGCGAGCGCGCCGGAGCGTTGTTCGGCCTGGCCCCGGGAGAGGTCCGCAAGGGCACTACGCTGGCGAAGCTGGCTGAGGACCTGAAGGCTAAGGCGACCGAGAGACGGCCCGTGCTGACCGGGCTCGCGCAGGCACTGAAGCCGCATCTGGACGATCTCGGCATTCCGACATCGGCGGCCCGGCTGGTGACCCTGCGATCCGCGCAGGCGCTGGTGGCCGACCTCTCCGGAACGGGGGATGCGCTGGCCGTCGTCACGTCGTTCGCCGCTGCGGACCTGGCGACCAGCGAGGCGGCGGTGAGCCGCTGTCTTGGCTCCGCCGCCGAGTTGCGCGATGCCGTGACCGCCACGGAATGGGAGATCATCAACACCGCCGTCGGCCTGACCGACCAGCGCCGCGGCGCGGCGGATGGCCTGCGCGCGCGGCTTGCCGAGGCGCTGGAGGCGGACGAGCATGGCCTGCCGCTCAGGCCGGTGCTGCGCGACGTGCAGACGCGGGCCTCACGCCTGCTGGCCGATACGGTTCAGCCTCCGTCTCCGCCGCCGCATCCGGGCGGCCCGCCGATCCCGCCCGGGCCACCGCCGCCTCTGCCGCTGCCTGCGGGCGAAGAGGTTGTCGAGGAGCGGGCACGGTCGGCGCTGGACGCGACCGAAGCCGAGGGGCTGCTAGAGGGGCTGCGCGCACGCGTGGCCGCAACCCCGGGCGCCCGGCTGACGATACAGTGGCGGCTGACCCGCCGGAAAAACGGAGGGAGTGCGTGAGCGCTCTGCTCGCACCGGACCTGCCGCAGATCGAGCGGGTTCTTGATACGCTGCTTGAACGCAACCCCGAGGCGCGGGTGCTGGGCATGCGCTCGCCGACACGGCGCAACTGGCCGGATCTTATCGAGCGCCGCGGCCAGCGGTTCCGCCTGGCCTGGTGCACGTCCGAACTGGAGGTGAGGGAGCGCCTGGACGAAGCGAACGGCAGCCTGGGTCTGGTCGTGCTGACACCGCTCGATCCCGCCTCGCTCGGCTGCGATGTCGCCGCGCGGCTGCCGCGCGGGCGTCTGGAGCAGAGCGATCGCTGGGCGGCGCTCCGCAGCGCGTTTCGCGCCCGCGACGTGGACCCCCGGCTGCGCGCGCACCGATGGCTGGCGGACCTTCTGCTGGAGCGGCCCCCGGTGGCGGGCTATCCGGTCGCCGCTGGCGGGATGCTGGACCTTGAGTCGGCATGGCGGGCGGTACTGGAACAGGTGCTCGGCTTGCCCGAGGGACGCGCGGACCCGACGGCGCTGCTCGGCTGGACGCTCGACCTTGCGGGCCTGGAACGCTTCGGTGGCCTGCCGGAGGAGGCGCGCCGGGCGGTGGCGGACCGTCTGACATCAACCGGCGGTGCCGCCGCAGGGCTGGTGCTGGGCGCGGCCGCGGCCGGACGCGGCGCCGACGCGCTGCCGATCGGCCTTGCGTGCGGCGTTGTTTTTGGCGAGCCGGAGCCGCGGCCGGCGCTGCGCGAGGCCGCCGTCCGGCTGGAGCCGCTGGTCGGGGGCATGCGGGTGGCGCCGGAAGCAGGCCGGGCACTCGCCGAGGCCGCGCGGCGGGAACTGACGCGGCTTGGTAACGCCGACTCTGAGACTGCCCGCGGCATCCAAGCCCGGGCTGGGGCACTGCTCGCCGAGGTCCGCGCCGAGGGAGCAGCCGCGCTCAGCCCTGCGCTCGACATCGGTCTCGACGCACGGATGACGGAGGCTGCGGCGGCGCTCACGGCGGCAGCCTCGTCCGGCAGCCGGGACGACGCGATCCGTGCCTGGAATCTCATGCAGTGCGCCGCGGCACATGACCGGGCCGCGGACCAGCGCGCCCGGGTGGATCGGCTGGTGATGGCGGCACGCTTGGCAAGCTGGCTGGCCACAGGCAGACCCGGCACGCCATCGGGCATGACGGAAGCCGCTTCCGCGTATGCCGGCGACAACGGGTTTGCCGATCGCGCCCGTCACGCGCTGCGGGCCGGCGACGCGGTGCCCGAGGTCGCGGCCGCATACGGGAGGCTGCGGGAGGCCGCGGCGGCGCGGCGAGAGGCGGAGAACCGAGCGTTCGCGACCGTGCTGCGCTCCTGGATCGCGGGCGGAGCGCAGGGGACCGAACCGCTTCCGGTCGAAAAGCTGTTGGATGTAATCGTCGCGCCGCTTGCGCGCGTCGCACCAGTGATTCTCCTCGTATTCGACGGCCTGAGCTTCGCCGTTTGGCGGGACATGGCGCAGACCGTCCTGCGGATGGGATGGGTGGAATTCTGGAAGAACGGGCGGACCACGCCCCCGGTAGCGGCCGCGGTGCTGCCGACGGTCACCGAGGTGTCTCGCGCAAGTCTCTTATGCGGAACCCTGGTGCGGGGTGACCAGTCCGCCGAGCGGGCGGGCTTTGCCGCCCACCCCGGGCTGGTGGCCGCTTCGGGGGCACGCTTGAAGCCGCGCCTGTTCCATAAGGCCGAGCTGGGTTCGGGACCCGAGCTGGAAGCGGCAGTGCGGGACGCGGTCGCCGATCCCCACCAGCGCGTGGTCGGCGTTGTCCACAACGCGGTCGATGCGCAGCTCGCGGGCTCCGACCAGATCGAGATGATTTGGACGGCCGAAGGTATGCGGCAGGTGACCGCCCTGTTGCGCGTTGCCCGTGACGCGGGCCGGATCGTCGTGGTGACAGGCGACCATGGTCACATCGTTGAGGAGGGGACCACGCTTGCCGCGGGCGGAGCCGGAGATCGGTGGCGCGCGGCCGGCCCAGCGGGAGAAGGCGAGATCACGCTTTCGGGGACGCGCGTCGTCTCGCCCGAAGGCGGCCATGCGGTGGTGGCGGCCTGGAGCGAGCGGCTCCGCTATGCGGCCCGGCGCAGCGGCTATCATGGCGGAGCAAGCCCGCAGGAGGTCCTGGTCCCTGTGGTCGTGCTCAGCACCGGACAGCCGCCCGTCGGCTGGGATGCCGCACCGCCTGTCGAGCCGTTCTGGTGGCGCAGTGCGGCCGAAATTTCCCATGCGGCAGTTCCGTCGGTGCCGGGTGTCCCGTCCGGCACATCACCCGCGCGGCGACCGCCCCTGGATGCCAGACAACCCGAGCTTTTTTCGCCGCCGCCGCCAAAGGCGGCCAAGATCGGGGCGGCGGCTGGCGGTCCCGCAACCCCGCCCTGGATTATCGCGCTGCTGGCATCCGATGCGTATGCGGCGCAGCGCCGCCTGGCGGGGCGCGGCGCTCCCGCGGAGGATCAGGTCCGGTCGCTGCTCTGCGCTGTCGCGGCCCGCGGCGGGAAGCTGTCGCAGGCCGGGCTCGCGCAGGCGCTTTCGGCACCGCTGCTGCGCGTCGGCGGGCTGGTGAACGCCGCGCGGCGCGTGCTGAACCTGGACCAGGCGCAGGTTCTGGCGATCGACGGCGACGAAGTCGTGCTCAACGAGCGCCTGCTGCGCGTTCAGTTCGGCCTGGGGAGCGATCCTTGATCGGACCCCACAGGCTGGCCGCGATCCTGGATGCGCTCCGTCGCGGCACCGTGCCGCGCGAGGGACTTGGCGCGTTCGCGGTGGGCATGGAGCGGTTCGAGGCGGCCGTGGACCTCGATCTCGCCGCCGTCGCCTCCGGGCGGGGCGGTTTCAAGGCCATCCGCGGCGAATACGGCTCGGGCAAGACCTTCTTCGCGCGCTGGCTTCAGGAGCGCGCCCGCGGCGCCGGCTTTGCGACGGCCGAGGTTCAGGTCTCCGAGACGGAAACGCCGCTGCACCGCTGGGAAGCCGTTTACCGGCGGCTGGTCGAACGGCTCGCAACCTCCGACACCCCGGACGGGGCGCTGCGCCCGGCGGTGGATTCCTGGTTCTACACGCTGGAAGAGGACGTGCTCACCGAGGGCCGGATCGACGCGGCGGATGGCGTGGCCCTCGCTGCTGCAACCGAGGCACTCATGGAGCGGCGCCTCGCGGAGATCGGCCGCACGGCACCGGCCTTTTCTGCGGTGCTGCGGGCCTACCGTCGCGCCCTCCTGGCGGAGGATACCGCACTCGCGGAAGGGCTGATCGCCTGGCTGGGCGGTCAGCCGAACGTGGCGGCTTCCGTGAAGCGGGCGGCGGGCGTGAAGGGCGACCTCGATCCGTTCGGTGCCATGCATTTCTTGGCCGGGCTGCTGACCATCCTGCGCGACAGCGGCCGGGCCGGGCTGGTCCTGGTGCTCGATGAGGTCGAGACCCTCCAGCGCATGCGCGCCGACACGCGGGAGAAGGGGCTGAACGCGCTGCGGCAGCTGCTCGATGAGATCGATGCCGGACGATATCCGGGGCTATATCTTGTGGTGACCGGCACGGCGGGTTTCTTTGATGGCCCTCAGGGCATCCAGCGCCTGCCGCCGCTGGCGCAGCGCCTGCATACCGACTTCGCGACCGATGTCCGGTTCGACAACCCTCGGGCCGTGCAGGTTCGCCTTCAGGGGTTTGACCTCGCGGCACTGGCGGTGGCCGGGGCGAAAGTCAGGGATTTGTTCGCCGGGCAGGCGGCGGACCCCGACCGCATCCGGGCGGTGGTCGATGATGCCTACCTTGCCGACCTTGCGCGCGGGGTCGCGGGCCGCCTCGGCGGCAAGGCCGGGGTGGCGCCTCGACTCTATTTGCGCAAGCTCGTCACCGAGGTGCTCGATCGTGTCGATCAGTTCGCCGACTTCGACCCGCGCCGCCACTATGCGCCGACCATCGACGAGCGCGAGATGAGTGCGGCGGAGCGTGCGGCGGCGGGGGCAGCCTCGGTGGATGACATCGAGCTGGACGCGTGACCGCGTTCGACGATCTGCACCCGGCGCTGCGCTACCACGTCGTCAACACGCTCGGCTGGACCGACCTCCGTCCGACCCAGCGCGATGCCATTCAGCCCGTGCTGTCGGGACAGGATGTGCTGCTGCTCGCGCCGACCGCCGGTGGCAAGACCGAGGCGGCCTTCCTGCCGTTGCTGTCGCGCATCGCGTCGGCGGGCTGGCGCGGTGTGTCGGCGTTGTACGTCTGTCCGCTCAAGGCCCTGCTCAACAATCTCGAGCCGCGGCTACAGCGCTACGCCTCCTTCGTCGGCCTTCGGGTCGGCCTTTGGCATGGCGATGTCGGCGATGCGGCGCGCCGTCGCATGCTGCGCGATCCTCCGGAAATCCTCCTGACTACGCCGGAGTCGATCGAGGCGATCATGATCTCGGCCCGCATCGACCATGCCGCCATCTTTGGCAGCGTGCGGACGGTGGTGGTGGACGAACTGCATGCCTTTGCCGGTGATGACCGGGGATGGCATCTCCGGTTTCTCCTCGCCCGTCTGGAGCGGCTGACAGGCCAGCGGATCCAGCGGATCGGTCTGTCCGCGACCGTTGGCAACCCGGAGGAGCTGCTCGCGTGGCTCGCATCGGGGCGCGGCGGCAAGGTGGTCGGACCTGCAAATCCCCCGTCCGACGGCGACATAGAAGTTGATTACGTCGGCTCGGTTGCGAATGCGGTGACGGTGCTTTCGCGGCTGCACCGGGGGGAGCGGCGACTGGTGTTCGCTGACAGCCGCTCGCGGGTGGAGGAGATCGCCGGCGGGCTGCGTACTGCCGGCGTGCGGACCTTCGTCTCGCATGCATCCCTCTCGGTCGATGAGCGCCGACAGGCGGAGGCGGCGTTCGTGGATGAGCCGGACTGCGTCATCGTCGCCACCTCGACCCTTGAGTTGGGCCTTGATGTCGGCGACCTCGACCGGGTGGTGCAGGTCGGCGCGCCGCCCTCGGTCGCGTCGTTCCTCCAGCGAATGGGGAGGACAGGGCGGCGGCTGGGCACGGTCCGCAACTGCCTGTTTCTGGCGACCGACGACGAGGAACTGCTGACGGCGCTCGCGATCACGACGCTCTGGCGCGAAGGCCAGGTCGAGTCGGTCGTGGCTCCCGGGTTGCCTGCGCACATCTATGCCCAGCAGGTGATGGCACTGGCATTGCAGCAGGGTGGCATCACCCGCCCCGACCTCGATGCCTGGCTGGGCGACGCAGCTGATTCTGTGCCGCCGGAAGTCCGTGCCGCGGTCCTTCGGCACATGCTGGAGACCGATGTCCTGGCCGAGGATGGCAGCATCATCGGGCTTGGTGCCCGTGGCGAGCGGGAGTTCGGACGGCGGCATTTTTCCGACCTGGTGGCCGCGTTCAGTGCTCCGCTCCTGCTGACCGTTCGCCACGGGCAATCGGAACTCGGCACGGTGCATCCGGCTAGCATGGCCCGGCGTGCGGGCGAGGCGGGGCCTGTCCTGCTGCTGGCCGGGCGCAGCTGGAAAGTCGTTGACGTGGACTGGCCGCGCCGGCATGTGTCTGTCGTTCCCGCTGAGGGCGGAGGACGATCGCGATGGCTCGGGGGCGGGCGAATGCTTCCGTATGCTATCTGCCAGGCGGAAGAACGGATCGTCGCTGGAACTGAGCCTTCCTGCGGCCTTTCCCGTCGAGCCGTCGAGCGGCTGGGGGAAGTCCGGAATCGCCTGCCGTTCGTCGATGGGCAGTCCCTGCCGCTGGTGTCCGACGGCGAGGGACGGACGGTCGCGTGGCTTTTCGGGGGTGGCTTGGCTTCTGCATCGGTCGCGCGCGCCCTGGCCGACAACAATGTGCCGACAGTGGGTTGGGACGACTTGTCCGTCACAGTCCGCGGCGGCGATGGTAAGATTCTCTGCCAGGCATTCGGGAGGGTAAAACCCGATTCGTCGCATCCGGTCCTGCCTAAGGATCTCGCCAGCGCGCTGAAGTTTGGCCTCTGCCTTCCGCCGCACGTGAGCGAAGCGGTCATCGTCTCCCGCACCTCAGTCCCCGAAGTGGTCGGGCTCCTCTTAGCGCGGTCCCGCCGACGCATTCTGGCATCGGTCTCGTAGTGTTTGACCCGCGCATATCAATGAGCGGCAGCTGGCTCAAATCGATCCCGAACTACTCACCTGTACGGCTCCGTCACGACCTTGGCGCGCCGGCGGAGACGGCCTTGATGCGTTCGCTACGGTATGCGACACGAATCGCGGTGTTGGGAACTGGCCGAGTGTACCAACTGGTAAGTGAACACACGACCTATCTCTGGGGCGCTGAGACCGTCTTGCGGCGGAATCGCCGCCCACTGCGCGCTCACCAGATCGTGAGTTCCGGCATCGCTGATGGGTTCTTCGCCGATATGGACCTCAGCGCCACGCCTCACAAAGCCATGCTGGCGCGCCTGAGCGCTGACATCCTGAAAAAAAAAGCACTGAATTTCATCCTGCGAGAGCCGGCCGCCGTAAATTCCAATCCCGCGGCGCAGAGCGGCGCGCAGATGGTCTTTGGCACCTCAGGAAGACTGGGACGCAAGCTTGCCTACCTATTCGTCCGTTTGCGTTTCGAAGCGCGGGCAGTCCGGGTTGTCTCAATATGCTCGTTGAAATAGAGCTACCGGTACATGCCGCAAACCAGCAATTCTGCCGTGATATTTTGTTTCGCCGCCCGGCTCGCAGGTATTAAGTAAACATGACTGAACGATATGGAGATGCCGCGCTGAGACATTTGGTAACTGCAGATATGCTCGAACGAGCAGGAAGGCTGGACGATGCTGCATACCACTATGGCTTGGTCGGTGAGATGGCGCTAAAAGAGGCGATTACGAGAGCCATGAGCAGCACATTGCCAGCCTCGCTAAGGCGCCACATTAACCAAGGCGGGCAGTCGTTACAACAATCGATTGCGCAATCCGCGTTAATATTGACAGCATTTCGGTCTGGAAGAATTGGGGGCGCTCTTGGTTACGATTTGATGCACGGTCTACTAAACTGCCGATTTACGAATTGGGCGATTGACATTCGCTATGCCGACACCGCCCACTGTCCCGTAAACCAAACGAACGTCACGATTTGGAGAGAAGACGCGGTAGAGCTTTATAATAATGGAGTCTTCTGAGATGGCGATGCGTTACGACGACGCTCTTCCTGCCCTCATAAGGGTTGCAAAAGCGGCCGATATCGACTTATCAGCAAATGGAACGATTGTCTTACGTGATGCAGCAGGACGGCTGGGAATCGCATTCGCAGGTAATCAGTCATCCGACCGCTTGGTAACGAAACTGCGCGCAGTCTTAGGGGCTTATGCCCTGGCTGAGCCCGTATTACCTTCTCTGCTCTTCAAATCACTTGAGGCGGTTGGGCCTCGCGACGTCGCTATCTCAATGGGCGATCAGGAATTTGTCTGGATTCGATTGGTCGACCGTCGCATCGTTGGTGCTGACTGGTTGTCCAATTTGGAACCTCCGCCGGCCGGACCACCACGATTGGTGTTCGGATCGCTTAAGGGCGGCGTAGGGAGGAGCACAGCGTTGTCGGTTCTCGCCACCGACCTTGCCCGGCACGGCAAGCGGGTCCTTTGCATTGATCTCGACCTGGAAGCCCCCGGACTCGGCACAATGCTGCTGCGTGGTCATGGCGACGATGATCGCCGACCAAAATACGGAGCGCTCGACTATCTCGTCGAGAACGGGCTGGATGGAATCAGCGCTGATGAAATCTATGACTTCATCGGATTGAGTCATCTTAATGACGGCTATATTCACGTATTGCCGGCAGTCGGGCGTATCACCGACGAGCATCCTGAAAACATGATCGGCAAGCTGGCTCGTGGACTCGTCGAGGACATTGGGCCTGCCGGGCGACAACCACTGACAGCCCAACTACGCGAAATGGTCGACCGCATTGTCGACCATGGGGATTATGACGCAGTCCTGGTCGACGCGCGAGCTGGGCTTGCCGAGATCACAGCTGGAACCTGGCTGGGCCTAGGCGCACGGAAGCTGCTTCTGTTTGGCGTGAACCAACTACAAACCTTTCAGGGGTACCGTTACGTACTGTCCCACCTCGTTCAGACACTTGGAGTGCTAGACGTTGCGGCCAGCGAAGACTGGCGTACGCGCCTTGCATTCGTTCACAGCAAAGCCCCGAGTTCGGGAGAAGGCAGACTCCGTTTCCGAGACCGCCTTTATGAGTTGTGCGCCGCCACACTTTATGATGCTGAAGACGAGCCGGGATCTGATTCGGGGTTCAATTGGGGCTTCGATGAGACCGGGACCGACGTACCGCACGACGCCACATTCATCGCCTACCATCCCGATTATGACGCCTTTGAACCTCTGGAAGATGGCACGGCGTTGCGCCAGGATGTGTATTGCGGCCCGTATGGAGCATTCCTCCAGCGAGCATGGCACTTGCTCGATTGGGAGAGGCCAGAATGACTGAGTTGGCACCCAACCTCACCGCACTCCGCAGCGTGATGGCCGACTTTCCGCCACTCGAATCGCACGCACCACAGACCCCAATCGATCTCACTGAAATCTATTTGCCCAAGTCCCACGCTGCTGCGCTGGATCCAGACCGATCCTTGGTAATAGGCAACCGAGGGATGGGTAAGAGTTTCTGGGCGAGCGCTCTCGTCAACCCAGATTCTCGGCGGCGCATCGCTGATGCGTTACCGGAGGCTCGTCTCGATGCAAATAAGATTGATGTAAAATTTGGATTTGCAGAGGGCGAAGGAGCAGTAGGTGTCAGTCGCGACGAATTGGCGCTATTCATAAATAATGGTGCCCCTGTTGAACAAATTTGGCGGGCAATCACTTTGCGCCATATCGCCGAAGTGGCAAATCAGGCTGTGCCCGACCACATTGACGCTCTCATTGCGTGGGTAGCGAATGAACCTGGCAAAGTACGTGAAATAATGCGATTGGCGGATGCTCGACTCGCTGAACGCAAAGGTAAGCTGGTATTTGTATTTGATCAGCTTGAGCAACTGGCAGACGATCTGGAACTCCGCAGTGAACTAACTAAAGGTATCCTTCGGTTGGCTCTAGCGTTCAAGAGCTATCGTGGGCTGCGGGTAAAAATCTTTATGCGCCCCGACCACTTCGCCGAAGACCGCCTGTTTCACTTTCCTGATGCCTCGAAAGTGAAAGGTGAAGCGCTTCCTCTTGACTGGCGTGGTATCGATTTATATGGCCTTTTGTACACTCGCCTGCTCCGAGATAGGTCCCATGATTTCAAGGCAGTAGTCAAAGCGGCAGGTCTCGCCGCAATCAAAGGCGACGAATTGCCTGCTATTTTGAAGACTGATGAGCTATCTCAACATCGCGTGTTTGATCTGATTGCAGGCGATGTGATGGGGGCTCGCACGCGTGGTTTGCCATATACGTGGCTGATTTCGCACTTGGCCGACGCTCGTAATCAGGTTTCCCCCCGTACTTTCTTGCGAGCGCTTAAGTTCGCCGCCGAGTACTCGCCTGCACCAATTGACAAGGCCATTGATCACTATGGAATTCATGAGGGAGTACGAAGGGCATCCCAAAATCGAGTTGACGATCTGAAGGAAGACTATCCATGGGTCAGATCCGCCCTATATGCCTTGGCTGGTTTGCTGGTGCCATGTCTCCCTAAAGAGATGATCGCCAAGTGGCAGTCTTCGGAAAATCTGCTTCAGCAGTTGCGCGTGGATGTGCCAACTGTTAAGCAACCTACTTGGCTGGCAGGGACGGCCGAGGGTGGGCAGACGCCCTATGAGGCTCTGCTAAAGTCCATGGCCGATATCGGCGTAATAGAAATCAGGGTTACGACAGGAAAAGTTGACGTTCCTGACATATTTCGGCTTCCTGCCGGTATCAAGCGAAAGGGTGGAATCACCCAACAGCAAAGGCGAAAAGCTCGGATCAACACCGGCTAGCGGTAGAGGTCGGCAGTAGGATAATTCCGGCTTCATCGCACAAATTTACGAACCGGGCCGTCTACTGACTGTTTAGAATAATTGAAGATAACCTAAGTGTCCGTTGGGAAAGTTGGTTGAGGCACAATATGTAGCGTTCGTGGCGACCTTGGCTCCTCGATATGCGGTGGGTCCGGGGGGCTTTCCCAACGGACACTAAGCCGGGTTGGTTTTGACGATGGACGAGATGTCGCCCACCGTTTCACGACTGCGGTCACAGCCCAACCTTGCCGGCCGGACTTGTCTGGCTGAGCTTGGCGCGCCGGACGTAGCTGCGCATGGTGGTCAGGCTGCGATGCCGGGTATGACCCATGATTTCCTCGTCCGGCACGCCGTTGCGGTAGGCGGTGGTGACGAAGCCAGCCCGCAGGCCATGCGGGCTGACCGGCTCGGCCAACGTGCCCTTCAACCCGGCCTCGGCGGCGCGCTTCAACAGGATCTGGCGCACAGCGTCGGTGCTCAGCCGGGCCGTCTCGACGTGGCCGCCGCGGTTCACCTTGCGGAAGAGGGGGCCGGCGGTAATTTCAGCTGCCGTCAGCCAGGCCTGCAGCGCCGTAACCGGGCAGGTTTCTTCGGATCGGCCTCGCGGAATGTTGATCTCGGCCCCTTTGGCTTCCGCGTCGGTCTTGGAGTGCTCGATCAGCAACGTGAGGCCTTCGCCCGTCCAGGTCACGTGCGCCATGTCCAGTCCCACCAGCTCCGAGCGGCGCAGGGCTCCGGCGAAGCCGATCAGGAACAACGCCCGGTCGCGCGCGCCGGCGAGCGTGGTGCCGCAGGCACGGCTCAGCTTCCTGATCTCGGCCGTGGTCAAGGCCGCCGCGCGCCGGGCGGGCATGCCGTGCTTGCGCCCGATGCCCCGCAGCGTCTCGCGGATCGCCGGGTGTTTGGTGTCGAGCGGGTGGCCCGCCACGCCGCAGGCGCGCGCGATGGCGGCGACTCTCCGGCGCAGGGTGGGCATGGCGTAGCCTTCGCCGGCGGCGGCCAGATAGGCACCGACGATCTCCGGCGTGGCTGGCATCGCCTGGAAGCCGTGCTTGCCGCACCATGCCTCGAAGTTGGCCAGGTCCGCCGCATAGGCCCGCAGCGTGGCTGACGCATCAGCCGCATCCTGGTAGGCCTGGGACTTCGCCAGCGCCATGGCGGCGCGGGCGGTTGGTGGCTTGGCGCCCTGCAGGCGGGCCATTTGCCGCTTGCGGGCTTCGGTGAACGAACTGGGCATGGGGGAGACCTACCACAACCGATAAGAATTGATAATGCTCCTTCTGGCGTGTTATTGCCAGTCCAGTCTAGACAGGGCTGTGTTCTGCCGCCCATTAAAGTGTTCAGCCGCGCCGGTTGACTCGTTTATTCGTTCGGCGGTTGAAGCATTTAATGGTGCATATGCCCTGGGCCAGCAGGTCTCGTCGCCGATGCTCCGCGCGCTGTCTCAGTCATGTCGACCGGGCTCGTAAAGCGCCGATCGTGCAGCATGCGCACCTGACAGCGTTCTCCCTCGGTCCCGTCCGAGCCTGAATCAGCCTTGGCGAACAGGCGCAAGGTTGCGGCAACCCGCTGAACGAATTAACGAGTCGCCGGCGCCATCGTCAACCTTGCCGAACGATTTAGCGAGTCATGCGAGCCATTGATCTGGATCAACACCCGCTGAACGGTTTTGCCGTGCGCTGACATCATTCTCCACCGGAATGCATTGTCAGGCCGCCCCCGCGCCTTCCCCGTCGACCCGCGGAGCCTCCTCGCCGTAGCCCGCCGGGCAGAAACCAACCGTCACAATCTTGGGGAACACCAGTACGGCGAGTGGCTTTTCGTTCCCCTGTCTCGCCACTTGGTTGCCGGTGGTCAACTGCCGACACCGACCCTTGGGAACTATCCCCCAACTCACACGCAGAGTCTTTTATTGAGTGAGTCGAGACGGTTGCGCGCATGGCGAAGAACCTTCTTGGTGAAGCTCTGCTCGCTTTCGCCGGAGTCGTCACTGAGCGACGGGACACCGCCGAGCAGCAGCCCGAAGGCGTCAATGCGCTGCTTCATGACTCCGACCGCCTTCTCGTCACGCGTGCCGCCGAAGGTCGGGTACGCGTAGCAAATCGGTTGGCTCGTCATCGCTGCCCACGAACCAACGCGACGCACGCGGCCATTTCGCTGCAGCGTGCGCACGGGGCTGGGATCGAGCTCGTAGTGGATCAAGTGTCGGCAGCAGCGATGCAGGTCGACGCCTTCGCTCAGGCGATCGGTGGTGACCAGCACATCGGGCCCGAACGGGCTGTTGAAGATCGCGATCACGATGTCGGGCTTGCCTGCGTACAGCGTCTTCGGCGGCTCGGCGTGACCGTCTTGGTCCCATGCGCCCATCGCACGAAAACCGTCGTCGAGACGTCCAGGAAAGTGCGAGATCTTGCCGCCGAAGGTACTCTGGCCCTTCGCGATAGTCTTCAAAACAGCGCGCGTAGACGTGGACTGCGTGTCGAGAAGCGCTTCCGTCAGCGTCTTCGCCGCCTCGAAAATCGTCGCCACTGGGGGTCCCGCGTTGCGCGGCCTGATCCTCGTGAGCTGATCGGCCAGAGACTTCGCGGTACCCGCTGGCTCACCAAGCCAGCCACTAACCTGCCACCGCAGGCCGGGCGTGCAGAGCCAGTCGATGATGGGCGTCACGAGGGAATCCTTGTCGGGCAGCAAGGACTCCCACGCTGCTCGCCACACCTTCTCGGTCGGACCTCTCCGCGAGACGCTCTCTGCCGTCAGACACCGCTCCAGGGCACTGAGCAGCTCGCTGGCCGTTGCGCGGTGGTGACAGAACACAAGCACCTTCTCGCCAGCATCCAGCAGCGGGCGGATCGCGTCACTGACGGCAGCGACCTTCGGATGGGTCTTGGCGCGGCGGGCGCCGAGCAACTTCCTCGCCTTGTTGATGTGGCAAAGCACGACGTGGTCGGCGTTGTCATCAGCCGCCCGCTCCGCTGCGCGATCGATCTCACAGCTCAAATGCTGCCAGCCGACGTGGAAGCGCGGATCGTTGCGACGTTCGCCCTTTCGTTCCTGCGTGAGCTGGAGGAGGCGGTCCATTCTCAGCAGCAGTGAAATGTCCTCATGCGTCGCCGTAGTCGTGGGGATCTCCCAGTGGCCCGAGCCATCGGCACCGAAGTGCATCCGCTCCGACGCCGAGAGATCGTCGATGCAGTGACGAATGACATACGGTTGGAGCGCATCGATCGCCGCTCGCGCAGCGCACACGAGCCGCTTGGATTCCGCAGTGACGTCGTGACCATCGCCGAGGACATAGAGGCGCTTCAACTCTCTCGCGTAGCGACGCACCGCCTCGAGCTCGCTCGCGCCGACGAACTGCAGCAGTTGCTCCAACTCCGTGAGCCTAATGCTGAACGGCGTCGCCGTGAGTATCAGCTTCCGCTTCGCTCGGTCACCGAGGTTGCGGAGAGCTTCATTGAAGGCGCTGCCATCGCCCTTCGCGCGGTGGGCCTCGTCGATAATCATAAGGTCGCACGCCGTGCGCTGCTCGCCATATCCGTGGCTCTTCACCAAGGCGTAGTGGGTAGCAACCTGAATGCGGCCCGCGTTCAGCTTGCCGACGTCGCCTTGCTTGATGCGGTCGGACCTCGCACCGATCTGCCTGAGCATGGGTACGTGGCGTTCGAGCTCCTCGGCCCAGCGCCGACGCAGCACTTCGTTCGGCGCGTAGACGCGCACCCGCTTGTCCTGGCAGGCGACAACCCATGCGACGAGCGCACTCACGGTCGTCTTGCCGAGCCCCACGTCGTCGGCCAGGAGCACGCCACGTCCGCTCGCGAGCCGCGAGAGGATCTCCTTCGCCGTCCTGAATTGCCTCGTAAGCGGCTCGACCTGAAGGCCACCCGTCTCGCGCTCGATGTACCGAGCAGGATTGTCGAGAAAGCGCCACCTGCGAGCGTCGATCTGAAAGTCGGGCATCATGCCTCCTCGTCGAGGCGCCAGCTCAGCTCCTCGGCCACAAGTCCAGCGGCGGGGTCCTTGCGGCGCGCGTAGAGAGAATGCAGCTCTTTGCCGTCCAAACGCACACGCTCGATGAGAACGGGGTCGCCCGCAGCCTCCGCAAGCGCGGCTCGCCACTGGTCGACCACGTTGAACGCCGCACGCGCGTCGAGCCATGCCTGAACCGAGTAGTTGGCAGCCGTTGCACCGACGGCGGGATGCCTGTCCGCGCCACCTAAACCGGAGATGGTCTCGGGATCGACAACCAGGCCCCCGTAGCGCTGAAGCAGGAAAGCCTCACGCAGAGCCTTGGCGACGTTCGGATCGACCTCGGGCAACGGCGTCTCGGCGAATTCGGTAGGACGCCGAAGGTCGATGACGTCGACCGCCAGCATCTGGGTGCCCTGCGTGAACCGCGCGGTGAGCGGCGTGTGCTCCGGGTCCTTCCACGGCATGACGGCAACGCCATCGACGAGCGAGAGGCCTTCGTCCGAGCTGCCCGTGAAGGTGACGAGGGTGGTGATCGGCGTGTCGAGGTTGGAGCTGCGTGCGCGTAGCAAAATACCCTTCCCGTCCCAACTGGCTTCTCCCCACTCGAGCGTGGATTCGTTGTCCACTTCGTCGGTGCGACCGACGCAGAAGGGACTGGTATCAGGCGGATTGAACGGCTCGCCGAGCGCTTCGAGCTCGGCCCACTCGGACTCGAAGAGGACGCCGAGCTCGAAGTTGCGCGACGCGTCTTTCCCGGCGCCCCACGCTGCAACACTCCAGTTGGCCGATGACACGAGCAGCAGCCGCTTTCGCCGACTTCGCAGTACGTACAGCTTGACGTGACTCCAACGCTGATCAGCCTCGCGATGTTGCTCGGTGAACCTCGCCTCGATCGGAATGCACTCGATATGCACACCGTTGCGCTCCAGCGTCTCACGGGCGGCGGTGGAGAGCGCCCAGCCCGACGCTGCGGCCCACGGGTGCTGCTCGGATATCCACTTGAGGTGGATCTTGCCCGGGACGACTCCGGCGTTGGCGCTCCATGCTGCGAGGGTGCGATCGTTCCACTCGCCGATGGTAGGCGTCAGCACGTGAAGCTCGGACGGCTCGAACTGCTTGAGCTGGCGAGCGGCGCGGTTTTGACCAGGAATGCTCGCGACGAACGTGAGGCCCGCCGGACACTCCACGCGGTCGAGCAACGTAACGAGGCGCTGGATTCGCGTCGCGGCAACGTCACCTGCGGATGCGCCGAGCGCATCGAGAAACGGAACCAGGTCTCCCCACGTCCGACGTGTTCTCTGGCTAGCACGTTCGCCCAGCGGCAACATCACCTGCCAGCCCGCTTGCATTTGGGCCTTGAACGCCGAGGTCGTAAGGTTCGTGGACGAGACGTGCAGTTCGAGGCGCTCTTCGTCGCTACCCTTCCAGTGGAAAGCCCAGAGCTTGGCGTGCTGCACGGCGCGCGACTTCGCGCCAACGATGAAGTGGCTCAAGTAGCGCCAGAGCCACGGGTACTGCGAGTCCTCCCGGGCCGCACGCGGCGGCGACGAGATCACGGTGAGCCTGCCACGCAGCTCCTCGAGTGCCATGCCCAGCTCGCCGAAGAACAGGGTTCGCGCCTGAAGTTCCTGCGAGAGCAAGTAGCTTCCTCCGAGCAGCGACGGGAGCAGATGCTCGACCAAGAGGCCTGCGTCGGGCGGCTCGAAGCTCGTCATCCACGCCTCCTGGAGTCGGCCTTCGGGCGGGGGACTGGGAAGGACGTCTTTCCAACTTGGAGTGGTCACAGGGCGTCGCCTTCCTCGTCGTCGGCCTCGTGCCCAGCAGCGGAATCGAACTCGGGCCGGGCGACGGCGTCGAGCGCGACCGTCATGTCCGCGACCCCACACTGGGCCGCCAGTCGACTCAGCGGCCGCAACCGGAAGCGGTAGTCGCTTGCGGCGATGCCGGTGTCGGCGGCGAGCGGAACCACCCTTCCGGCCTGTTCCCGGAACCATCGTCGGCCTCCGCCGCATTCGTGGTGATGCCGCGTCAGCGCACGCAGTTGGTCGAGCGGTGTCGCGGCGTCGCGCATGGCTTCGGCGAGCCGCGTGATCAAGTAGTCGTGCGGGAACACGCTCCTGCCAGGCGCACGAAGCCATGCGGCGCCGGCGCCTCGAAGCAGGTCGAACCTTGATTGCAGATCTTTCGATCGCCATAGCTTCTCGACGGTGGGTGTCTGATTCGCCTCATCGTGATTGATCTGGTCCCAGAGCCCTCGCATGGCGTGCATCGCGGCGTCGGCGAAGCGAGAGAATGCTGGGAGCGACGCGACCGATGCAGGATCGAGCTTCTTCGAAAGCGCACTGGAGTTGGCGAGCGCGTCACAGAGGTCGGTGTGCGACCTCGCGGCTTTCGCGTTGGCGAGTACCTCGGCGGCGAGGCGGCGAATCGAGCCATCATCGAACAGCGCGGGCTTGAGCAGTCGGCGCTCTTCCTCGGTGAGTCGCTTACTCACAGCGTCGTCGGGCGTGGGCAGGAAGCCACCGGCTTTCGCCGATGACGTTTGCCAACCGCGCTCCATCCAGTACCGCGCCTCGTTACCAGCGCTCCAGCGGCCCCACTTCGTGCCGTTCTCGAAGTGCTCCTGCTTAAGCCTTACATTAGGAGGGAGGCTGTCGTTCACGAGGTTCGCGAGCGCGAGCGCGGTAGCGTCGGGCGTCCACCCGTCGCCTGTCGTCAACCCCGGGACGGTACGCAGGACCACGCGGTAAGCGCCGTACGTGCCGACCTGTCGGTAGCGGCGGAACTGGTCCGGACTCATCGCGAAGTTTGGAACCTGGCGGTCTGCCTTGCGCCAGCGCTCGATGCTTCTTCGCCCACGAAGCTGGCCAGTGGTCTGCCCGGAATCCAGCGTGCGGTCCACCCAGAGAAGCTCGAGGGGACGAAGCCACGCATACCGCGCGCGCTGATCGTCACTTCGAGACAGGTCGCCGCCGCCGGCGTTCGTCCACACAACATGCGACCACTTAAGGCACCACGAGAGGATGGAGATCCACCTCGCGTCGGAGGCGGCGTTGCTCAGGCCGGGCGCCAGCAGGTCCGCGAAGTAGTCCGCGCCCGCGCGGAGGCCAAGCGGGTCGCCGCGCCGAACCGGTACCGGGTCCCAGGGGGCGGTGAAGTACCAGCTTCCGTGTTCACTCATTGGACTTGTCGATTGCTCGCAAGAATCACTTCCTAACTCTCTACGCGGCTTTTTAAGATGATCGCTCGGCCGCGGGTGTTCGTGGTGAAGCACCAACCCGGAAGGGTGTTCCTTCTCGCCGCATGCGCCGCTTGGTAGTCACGCGCCCTCCGCCAAGTGCCGATGCCCGGGCCGCCGACGACATGGCACCGCATCAGCGCTGCTCCCGCCGCAACCTGGCGGCGAGCGATTCGCGTGGCGCGCTTCGCAGGTCCTCCTCGTAGCGGCCGAGCCGGGTGGACTCGGTAAACACCTCCTTGCGGGTTCGCGCGCCCCAGTCCTCATCAACGCGGCGGAACAGCAGCACGAGCTCGCCAATTTTCGCTTCGGCGCCGGGCACGCCGCGCGCATAGCGTTCCATCCATTGCAACTCGCGTTCGAGGAAATGGCGAGCACCGCGACGGTCGCCCGCGCGGTTCAGACCTGCCGCCTTCCGCAGCACGGCCGCGTGCCAGGCAGTCATCACCGCCTGACTCCGGTCGAGATCGCGCGGCTGCGCGGAGTTGTCGCGCCCATGCGCGAAACGCAACTCTATGTCAGCCGGCCCGGTCTCGACCGACCTGGCACCGTCCGGCAGCATGCCATCCGCCGCCGCGCCGAACAGTACGACATCGCCCGGCTGGCCTGCAGAACAGTGCAGTCGAACCACCACCCTGCGCACGCGCTCCGGCAGCAGCGCACCGACAACAACCTCAATGGTACCGGGCAGTGCGGTGTGCGCCCAAGGCCCGACCACCTCGGCACGCACGCTGGCCGGGGTGGTCACGCGCAGCCGGACCCGCTCCAGTGCCGCACCGCGGCCCTCGCGCAGTTCGCCCAGCACCACCTCGCCGATCTCCGGCGCGTGCTCGGCGTCATGCAGGCGGCCACCGCCGGCCTCCACCATGCCGCCCAGCAGCGCCTCGTCGTAGCCGTCGCCGATACCTACAACGGAGGTCACGATGCCACGGGCGAGCAACTCGCCTGCATGGCGAGACAGCTCGGTGGGATCGGTGATGCCCCGGTTGGCCTGTCCGTCGGACAGCAGCACCAGCCGGTGCGAGGCACGCGGCGCGGCCTGCATGGCGATGGCGAGGTGCTCGGCAGCCAGCAGCCATCCGGCGGACAGATCGGTGTTGCCGCTGCTGTGCAACCGATGGATGGCAGCGGCGGCATGGGCGTGCCCCGAGGCATCCATGGCAACGGCATCGAGCAGCAGGATGGCTTGGCTGCTGAAGGCGACCAGGGACAGCCGGTCCTCAGTTCCAAGCGCATCGGCGACGGAATTGGCGGTGTGGCGGGCGGCCGCCAGCTTCTCGCCGGCCATCGAGCCGGACACATCGATGGCAAGCGCGAGGTTGAGCGGCGGCGACTCTGGCGCGGCGATCGCGGCGCGACGGGCGATGAGGTCGGCGACGAGGTAGCGGACCGAGTTGCCTTCTGTCCAGGCGAGGGTGCGGTCAAGGCCGGCGCACAGATCAATTGTGGGGATAGAGAAGTCGATCGGATCGGTCATCGGTCTCTCCCGAGCAGAATGTCGCGGATTAGGTCGGCGCAACGTTCGAGCCTGGCACGTGCCTCGGCTTCGATCGGGCCGCGGGCGGCGAGTTCAACCTCTGGCGTGATGGGAATGCGTAGCCATTCCTCGGCGCGCGCTTTGCGTGCAGGAACAGCGCAGTTGCGTCCGAGGGCCTGTTCCAGGGCACCGAAGCCTTTTGGCGGTGGCGGTGGCGCCGCGGGTGCGTCCGGCGTGGCGTTGGCCTTGGCGCGCAGGCTGCGGATGTAATCGAGCGCGCTGGCAGGTGCTGGCGGCGGCGCGTCGGCCGCTTCAGGGGCGAGGCAAGCGGCCTTGCCGGCGAGGTCCCGGATCGCGTCCGGCGTGGCCACCAGCAGTTCCTGGCGGATGGCGCTCATCGGCATGTGGAGGTGGTCGCGCATGGCACGAATGGCGAGCAGCCGCTCCAGCGTGTCGGCCGGGTAGCGGGCGGTGGAGCCGCGGGTCAGCGGCCCGGGAAGAAGTCCCTGCGTCACCCACGAGCGGATAGTGCGCGGCTGCAGGCGCGAGGCGGCGGCGAGCTTGGCGAGAGTGAGTTCCTCCAACATAAATCAATCTTGAAATGGCCATAACGACATGTCAAGATGCTTAATTGGCTTCGCCAGCCCTACCGGAGGTCCCGTATGTCACCTGACCCGTTCCTCGACCGCGTCCTGGGCTGCGTGGTTGGCCTTGCCGTGGGCGATGCCGTTGGCACGACGGTGGAGTTCAAGCGCCGGGGTAGCTTTCCGCCGGTCACCGACATGGTCGGCGGCGGACCGTTCGGGCTACAGTCGGGGCAGTGGACCGACGACACCTCGATGGCGCTATGCTTGGCCGAAAGCTTGCTGGCCGAGCCGTCGCTCGACACTCACGACCTGATGCGCCGCTTTCTCGGCTGGATGGAAAACGGGGAGAATTCGTCCACCGGGACGTGCTTTGATATCGGCAACGCAACAAATGCTGCGCTCGCGCGGTTCCGGCGCACCGGCGATCCCGTGGCCGGGTCGCGCAATCCGCGTGATGGTGGCAACGGTTCGGTCATGCGGCTGGCGCCAGTGGCCGCACGCTGGTGGCGCGCGCCGGACTACGCCGAGGCGATGGCGCGACGGCAGAGCGAAACCACCCACGCAACTGCCGAGACGATGGATGGCTGCGCGCTGCTGGCCCGGGTGCTGTGCGCTGCTATCGCTGACGGCGGGGCAGGAGCACTGGCAGCCGACGACGCGGCCTGGGCGCCATCCATCCGCGCGATCGGCCAAGGCACCTGGCGCGGCCGAGCGGAGGCAGAGATCAGTTCCAGCGGCTATGTGGTACACACGCTGGAAGCGGCGTTCTGGGCCTTCGCACAATCGACGAGCTTCGAGGCAACGATCCTGACCGCGGTGAACTTGGGCGACGATGCCGATACCGTGGCCGCGGTAGCCGGGCAGGTAGCGGGCGCGGTGTGGGGGCTGTCAGGCATTCCGCCGCGCTGGATCGAGCGACTGCATGACAGCAATCGTATTGAGGGCCTCGCCCAGGCACTGTACGAGGCGGGTGCCAAGCATACCTATCCTGCCACCTCAAACAAAATAATCTAGCATTGCTGTGTTATCAATCTTTTGGACAATTCGTCTTTGGTTTAGCAAGTATAGAGATTTTTCTTCATGGAGGCTGGAGGGCGAGAGATTGATGCCCGCCAGCCCATAACGCTGCGAAGCTCCCCTCTTTCGCTCCATGCACGACCGAGCTTTGTGACCGTTCAAGCGTACCCGAAATGAGACTGCCCTTGATGAGTTCGCGCAGATCACGACGATATCCGCCTCCTCTAACTGGTGGTCGCGTATTAAGAACGTCTTCTTTTAGCGCGTCCGGATTTGACGTGTCGGGGTAATATGTTCTTTTTCGTGATCATTCTTCCTGATCCCGTGTCCGCGCGGCCGCCATGAAAGGACCTGCGATGACCTGTGAGGTTGCAGTGATGAACACGCGCGGGATCGCCCTGGCGGCGGATAGCGCGGTCACCCTCGGCGAGGGTGAGAAAATATACCACAACGCCGAAAAGCTTCTGCAACTGGCGCCCTCAGCGCCCGTCGGCATCATGACGTTCGGCTCGGCCGATCTGATGGACGTGCCGTGGGAAACGATTGTCGCCGGCTACCACCGGCACCTCGGCGCCCGGCACTACGACACGCTGCCGGAATACCTCGCGGATTTCGCAGCCATCATCGAAAGATCGACGGCGATGTTCCCGGAGGCGCTGCAACTAGCACGCTTCGCCAGCCTCGCACGCGATCTGTGGGATGGGCTCTACGCCCAGCCCTGGAAGGAAAAGCTGGGCGAGCATCGCGGCCGCAACAACGGCGACCCGCACGACGTTCTGCGGCGTCTTATCGCCGAGGATCATGCGATCTGGGAAAAATATCCGCTGCTGGAACGCGTCGACAGCGGCTTCCCGGACGCGGTGATCGCCGATTACGGCGCCGCTCTGGACGAGGCGGAACACGCCGTCTTCGGCCCGGACGTAATGCCGGGGGACATCAGTGACGGCCTGCGCACGACGCTTCGGCTGTGTCTCTCGCGCGCCAACTTTCCCGGTCCGTTCTCTGGGCTGGTCATCGCCGGCATGGGCGAGGCGGAGCCTTTTCCTGGCCTGCTCTTCTGCCGCGTCGGCCCGGTCGTGAAGGGTCGCCTCAAGCTGCACCTGGTTGACCATGCCCGGATCACGCATGACGACACGGCGATGATCATTCCTTTCGCGCAGCGCGAGACGATCGACATGATCATCCGGGGAATCCACCCCGACCTGGCCGACAGTCTGCCGGCGCTCATGGCGGACAGCCTCAAGGTATCCAAGCCGCATAAGAAGGCAACTGGCGGCGACGCCCCGGACGCTGTCGAAAGGTTCGAGACGAGCCTGCAGGAGGAAATTTCGAAGCAACACTCCGGCCCCTTCATGCAAGCCGTTGCGGCGCTGCCGCGGCATGACCTGGCCGAGATGGCGGAAGCTCTCGTCAGCCTGACCGCCTTCCGGGCGCACGCGTGCGCCGGTGAGAAAGAAACCGTGGGAGGACCGATCGATGTTGCCATCCTGTCAAAGGGTGACGGCTTCGTCTGGGTTAAGCGAAAGCGCTTCAGCGCGGCGTGAGAATATCGATGCCGGCTGCAGCGGTTCGGATGCCGGATCATGCTAAGAAATCGTGGGAATGAGCGCCGTCGCACCTCGGAGACCCGAAATAATGCGCTGTACCATCGTAACCTATGGCCGCCTCGCCGCCGATCAGGCGCGGCTCCAGGCCGCCCGCGCTGGCCAGCATGGCGTGCAGGTGATGAGCATGCCAGGGCTGGCGGCTCGGCTGGCTGGCGGCTTTCTGCGCGCGATCGATGCGGAGGCGCTCGCCGCGGCGCTCGGCGAGGTGCTGCAGGATCCCGCCGCGGCACCGCTTGGGGATCTTGCGCCAATCGGCGACCTGCCGGGTCTGCAACTCGCGCTCGCGTCCACCCTCGGCAAGGCCTGGCGCGCCTGCATCGACCTCCAGGCGCGCGCGGCGGAGCATCCGCGCTTCGCCACGCTGGCGACGCTTGAGGCCGACGTGCTGAAGCGCCTCCCGCCCGGCATGCTGCGCCCGGCCGAACTCGCGGCGGCGGCACGGGGGCGGCTCGCCCATGCGCCTGTTGTCACCGGCCCGGTTGAGGTGCACGGCATGACGGCGCTGGAGCCGGTCTGGCAGGGTCTTCTGCTGGAGCTCGGATCGCATGTGCCAGTCTCGTGGCACGCCGGGGCGCGCGAGGTGCCGGCCTGGCTGGACGGAACGGAAGTCGCCATCCGCCGGACCACCAGCACCGCAGCAACGCCAACAGTTGTGAGCTGCGCGACCGCGCGGCACGAGGTGATCGAGGCCCTGCGCTGGGCACGCGCCCTGCTTGCCAGCGGTGCGGCGCGCGCCGAGGAGATAGCCATCGTTGCCGCCTCGCCGGCCGCCTTCGACGACATCGTCGAGGCGGCGGTGGCCGACGCCAACCTGCAGCTGCATTTCGCCCATGGCCGGCCGGCCTTGTTCACGCGCGAGGGCCAGACCGCCGCCGCGCTGGCCGACATCCTGCTGCGGGGCCTGTCGCAGGCACGACTGCGCCGCCTTGTCGCGCTGGCCGCGCCGGCCGGCGGAGCGCTGCACGCCCTGCCGGAAACCTGGCGGCGCGTGCTCCCAGAGGGTGCGCCGCTCGGAACCCCGGCCCGCTGGCAGATTGTCTGCGACGACGCCGGCGAGGATGGCGCGGCGGTGGCCGCCGTGCTGATGCCGGTTGTCGAGCTGCTGCATCGTAGGCCGGAGGCGGCTGCCGAAGCCGGCGAAACAATCCTGTGCGGCCTCGCCCGCACGCTGTGGCGCCGCGCCCTCGACCGCGAAAGTGCCGCGGCGATCGAACGGTCGCTTTCTTCCCTGCGTGTGACCGATCCCGCCGATCCGGCCTGCAGCATCATCTGGGGGCCGGCCGCCGAACTGGCCGCCGCACCGCGTCCGTTTGTGCGCTTGCTGGGCCTGAACGCACAGTCCTGGCCGCGGCAGAGCCGGGAGGACCCGCTGCTGCCTACCAGCCTGGTCCCCGCCGCCGTGCTCGACGTGCTGCCGGTCGCCGAGGCCGACCGGCGCGACTTCGCCAGCATCTGCGGCGGAACGGCGCGCGAACTGGTGCTGTCGTGCAGCCGCCGTGATGCCACCGGCCGCCTGCTCGGCCGCTCGCCGCTACTGCCCGATGCCGGCGCGCGTTTCCTGCGCCGCGCCGCCGTGCCTTCGCATGCCATGAGCGAGGCTGACCGGCTGATGGCGCGCCCGGCCGAGTTCGCCAGGAAGCCGCGGGCGCAGGCAGCCGACGCTGTATGGCGCGACTGGCTCTCCCCAGGCATCACGCCGCATGACGGTCTGGTCCGTGCAGGGCACCCGGCCGTGCAACGCGTGCTGGCGCGGCACCACTCCGCGACCTCGCTGAAGAAGCTGTTGCGCAATCCGCTCGGCTTCGTCTGGCAGTATGCGCTCGGCCTGCGGGCGCCCGACGAAGAGGCCGAGCCGTTCCGCCTCGATCCCCTCACCTTCGGCACGCTCACGCATGAGATCATCGCCGCTTCTCTCCGCGTGCTGGCGACAGCGGAAGACGCGGCCGGCGACGAGCCGAAGCAGATCGCCGCTGCGGTCGCCGGCGAAGCCGGCCGGATCGGCCTGCGCTGGCAGGCGAGCATGCCTCTGCCGCCACCGTTGCTTTGGCGGCGGACACTCGACCAGGCCGCCGCGCTCGCAACCGATGCGCTCTCTCATCCGCTTCGCGCCCTGGACGGCCAGACCACCTGGCCCGAAGTGCCGTTCAACGTCGATGAGCCGCCGGAGGGCGCGATGCCCTGGGATGCGGCGCAGCCGGTGCAAATCCCCGGGACGTCGCTTGCCCTCACGGGACAGATCGATCGGCTCGATCTCGCCGGCAACCGCAGCAAAGCGCGGGTGGTGGATTTCAAGACCGGCAACCCGCCGCGCGACATCGCCGGCCGCGTGCTGGCCGGCGGCGGGGAGCTGCAGCGATGCCTGTATATTGCCGCGGTGCGCGCGCTGCTTGGGACGGAAACGGAGGTCGAGGCCGCGCTTCTGTATCCGCGATCTGAGACACCGTACTATCCCCTCCCCGATCCCGACGGAGCGCTCGCCACGCTGGTGAGCGCGCTAAACCACAGCCTGGCGGCCCTGCAGGCCGGGCTGGCTGTGCCCGGGCCTGACACCGGAGGCGATTACGACGACTTGGCCTTCGCTTTGCCGTCCCAACAAGGCAGTGTTTTCGAGCGCAAGCGCGAAGCTGCCGCCGTCCTGCTCGGTCCGGCGGCCGAGATCTGGGAGGCCGCGTGATGTCAAGCGTTGCCACTCTCGCACGATCGGACGCCGCCAGCCGGCTGCGGGCGCTCACCGATCTTGATGCCACGCTGCTTGTCGAGGCCGGAGCCGGATCGGGAAAGACCTCGGTGCTGGCCGGGCGCATCGCCTTGCTGCTCGCGGCCGGGCGAGCGCCCGAGAGCATCGCCGCGATCAGCTTCACCGAAGCCTCGGCGAGCGAGTTGCGTGAGCGAGTGGAGCGCTTCGTGATGGCGCTCTGCCGCAACGAGGTGCCGCGTGATCTGGCAGCGGCGCTGCCAAAGGGGCTGACCGCGGCGCAACACGCGGCGCTGATGCAGGCCGCGTCGCGGATCGATGCGCTCGCCTGCACAACCATCCACGGCTTCTGCCGCATGTTGCTGACTCCCTGGCCGGTGGAGGCGCGGACCGACCCCGGTGCCACCGTGGCCGATGCCGGCGAGGCGGCGTTGCTGTTCGACGAGACCGTGCAGGAGGTGCTGCGCGAACGGCTGGCAAGCGATACCGCCGGCGACGATGCGCTGGCGGCGTTGTTCCTGCTCGACGAAGGAAAACCCGAGGAGCTGATCGCCGGCTTCGCGCAGATGCTGCGCCAGCATCGGGGCGCGACTCTGCCGCCTGCGCCGGACCTGGAGGGGGCCTGTGCGGCGCTGCGGCAAGCGGTGGCAGCGTTGCAGGTCTTCGTTGATGGCGTGCCGATCTGCGAGCCTCTCATCAAGGAAGTTGCCGAGGGGCTCGAGGATTTGCTGACCGGGCTGCCGGACGGTGCTGCCGGCGACATCGCGCGGCTTCTCGCGCTGCTGTACCTGCCGGTCCCTCAGGCCTGCAGCACGGCAGCGGGTGCGTTCGCAGCCTATCGCAAGAAAGGCGCCTGGCAGACGACGCTGGGCGGCCGAGGCAGCAAGGCTGAGGCCGATCGTCTGAACGACGAGGCCACAGCTCTCTACGCCGCCTGCAAAACCGGCCACGCCGAGTTGCGGGCTGCCGCGGCAGGCACGCTGCTGGCCCGGCTCGCGCCGGACCTGCAAGCAATCGTTGACCGCTTCCAAGAAACCAAGCGCGCCGCCGGGCTGCTCGATTTCGACGATCTGCTGCACGGCGCCCGCGACCTGCTGGCCGGAAACCCTGCCGTGCGCGCCGCGCTGGCCGGCCGGTTCCGCCACGTGCTGGTCGACGAGTTCCAGGACACCGACCCGGTGCAGGCCGAAATCCTGTGGCGGCTCTGCGGCGACGCGCCGGCCGGTCACACGGACGCGCCCTGGACCGACTGGCGGCTGCGCGACGGGGCGCTGTTCCTGGTCGGCGACCCCAAGCAGGCGATCTATCGTTTCCGTGGCGCCGATGTCGCGACCTACGTTCGCGCGCGCGACGCGCTGCGCGCCGGCGCGCCTGACAATGTGCTGGCGATCGGGTGCAACTTCCGCTCGGTGGAGCCGATTCTGGAATGGGTGAACGAACGCTTCGCCGCTCCCCTCGGCGCGCCGGGCCAGCCGGGCTTTGCGCCGCTGTTCAGCACCGCGGCGGCGCTCGACGAGCGCGCCAGCGTCTGTGCGTTGGACATTGAAGCTGCCGAGACAAACGCCGCTTCGCTGCGCGACGCCGAGGCGGACCAAGTGGCGGAAACCTGCCGCCGCCTGATCGGCGCCTTCGCCGTGCGCGGATCGGACGGAACGACGCGCCCCTGCCGGGCCGGCGACATCGCCCTGCTGGCCCCGACCGGTACCGATCTCTGGCGCTACGAGCGCGCTCTTGAGGACCGCTTCCTGCCGGTGGCGACGCAGGCGGGAAAAGGGTTCTTCCGCCGCCAGGAAGTGCAGGACCTGATCGCGCTGGCCGGGGCACTCGCGGATGCGCGCGACACGCTGGCGCTCGGCGCGCTGTTGCGAGGGCCGCTGGTGGGCATGACGGAGGAAGCGCTGCTCGACGCGCTGGAAGCGGTGCCGCCCGCCGCCGATGGAAGGCCGGCGCGGCTGAACCTATGGTTGCCCATCGTCAACGTCGCCGAGCCGGTGCTGAGGGAAACACTGGAGATTTTGCAGGGCCTGGCCCGCCGCGCGCGCGCCACCACGCCCTATGTCCTGCTGGCGCAGGCGGTCGAGGAAATGCGGGTCCGCCCGGTACTGCGCCAGCGCTTCGGCCGCGGTGCCGAACGGGCGCTGGCAAACGTCGATGCCTTCCTGGAGATGGCCCGCGGCTGGGAGACTCGCGGCCTCGGCGCCTTCGCACGGGCGATACGCACGCAATGGCAGGAAGAGACCCGAACACAGGAAGCGCGGCCGGACGCCGAGCAGGAGGCGGTCTCGCTGATCACCATGCATGCAGCCAAAGGGCTGGAATGGGCGGTGGTGATCCCGGTGAACACATCAGGCGGCGTGTTCGGTCCGCGCCCCCCGGTGCTCGATCGCGCCACCGGGCTGCTGCATGCCCGCATCCTGGGCGTGGACCCGCCCGGCTGCGCGGCGGCGCTGGCGGACGAGACCGCGCAGATGGGCCTGGAACGCCAGCGCCTGTGGTACGTGGCGGCGACGCGGGCGCGCGACCTGCTGCTGTTGCCGCGGTTTGCAGCGAAGCTCTCGGACTCCGCCTGGAGCGCCGCAGTGCCGCTTGAGGTCCGGACGCTGCCGGCGTTCGACCAGGCGGGGCTGCCGCCCTCGGTTCTGCCGGTGCACACGGAGGAGGCGAACGGCCAGGACGCGGCCACCTTCACGACCGAGGCCGGGCTGATCACCGCCCGCGCCACCCGCCTGGTGCGGGTGACGCCGAGCCGGGCGGAAAGCGGCGAGGCGGACCCGGAGCCGGTGGTGCTGGACGCCGCGGACCAGCCGGAACCGCCGCCGTTGCCCCAGGGCGGGCGTGGGCGTGGCCTGGTGCTGCACAAGCTGATGGAGGAGGTGCTGACGGGCGAGACCGGCGACACCGAGGCCGCACTGCGCGTGCGTGCCGCCGAACTCGCGGCCACCTGTCCCGAGCCGGTGGACGACGCCGATCCGGCCGAACTCGCAGCGTCCGTGCTCCGCACCCTGGCCTTGCCGGATGTCAACGCCGTTCGCGCCTCGCTGGTGCCGGAATTCAACGTCTGCGCCGCTGCGGCCGGCGACGCCGGTGAGGAAGTGGTTCTCGGCATTGCCGACGCCGTGGCCTTGTCGGCCGGCGGTGCGCCGGAAATGGTGATCGACTGGAAGAGCGATGTGGCGCCTGACGCGGCGGCGATCGCCGGGTACGCCGCGCAGGTTCGCACCTATCTCCGCGCCACTGGTGCCGCCAGGGGGCTGGTGGTGTTCATGACGTCGGGGCGGATGGTGCGGGTTGATCCGGAATAGATCCGCCCGTCGTCCTGAGCGCTCACGCCTTATCGGGCTGCATCCTGGTGACCACTTCGTCGACTTTCTTGGCAACCTCAACAATACATGTAACCAAATTGTTGACAACAGCCGACGACTCTTCCTCGTCGCGCAGTACGCGTCGGGCGAAGTGCAGGAACTCATCCGATAGCCAATCGGCCAATGGCTGTTCGAAATTTAATATGGCTGGCCACCAATCCCGGTCCCCGGCGAGCCGCAAATACTCGCTCGCAGCCTCCCTGATAGGTCCCCTGAGCTCCCCAAGCATATCTCTGTGCCCCGCCACACCGTAGTGGGCCTGTTTAAAGCTGCCATGAAACTCGATACCAACGAAACACTGACTTTCTTGATTTTTCTTTGTCATTCCCTTTGGCCAACGAGAACGGTAAATGCCCAAGCCGGCCCACTGCTCGGTCGTAAAGTTCGATTCGATCTGCCAGTCACCACCCTGCAACCTGCTTCTTATCCCCTCCGTGATCCGATCCCCAATCTTCTTGGCCAGATCATTCCGAAGGCTGGCGAGCGCCTTTGGTACCTCCAGTGCGATATTTATATCTTCGTCGCGTTCCTGCAAGAACTTCAGCAAAATCTGCGCAACCGACCGTTCGGCATCGCTCATCTGAACAACTCCAGTATCTGGAACATTCTCTGCAAGATAGCGCCTGAAGGCACCAATAAAACGCCGAGGCTCCTCAGCCTCGCAGGTTGCTTCACAGCGTTTGAGCCATTCCTGAATCGATCTCTCTCTTTGCTTCGACACATACGGTAAGATAAATAAACTACGATTCGCGATAAGGGTTTGGAAGCAGTTCTCATCGACGGAGTGCGCGCCAGGGTCGCGCTCCGTCGATGGAATATAAACAATTGCCCATGGCGTAGACTGATATTTAGTTTTCAGGTATTTCGAATAATCAGAAAGCTGATCTACACCATCGCCAGCCCACGGCTTATTTTCGATCAGCAAATGAATTCGTTGCCTATCCAGACGGGTATAACTGACAGCGATATCGGCGCGACGCAAACTGGGACTCAAAACATATTCTGTCGAAACGTCAATCCCGTCCTCCCGATCGTCGCATTCAGGCAACCCAACGACATCAAGAAAGAGACGCAGAAACATCGTTCCCTGCCCGTGATTGGCGGTCGGATCAATCAGGAATGCGAGCACGCGACTCAGGTCAGTTTCGTTCGGATAAAACAGCGCAACAGGGCAGAAACGCGGAGCAACTGCGCGGGCGATCGCTGATCCCGCCAGTCGCGTCGCCTCGGCAATGCCGCGTACCCTCGCAAAGAAGTCTCGTATCTGGGCCTCATCTGGCATGATCGTGCCTTCCGCCATCAGATTTGTTTGATATGTCAACGCAAGCCCTGATCCTCGCGTGGTGTTGGGCGAGAGCCCGCGCAAGAACTGCGATCGTATCCTGTAGCGATTCTGGCCCCACCACCGTCACCGCCGTCCCCCACGCAAACAGATGCCAGCACATCTCCTGCACCCCGCCCGCCCGGAACCGCACGGTCAGAGAACCATCCGCTTCCCGCACGATAAATTGTGACGGATGAAACGTCCAGGATGCCGCGTCCTCCGCCGCCTCCGGTTCAAACCGCAGCACCACGTCGATCGGCTCCTCCTGAAACACCCCGAAGGACCGCGCCGCATAGGCCGCTAGCGAAAAATCTTCCCGTCGCAGAAAGCAACGTTCGAGCCGATCGGCCGAAACGATCCGATCCAACCGCCACAGCCGCATCTCCGGTAGGTTCTCGACATGCGCGACCAGCCAGCCGCGCCCGCCGTAGAGAATGCCGTACGGACACAAGATGCGCGTCGCCGGTTCCTCCGCATCGCGCCCCGCGTAGCGGACCACGACGGGCTGCATGCCCAGAATCGCCCGGCGCAACGTCGGCAGGACCCCGGCAGCCAGCACCGGCCGCGGTCCCGGTCGCATCGCGATGCCCTCGGCCTCCATCAGCGCGGCGATGCCCGTCTCGGTGCGGCGCAGGGCATCCGGCCGCATCACCGCCCGCAGCGTGGTCGCGGCATCGCGCAGCAGCGCCGCGCGGTCGGCTTCGCCGCGTTGCTCGCACTCGCGCGCGGCGGTTTCGACCGCGGCCACGGTCTCGGCGCGGGGTTCCAGCACCCCGATCAGGGTGCTGCCCGGCAGCCGCCAGCGCCGTGTGCGGTCGTCGCCATCCTGGCTGTCCATTTCCGGGAACATGGCCATCAGGGCATCGCGCAGCCGCTCGGCCGTCCGCCGCGTGACTTCAAGCTCGGCGGCCATTTCGTCGAGCGTCAGCCCGGTGCGGGTCGCCGCCAGAGAGCGGGCGAGGCGCAGCAGACGTTCTGCTGGTCCATACCTCATGGCGGCATGCTGCCTTCTTCTATGCGGCATCGCAATCACCCGCCGCCCTGGCCGCGAACCCGACCTGCAGCCGCCCGCCGACCCGGCCCTCGCACTCGGCGGCCAGCAGACGCAGCAGCGCCGCCTGGTTCGCCGTGGCGCCGGTCACCGCGGCGCGCCGCCGGACCAGCGCGAAATCCGCGGGCGTCAGTGTCAGCAGGCCGTCGAGTCCCGCGGGCGGCGCCATGCCGAAGAACCGCCGGAAGGCCAGCCGCGCCTGGGCCTGCGTCAGCCAGTCGAAGCTGACCTTGACCAGGAAGCGGCGCAGGCTGGCGCGGTCGAGGCGGGCCGGGAGGTTGGTCGTGCAGGCGAACGGCAACGGATGCTGCTCCATCCAGGTGAGCATCTCGTTGACCTGGCTGATCTCCCAGCTGCGCACCGCGTCGGCGCGGTCGAGCAGCAGGCTGTCGGCCTCGTCGAACACCAGGAAGGCGCCGGTGTCCCGCGCCTCGGCGAAGGCGTCGGCGATGTTCCGCTCGGTGCCGCCGAGGAACGAATTGAGCAGGTCGGAGGCACGCTTCTGGAGCACCTGCATCCCCATCCGCGCCGCGAGGTGCCGCACCCAGACGCTCTTGCCCGTGCCCGGCGGTCCCGCCAGCAGGAACGAAACCGCGCGCGGCGCACGTTGCCGCACCAGACCGGCGGTCAGGGACGCGAGGTCGCAATCCGCGTTCACCAGCGCGGGGTCGTAATCGGCATCGTGCTCCGGCTCCGGCAGCGGAAGGCCACCGCCCTGCACCGCGCGCGCCACGCCCTCGATGATCAGCCTGGCCGTCTCCGCCCCGCCGCCGGCGAGGCGCGTCGCCCGCAGCGCGGCGGAAGCGACGGCGGGGGCGGCCGGAACCAGCCGGGCGAGGCGGGCGGCGTCGGCCTCCGGCAACGCGACACCTTCCGCCGTCGCCATCTGGCGCCAGAGCCGGGTCCGCGTCACCACGTTCGGCACCTTCAGCTCCAGGCACATCGTCATCCGCCGCAGCACCGCCGGGCCGAGCGCGCCGATGTCGTTCGCGGTCCAGATCACCGGCAATGTCATGCGTTCGAGAAGGCGATGCATGAAGACGCGCGAACTCGCCACCAAGTCGCCGTCCCGATAGGTGCGGGCGACGAAGAGGTCCTCGGCCTCGTCGAACAACAGCAGCGTCTCCCCCGGTGCCGCCAGGCGCTGGGCCAACAGCAGCCCGGCCAGGCGCTCGTGCCGCCGGGGTTCCCAACCGCTTTCGCTGGCTTCCGTCACCGGCCGCAGCCGGGCGCCGACATGGGCGGCCAGGGTGGCGGCGAATGAGGTCTTCCCGGTGCCCGGCGGCCCGTAAAGCAGGATGTTGACGCCGCTCTCCCGCGCGGCAAGCGTCGCCCGCAGCACCTCGGCCGCGACCTCCGCCTCGCGGCCGAGATGTGCGAACGCCTCCCAAGGCAGCGGATCGCCCGCCGCCTTGCCGAGCAGGTGGTCGTACAGATCGGCGCCCGGGGGGGTGTTCCGCCGGATGAGGCAGACGAGTTGGTGCAGGACCATCAGGTCGCCGTCCCGGTCGAGATGCAGCAGGCCGCTGGCCAGCAGCGGAGCTTCAGGCATCAGGCGCGCCTCGATCCCGGCCTCGGCTTCCCCGAGCAGCAGCCCGATCAGCGCCACATCGCGGTGGAGCTGTGACCGGCCGCCGCGGGACTGGCTGACCGCGTCGAACAGGTTTTCGACCCGCTGGTCCAGCCGGTAATGCAGCGCCAGGGAGAAGACCGACGCTTCCGCCGGATCAAGCGCGAGCCTGGCGGCGATGGCGTTGGCCCAGCGTTCGGCCGCCGTGTTCGCCGCGGCGGCCTCACTGTTCCAGGCATCCTCCAGCGTCTGCCCGACCCAGTCCCAGACCTCGGCCGAGACGCCGCGGCGGCGCTGCGTGCCGACGGGCATGCTCTCCTCCGGCGGCGCCGCATCGGGCAGGCCGAGTGCCTCGGCATGTTCGGCGAGCCAGTCGGCAACCGCCCGGGCCTCTGGAGAGCGGCGGGAGGCCGCGGCGCAGACATTGCGGGCGCAGCGGAGCGCCAGGCACCGCCCGCTGTTGACCGACCGCGCCGGCGCGGCGTGCTCGATTTCCATATACTCGGAAATGGTCATGTCAGTTTTTCCTGACCGCACGCGTGGGAGAGATGCGCCTGTCGTGCGTCAAACCTAGTCGTGCAGGAACGCGCAGGTCGGCCTTCGCCGCTGCGTTGGTCATCGCTGAACGCAAAATGCCCGCGCGACCGAGGGCCGGCGGGATGGCGGACAGGGTGGCTCGGGTGGGCAGACAGGTGCTTACGGAACCGGACGGATAGGCCGCGCCGGCGGCGGCTGTCAATTGCGACATCGATCACAGCTTTCGGATGGCGTGCTGACGGGAAACGGGGGCGGACGTTGCCGCCCCCGGGATCGGTCACCGACGGTGCGGCGGCTGACCGGCGCGGGTCCTGACGCGGGCCTCGGCCCGACGAAGCTGCGCCTCGGGAATGACGCGGGCCGCCTGCCTCGGGTCGCCGAGACCAAGGCCGATTTCGATGAACCCATTGCTGCGCAGGCGTGAGCAGACAGCCAGCGTCACACCCGAATGGACGATCTGGAAATGCGCCATCTCGAGGCCCCGGCCACGGCGGGCCAGCTCACACCAGGCCGCCAGCCCGGCCGGGCGAAGCTGAACGCCGAGCGCCGCGCGGGCCTCGGTGGACGGAACGATGACAACGGGAACCTGGACCTGGAACACGGGGACCTCCTCGATGAACACACGCGGACCAGACCGTCCGGACAGAGTCCGAGTGCGGGCTGATTCCTGAGCGTCAAAGAGGTCTCGGGTCAGGTGCTCATGGCATGGAGCGTGTCATAGCCGGTTCGGTGGCCTCCTGTCACTGCGGCGTTCCGAAAGAATACGCCACCGCCACGACAGAAGCGGACGTGGTCACATCCAGGCGCGACGATTTCCGGTTGCCGACAACAATCGGGGCGTGGAGGATTCTGCATCCACCTCGGACGCAATCAGTGCCCGGTCAGCATCTCACCAAGTCGCGCTACATCGCCGGTCTGCAATGCCTGCGCCGGCTCTGGCTGCTGGTCAACGAGCCGCCGAATTACGAGGAACCACTGCCGGGATCCCCGCTGGACATCGGACAGCAGATCGGCCGCAAGGCGTACCTGCTGTTTCCTGGTGGCGTGCTCGTCGACCAGGAACCGTGGCAGCATGCCGAAGCCCGCGCCCGCACGGCCGCGCTGATGGACGATACGGGCGTGCCGGCGATCTTCGAGGCCGCGTTCGAGCACGACGATATCCGTATCCGGGTGGACGTGCTTGAACGGCGGGGCAACGCGACCTGGGGACTACGGGAAGTGAAGAGCAGCGCCAGCGTCAAGGACCATCATGTCGACGACATTGCTCTTCAGCTCCACGTTCTCAGGGGCGCTGGCATCCCCATCCCATCCGTCGAGCATCTCCATGTGAACACGTCCTATGTTCGCGGGGCCGGCGGCATCAGTTGGCCGGAGTTCTTCGCCCGAAGCGACATCGGTGCCGAGGTGGCGAAGAGGCTTGGCGACCTGCCCGCGGCGCTGCCCGCCATGCGGGCATGTCTGCGCATGGCCGAGCCTCCGGATGCCGAGCCGGGCAGCCAGTGCCGCGCGCCCTATGAGTGCGAGTACTGGGACCGGTGCACGGCACACAAGCCGGCCGACTGGATCGCCTATCTCCCCCGTCTGTCGCATGCCCGCGCGAGCGAGCTCCAGGCGCGCGGCATCGATGCCATTTCAGCAATCCCGGCGGATTTCCCGCTGACGGGAAAGCAAGCCATCATCCGCGATGCGACCGCAAGCGGGCGGCCCTACATCGCTCCCGATCTGGCACGCCTGCTGCCGGGCTACGGCCCTCCCGCCTGCTACCTGGACTTCGAGGCGATGATGCCACCCATCCCGCTCTACGAAGGGACGCGACCCTACCAGACTCTTCCCTTTCAATGGTCATTGCACGCGATCGCCGACGACGGTGCCCTGCATCACCGGGAGTTCCTCGCCGATGGCAGCGAAGATCCGCGGCGCCGATTCGCCGAAACGCTGATCGAGGCACTCGGGGCCTTCGATGGGCCGATCATCGTCTATTCGGCCTATGAACAGACGCAGCTGAAGGAACTGGCGGCGCGGTTCTCCGATCTGTGCTCGGGGATCGCCGCGATCATCGCCCGGCTGCTGGACCTGCTGCCGATCGTGCGCGGTACCGTCTACCTTCCTGAGTTCGGCTTCAGCAACTCGATCAAATCCGTTGCTCCCGCCCTCCGCCCCGGCTTTGGTTACGACGATCTCGACGGCATCGCCGATGGACTCGCGGCGGCGGCGGCGTTCCTGCAGTTAGCCTCCGGCGTTCTCGCGGTTCCCGAGGAAGCCGATCGGTTGCAGGCCGCGCTGCGCGCCTATTGCCAGCGCGATACGCTTGCCATGGTCGAGGTGCACCGCGCTCTGGCAAAGCTGGCGCAGCAATGAACGGGGCGAAACCAGACGGAGGCGGGATGGTCGGCCCGTTCTGGGTGGTCGAGGAGGGCGGAAAATCGACCGTCATCGCACTGGCCGTCCCGCTGGAACGGGCCGAGGCCTATGGCGACATGCTGACCGTGGACACGGGCCATCTTGAGCACTGGTCGCGGCTGGCCCGCCGTGGCGCGCGTGCACTCCGCGGAGATGGAATTCCAACGGCTCCAGTCTGGTCCGAATACGAGGAATGGCCACGTGGCCGTGTTCTCTATGATTCCGTGGCACGGCGCTTCGTCATCCGGGCCGACAGGCAGTTGCACCAGCCGGGGTTCGTCCGCCTCATCACAGACTGCTTTGGCATCGTGGCACACGGGGAAACGATCCTGCCTGATGACCATTACCGGAGCGTTCGGCACGTACCGTTGCCGGGTGAGGAATGAACGATGTGCATGTCATTTGCGCCGCGACACCAGCCGGGCAAGGCAGGCGGCGTCGGCCCCGGGCAACCATAGCACATCACCGCCACCGATAGATGCGCGTGGTCAGGCCAGCAGCACGCGCACGATGGACCGAGCGATCTTTTCGCCACCATGGGCAGAGGGCTCGATCGCGTTCGCGTAGTCCCCGTCCTCGTTGAACAGCACCCGCAAATCGAGCAGGTCCACCCCGTGCATTGCCGTGGCGCGCGTGATGATGTCGTTGAAGATGGACAGCGCGACGATGGCAGCGCGCTGCATCGCTGGTTCCGGAAAACGTGGTTCGTAAATGGTGCAAAGCCAGGTCGGCAGGCCGAGAGCCAGCACGGCGGTGACGGCGTCGAGGTAATCGGCGCGGAAGGCGTCACGAATGCTGGCGAGCCGTTCGAGGGCCTCGGCCACCGAGCCGACCGGCTCATCGAGCACGCCCAGGTGTCCCAGCGCATCGTTGCCCCCGACGCTCACCAGTAGATGGCTGGCATCAGCCGGCAGCTGTGCGACTTGGTTTGGAAGATCGCCGGCAACAGCCCCGTCCCGAGCAACCAGCGTGGCCCGCCAAGCTGGCGACAGCGCTTGGTGCAGTTGCGTCGCGACATCGAACCCGTCTGCGACGTAGGCACCATTGTCGAAAACCGAGTCGCCGAGCAGCACGACGTGCCCGCTACGCGGGCAAAGGTTCGTCATGGGCGAGCAACACACGACTTCGAGGCGGGAATCGGCTTCATGGCTCAGCTTGTCTCCCTGTCTTGTCTGGCTTACCCAAGCAGATAGCACGTAACGACGACAGATCCTGACGTGGCCACCTGCTTGAAGTCGCAGAAGCTCCCAGTATGGAAACCATCTTCGTGACCCACAGAGGATTCCGGAACGACCATGCAGGTCGCCTCGCCGCTACTGCTCGGATCGATCCTGGCCGGCGGCGTCCGCGATGATTTTCGTTCTGCGAAGAACCACGGAAGCGGACCCTGGCGGATCACAGTCGTCGCTGGTGGCCGTGCGGCAGGTTTCGGGGTGGTCCGGAATGCCATACAGGCTCACGGAAACGCAACCAGTCCCTCTGGCGTGGTGTCGCACTGGCGCGTCCGGCGCGCCGTCGCGCCCCTCCCGCTCCGCACCGCGATGATCTGCTGCCACGCTGGACCGGATATATCCCCCAAAGCTGTTGATAACTTCGAGGGGAAATGGCGCGTTAGACAAATTCTTCTTTGAATTTCTGCGCGTTGCACGGAATGCTGAAGATTTAGGCAGGCTCATGCGCCGGCTTGCCCGGCGTAAAGGCGATCGAGCAGGTCCATGACCGAGGCGTCCAGGTCAATGGCAACGTCCACCAGCAGTGTGCCCCAAACCGTTAGATCTCCCCTGGCCGCCTTTCCGGACACGGGGGAGCAGCGCCGTCCGGTCACCGCGAAGCGGGCGGCGAACCGATGCTTGAGTTCGTCGGCGGCCGCTTCGATGGCGACCGGGTCGGTTCCCGACAGGGTGATCCGGACCCCGGTCGGGCGGACTCGGCTCATGGCGGTTTCCTTCTGGCTGCCGCTCGCAATGTGCGGCCACAGCCATCGGAGCGCCCCATGTGGATAGCGGGGACGGGCGAGGATAGCGGGGACGGTGCAGAAGGCGTGGCTCATCCTGGGTTTCGGGGCGGTAGTAATATCCGTAAAATCAATTTGTTAGCGTAGGGTTGCGGGCAACGCAGCATCAGTTTTCCGGTTGGTTTGCGTCTCCACGGCGCTCGGGGTAGCCGCAAGGTGACCATCTGGCAGGTGCAAGCGTCTACAACGCACTGAAAACACTTGGATCTCCACCACCCTAGAATCCAGTATGAGCCACGATCGTTTGCGCAATACCCTAAAACCAAAGGACTTTCGGCTTAGCGTGCGATTTTGAGAAAATCGTGTGGTGACCCCAGGATCTGGCGCACGGCGTCCGGGCTCAAGCTACCCCGACTATGTGTGGAGGACCTCAGAGCGCTTGCTGAGGCGCGCCACACCGGGAATGGCGGTCAAATGCGAGACGAGCTGGTTGACTCCAACTTGGAACAAGTCCCTGTCGGTTGCATCGGGCGGTGGCACTGCGAAGAATTCTTTGTGCCAGCGGAGTGCCCGGCACCACTGGCTGATCTTCGAATCGGAAAAGTCCGCGCGGATGTCGTGTGCAAAGCGGTTCCTGATCTTGCCAACAAGTCTCAGGTCACTGGTGACAATTTTTCCGGTCAGTCCAAGGCAATAACAGGCAGTCACTCGGCTTCCATATGTACCAAGTGGCCCATCCGGTTGGAGCAGTTTGTTTACCTCAGTCCTATTTTCAATCATGAATTCGACAAGGGCTTCGCTCAACAGCGTATCAAGAAATGCCGGGCCGACTATTGCAACGGCGCGGTCGCTCGCCTCGCCATAGTCAAAAAGTCGGGAAAACTCCAATAGCATTTCATGCCGCTGAAAATACCTTTCGGCTTCCTCCTCTGAGAGCAGCGGGTTGGCCAACCTTGGTTTTCTCCTACCCTAAGGCGCGTAAAGCGACACGCAACTGGAATTCAGATTAGGCATACTTCCGCTGATAGGCCGCACGATATGTGTCGTCCTGGCAGATGCACTGGCCAGACTTATGTTTTGCGGCCGGTTCCACCAAACGGCTTCCGAGCGGCTTGAGTAAATTGATTTTTGTGAGCGGTGCCATCGCCGTTGTGCGCAACATCACGGCGTCGGCGACGATTTCGACGGCGAGCAGAACACCGGCGAGCGCGGACTGGAATGCCATCGGCACCGCCATTGCACCCCGGTCGCCGCCGGCGCCGGTACCGAACCAGGTCGTGCCGCATACCGCCTTCGTGTAGAACGAGCGTAGAGGCAGGCCATCAAAGGGTAGCAAAGCTTCCAGCGGCACCTCTGCTGCGAGCGCGACCCGCCCCAAGAACGCGGCGTCTACTCGAAAGCCGGCATGCAGCAGGCCGCGAACTTCCAACTCGGGCAAGCGAATAGCATCCGCCACAAGGTGGGAGAGGCTCGGCACCTCACGCTCTGGCAGGTAAAGACAGGCGAGGCACGGGCCGGAGGTGAAACCATGACGGGAGACACCCAGATCACCCGGCTGCGTCCAAGCGTTCAGAATCCGGCGGGGTAGCGCCGCTTGAAGGGAGATCCGGTCGTCCGGCGTGTCCAGCGCGACGGCCACCCGATCAAGACGGCAATCAGCCCGGGACCGCAGATACTGGCCCCATGTGAGCGGGTGCTCCACGACCTGCACGCCGGAGCCGCGAAACATCGCCATCACGGATTGGCACTTCAACACGCCAGCGGCAGCATCGGCCTGCGTCGCCCCCACATATCGTTGTAGATTAGAATCCTCGATCGCCTCGTGATCAACCCCGTCGAGACGGCCGCGCAGCGCCGGAGCATGGGAAAGCGACCATGCCGCCGCGCGGCCAATGGCACCCAGGCCGACAAGGTGGGTGCCGTCGATATCGACTCGGTCCGGCAATGCCGGGCCGACCGAGCAGCGCCCAAGCCGATGATGGAGAACATCGAATTCGAGGGCTCGATCCGGTCGGGTGTCTGGCAGCAGATCCGCAAAGGCAAAGCGAAAAGCGTTGGCGACGCCGACGCATGCCGCGGCCGCGGCGCCGAACGGGTTGAGCGTGTCCAGGCTTCCGACTGGCTGGCTTGGGTCCAGTATCGCGTTCCAGCCGTGCGAACCGATGAATATGGTGGGAACGCCTAGAGCCGGAACGCGGCTGCCGACGATCAGGCAGCAACACACCGTACACATCTCGGGTTTCAATTCGATTCCCGGATGTATTGCACCCGCCGCTTCGCCCAATTTGCTTACCATTGCGACTGTCGCTGGATCGTCATCCAATGGGATAAGGCCAAGTCCAGGGTAGAAACGCGCCAGTAGGTCGGTCGCCAATTCCAGCGTCGCCACGCCCTCAGAAGCCCGCACCGCCTTGCTGTCAAAGGCGAGCGCCACGGCCAATCCCGACAGCTTCAGCCTCAGCCGGTCAGAATCGCATTCGCCCAGCACCTGCGCAACCGCAGTCGCGCTCCGGTCGAAGAAGCTGGCGACGTTCATGGAGTCTGGTCCTTGACGACGTAGATAAGCGCCTCCGCCCGCCGTTTCGGCATCACGGTCCATTTGCCGGAGCGGGTCAGGCGGTAGATCGCACAATCCCCGACAGAAAACGGCCGAACGGCAAAGTCGGGAACTACGATCGATAGCCCACCCGCGGCCGTGACCACGGCGTATTGGTCATCCATCGGTGAATGATAAGCACGGCCGGGATGGGAATGGACTTGCGCGAACAGCCTTTCGCCGGCCTTGTGCAGCGAGACGTTGAGGCCGTGTAGAGCGTCTCCGTCCAGCACCACGCACACGCCTTGTCCGCTCTTCACTGCCCGCTGGCGTGGTGCGGTTACAGTCAGCACGCGGAACGTCGATCCTTCCTGGACCCCTGACCAGACAGCCAATCCCTCGTTACCCATTCGGCCGGCCGCGCGCAGGTGATCCTGCGTTGCATCGGCGCAGGATTGGGGCAGTAAGACTCGGTCCACGGATTCGAGCCCGGTCCGTGGCACATCGCCCAAAGGGTCTTTCCCGCCGAACAACCGGTGCAGAAGTGTCACCGCGGGACGATGTTCATGGCGGGCTGCACATGCAGACCACAAATCGGCGCAGAACCATATTGAAATAAGACATCCAGCAGCCTGTACAGCTTGCCTTCCCCAGATGTCCGGCGAAGCAACCAACTATCTCCGGTGTGGGCAGGATGCGCGTGATACTCCCGCACGCCAGGCAGACACAGGAAGGGAACTTCTTCCGGCCGCTGAGCCTGCATTAGCCTGTCCACGGACATGACGTTGGTAGGCGTCTCGCCAGGAATGTTGGTGCTCATGTTCACGCGCTGAAGCCAGGCTGGCGCCGGCATCTCGGCCGCCCGATAGGGCACCTTCGTGAAGGGGTTCACCAGATTCACTGACGCGGGCCACAGGTCGTAGTTTGTGAAGTCCAGGACCGCGCCGAAAGCCCAGGTGGGATAATTGCTGTTTGGGGCACCAAACACGACGAAAACCTCTGGATATTCGGCGGTGATCAGCCATTGGCCACGGCGGATCATAGCGTCCTGCACCCGCTGGTAATCCCGCACCTCTTCGTAGAATTTCGCCCGTGATACCTCTGGATCAACCAGAAGCTCGGTCATCGCCTCGCCGGCGGCACCAGCCTTCAGGGAAAGGTAGAGCGTTGCCCCGCACTCCACATGGGCGGCTTCAAGCGACAGCGCCTGATCAAGCACTTGTCCGGCCTCGGTCTTCATCTCCCATTGGTCGTCGGGCCTGCCCGTCGGCTTCGCCTTTTCCAGAACCTCGGTGACCACGGCAGAAAGGAGCGTCGAACGGCGCACATCCAAAACGATCGGCTCACTGTTCACGACGACGGTGAGTTCGCAATGATCCCCATGATGATGATGGTGCCGGCGGCGCGTGTGGAACCGGACGATACCGCCCTCACGCAACTTCACCTCGTCATCGCCGCCGAGAGTAACGTGGTCTCCACCAGCAAGCTCTGCATCCAGTTCCCATTCCTCCGGGGACCGACCGACCAGAGCCAATATCTCAGCCACCAACATCCGGTGCCGATGCACCGTATGCTCCTGCCCGTCGATGACGATCCTGCTTATCGCGTCATCATGGTGTCCATCTGCGAAGTCCATCTGCGCTCTCCGTTCCAATGTCCGCACCGCCGCAGCCCACCAAGGGCACCACGACTCGCGACACGGGGGAGTATGCACCCATCTGACCGATGAGTCTAGTTTCTAGATTCATAGACTTTCAATACTCACCGACGCAAGATTCGCGGGCAGGGGAGTTGCACATGTCGGATGATGGAGTCGGTCTGCGTTGGGGGGTGGGAAGGAGGCTTTCTTTCCTAGACGCGTGCCTGTTCTGGGCCGGCCGGGTGAACCGGTCGGACCTAGTGAGGCACTTCGGGATATCGATCCCGCAGGCCTCGGTGGACCTGGCGCGCTACGTCGAGCTTGCGCCGGACAACGCAGTCTATGACCGAAGCCGGAAAACCTATCTCCGTGGGACGGGCTTCCGGCCTGTCCTTCACCTGCCGTCCGCAATGGATGTGCTGGCCGATCTCGAAAGAACCGAGAAACGACAGCAAGGTGCCGATAGGCCGCCTTGGGCCGCTGGCGTGACCGCTGAGCGGGCGGTGCCACGTACGGATAGGAAGCTGGACGACGTCGTTCTGCAGGGCTTGCTCGCGGCCGTGCGCGAACGGAGGCTTATCGAGGTTACCTATCAGTCATTCTCCCACCCCCAACCGACAGTCCGATGGATAGCCCCACATGCATTCGCCGACGATGGCGACCGCTGGCACGTCAGGGCCTACTGCGCGACCCACCATGATTTTCGGGACTTCGTCGTGTCACGAATAACCGGCGTCACAGGGGAACGCGACTGCGACGTTGACTCCAACGCTGACCGTGGCTGGCACACGATTATGACCCTCCGCCTGGCAGCCAATCCAGCCTTGGAAGAATCGGCCAAGCGCGCATTGGAAGCTGAGCACCGCATGAGCAACGGTTTGATGGAGATGAACGTACGGACGTGCTTCGGCTATTACGTGAAGACCCGGCTAGGTCTCGACTTGGATGATGGCTGTGTTCCTCCGCTGCGCAAGCAACTCGTCCTCGTGAACGCCGAGGAAGTGGCGCGCTCAGAGGCAAATGCCCTGGCAGAAACGCAGGCGGAACTGTCCCGTCTACAAAACGCGGCACAAGTTCCGGCCATAATATCGAGCACCAAGCAGTGATCGTAAGCATGGAAGCAGTTAATGTAAACACGAGCACCAGCCTGCGATCATCCAATCTGAGCAGAATTCGGTAATGAAAGCGAGCACGACCGCCGATGGCTCCGAGCGACTACAGGAACCCGCTCCCCGCGTGATCGCGATAGATTTGGGTGTCGCGCACGTAACCAGCGAGCACCTGCAGGCTGCGATGGCGCGAGATCTCCTGGATTTTGAAGATGCTGGCGCCCGTCCGCGCCGCGCTGGTGATGAAGCCAGCCCGCAGCGAATGCCCGCCGAACAGCGCCGGGTCGTAACCGGCGCCCTTGGCGGCGGCCTGGACCAGCCGGGCGACGGCGCGGTCGCTCATCGGGCCGTCCGTCACCTGACCGGCCCGGCCGATCCGGCGGAACACGAAGCCCTCCGCCACCCGGCCGGCCGCCAGCCAGGCATCGAGCGCGGCCACCGGACGCAGACGGTCGCCGTGCGGAATGGCCACCGTCGCCCCCTCGCCTTCCTGATCTGCTTTGGATCGCCGGATCACCACCCGGATGCCTTCTCCATCCCGGCGGATATCCTCGACACGGAGAGCGACCAGTTCCGAGCGCCGGAACGCACCGGCGAACCCGATGGCAAGCACCGCGCGCGCCCGCACGACGCGCAGTTTCTCACCGGAGCAGGCGCGCAGCATGTCGCGCAGCACATCGGCATCGGCCGCGGCCTTTTGCGCCGGCGGCGCGGCGCGCGACCGCCGGATGCCGGCCATGACTTCGGCGATCGCCCCGCCGCCGTCGGCGTGCTGCGGCGGCTTGAGCCCGGCGAGCTTGTGCGCCCAACCGATGGCGGCCAGCCGGCGGGTGATGGTGGACGGCGCGCGGCCGGCTTCGGCCTCGCCGGCGCAGAACCGCGCCACCGTCACCGGATCGGCGGGGAGCGGCGGCTCGCCGCGCGCAGCGCACCAGGTTTGAAACCGTTGCCAGTCAGCGTCGTAGATCAGCCGGGTGGAAGCGGCACGGCTGGCAGCGGCATAGTCGCACGCGGTGTCCGCTTCCTGCCCCAACGCCACCGGGATGCTGCCCGCCGCGGCGGGCACGATGTCGTCCATGTCTCCCCCCCCTGCTGCCCTGCCCGCTCGGGCGCCGGCCGCCGGCGTGCCAAACCGCCGTAGCATCGCCGGCCGCTCGCATTCCGTCCGGAAATTCCCATTTTGTCCGAGAATATTCATTCCGTCCGAGAACTTTCACTTCTCGGGCAAGTCGTTGAGGTTTGCGAACACGAGAAGACACGGAGAAATAACGACTACTATGTGTTGCGTAATAGCGTGGGGAGTCTTCGGCTGCCGCGCTGCAGGTACTCAGCGCAATAGCCATTGGCTATAACTCTGCCCTGCCGGAACGGTACCAAACCCTTGGCGGCCAGCAAGGCATCCTGCCGCTGCGGAAGAACTTTCCGTTGGCTTGGCCGCAGGCATTTAATCGTTTTCGAATCTAATACTTAGCCAACCTGTTATCGGCATGCCGTCCTGGACACGGCACGGAAAAGCGCAACGCACCCTTGGACCTCGACGTGCCAGAGTTCGAAGCGCGCTGCCAGGGACGCCTCCAACGCCTCGGCGGTGTCCTCCGTGTTCGAAAAGATGCCGCGGGCGTTGTAGAGCGCCATCAGCCTTCTGGCCGCCCGGTTGCGCGGTGCCGATCCCTGCACGATCGTCGCACCGAGCAGCACCGCGCCGTCGTTCATGAGCGGCCGCAGGTGGTCAAAGATGCTTGCCTTGCGCTTCATGGCCCCCGGCAAGCAATGCAGGAGGTAGAGCAGCGCCACAGAATCAAACCGGGATCCGTCGAAGGAGATCGGCTCAAGCACGTTGCGGCGCAGGATCAGCGGCTTGTAGCGCGCCGTGCGCTGTGCGGCATGTCGCAGGCAGTGCTCATTGAGGTCCATCAGGCCGAGGCGGACCGGCGTCGCCGGAAAGCGACAATGCGCCGGGTAGTAGCCCGTTGCCACGCCGACATCGAGGTGGTTGGCCGAGACGTTTTCATTGTAGAATCGCGGCCTTATGTAGCAGCCGCCACCCACCTAATCTTGTCAACGAAATTAATGGGTTGTACTATTCCCCTGCCTGTGCCAGGAAGGACGCCGAGTTGGTTCGCTCGGCGGGGTCATCATGGCGCAACACTTTCTGC
>CAIXDS010000070.1 GCA_903918195.1 uncultured Acetobacteraceae bacterium | reverse complement strand
GGAAGCAACGCTGGTCGCCCACCGGCCCGTTCGGCCGCGCCGTCCTGCCCCTCGACGATGCCCTCCGCTTCATCGCCAGCGAGGACATCTTCTGGGTGCTGATCTGATGCGCCCACGGAATCACCGGCGGAAAGTCGAGCTGACATGAACCGACGAAATATCCTGAGCGGCCTGTCGGCTGCCGCCCTGGCTGGCGGGCTGCGTCCCGCGCGCGCCGCTCTCCCGGCCGGGCTGCAGGTGCTTGGGGCGCCGAACGCCTCCACCATCGTCCTGGTGCGCCTGCTTGAATCGGGCGCCTGGCAGGCGGCGGCGCCCGGCACGCGGTTCCGGTTGTGGCGCGACACCGATGAACTGCGTGCCGGCATCGTCTCCGGCGAGACGCGCCTGTTCACCACGCCGAGCCATGTGCCGGCGCTGTTTGCCAACCGGGGCGTGCCGGTGCGGCTCCTCGCCATCGTCAGCATGGGGCACCTCTACGTGGTGTCGGACGACGCAAAGGTCGCCTCCCTCTCGGACCTGCGCGGCCGGCGCGTTACCACGTTCTTCCGCAACGACATGCCCGACCTCGTCTTCCGCGCGCTGCTGCGCAAGGAAGGCCTGGAACCGGGCCGGGACCTGGAGATCGACTACGTGGCGACCCCGATGGAGGCGGCCCAGCTCGCCATTGCCGGTCGTGCCTCGACCGTGCTGCTCAGCGAGCCGCCGGCGACTATGGCAATTACCATGGCAGAACGTTCGGGACGCACGCTGTATCGTGCCATCAGCCTGCAGGCCGAATGGGGTCGGCATTTCGGCCATCCGCGTATCCCCATGGCGGGCGTGGCACTCCACCAGTCGCTGATAGACGAGGCGCCGGAGGTGCTCGCACTCCTGCGTTCTGGCCTGCCGGAGGCGGCGCGCTGGGTGTTCGCCAACCCGGAGGAGGCGGGGACGCTGGCGGAACGGACGATGGATATCCGGGCGCCGTTGTTCCGCCGCGCGCTTGGCAACCTCAACATCGAGGTGGTCGGCGCCCGCGCGATGCAGGCGGAGATCATGGCGTTCTACCGCGTGCTGCTCGATCTCAATCCCGCCGCGATCGGCGGACGTCTGCCCGACGAGTCGTTGTTTCTTGACCTCTGACCGCGGCGCTGGCTGGCGGGACCTTGTCGCGTCGGCATGTGGCCTGGCGCTGCTGCTGCTGGTCTGGCAGGTCGTGCATGCGCGCACGGGGTCGCTGGTGCTGACCTCGCCGCTCGCGGTTGCCGGGCGCGTGCGGGAGTTACTGGCAGCACCCGGCACGCTGGCTGTGCTCGGCACCACCACCCTGGATGCGCTGGGCGGGTTGGCGGCCGGCGGCGTCGTGGGGTTTGTGGCCGGTGCGCTCGCCGGCGCCGCACGGCCGCTGGGTGCGGCGCTGCGGCCGGTGGCGACCGTAATTCTCGGCGTGCCGCATATCGCCTGGGTGGTCCTGGCCCTGCTCTGGTTCGGACCGCAAGGACTGGCGCCAGGCTTCACCGTCGCGATCACCTGTCTGCCGCTACTGTTTATCGGTGCCTTCCACGGCATGCGTGCCCGCGATCCGGCGCTGGCGGAGGTGGCGCGGGTCTTCGCGCTTCCGCGCGCGCAGCGTTTTATCGACATCGCCGTTCCGCAGATTGCCGAACATGTCCGCGCGGCCCTCGCCGGCGCGGTCGGCATGGGGTTCAAGGTCGCGGTCATGGCGGAGGTGCTGAGCGGCGGCGTGGGGGTGGGCGGCCAGATCGCCACGGCGCGGGCTTATCTTGAGACAGATGTCGTGCTCGCCTGGATCGTGCTGACCGTATCCCTGTTGCTGGCGATCGAGACGGTGGCCACAAGGATGCTGCGGTGACGCTGCTTCTGGACGGCATCGAGGTTGCGCGCGGGAGACAGACCGTTCTTGCCGGCGTGACGTTGCATGTCGCTTCCGGCGAGACGGTGGTGCTGATGGGCCGGTCGGGCATCGGCAAGACGAGCCTGCTGCATGCGGCCGCCGGGTTGCTGCCGCTCAGCGCCGGCCGCATCACGGTGAACGGGCGCCTTGCCATGGTGTTCCAGGAGCCGCGTTTGCTGGGCTGGCGATCGGCGCTGGACAATGCGGCTATCGGCCTTAAGGCGCTCGGCGTGCCGCGCCGCGAGCGGCACGAGCGGGCCGAGACGCTGCTGCGAGAGGTGGGCTTCCGATCCGGCGACCTGGACAAGCCGCCCCGGGCGCTGTCCGGCGGCATGCAGCAGCGGGTGGCGATCGCGCGGGCGCTCGCCATCGAGCCCGCCGCGCTGCTGCTCGACGAGCCGTTTGCCGCGCTCGATCCAGGGCTGCGCGCCGAGCTGCAACATTGTCTGCGCAGCGCCGTTGCCCACCGGGGTCTGGCCACGCTGCTGGTCACCCATGACCTGATCGAGGCGGTCCGCCTCGGTGGCCGACTGGTGCTGCTGGCCGGGCGACCGGCGATCGTGGCGTTGGAGCAACCGCTTCCCGCGTTGCCCACCGGAGCCTCGGATGCGGCGGTCTTCGAGGCTTGCGCCGTGTTGTTGCGTTCACCTGTCCTTGCCGAGGGCCTCGGACTCCTTCATGGGCGCGCCGGGGAGGTAACCACAGCACCGCGTGGCTTTCCCACACCCCCCTTGGCAGGCACGGCGCTCTCTGCCAGGATCGCTATTGTTCATAGGGAATAGCGACGGGAATCATCGCACCGGCCTGGCCTGCCCATCCGGCGTGGCTGGCGAAGTCTATCGAGGTGCTGGGGGTGCGTATCAGTTACGGCTGACGTCGTGCGGTCGTTGAACAGGTCAGCGGCGACGGGGCGAATCGCATTTGCGGCCAATGGCCGCGAGGTGGCGTGCGGCTGCTTTGGTCGCGGCAGCCTCGAGAGCGCGGTATTCGGAGACCAGCGCGACCCCGGCCTCGGTGAGCTGGGCGCCGCCGCCGCCCGCGCCGCCGGCCGCGGTGCTGACCACAGGCTGTCCGAGATGCCGGTTGAGGTCCTCCACCAGTTCCCAGGCGCGGCGGTAGGACATCTTCAACGATCGGCCAGCCGCTGAGATGGAACCTGCGCGGGCGATTTCCTCCAGCAGCGCCACTTTGCCCGGCCCGACGCGGGCGCCGGAGGCAAGGTCGATGCGGATGCTGAGCCGGTGCGCCGGCGTACGGGGGCCGGTCGCGCGGGAGGGAACGATCGCCATGTCAGGATGCACCCAAACACGGGCGGGCATGGCGATCAACCGGCAGGTCGTAGAGCAGGCGATTGACGGAAGGGCAGAGCCGCTTGTCTGCTTCCCTGTGGCGATGCGGTGATGCTGAGCAAGGAGGATGAAGCTTTGGCAACGATCCTGTTCTGGGAGAAGCCCGGCTGTGCGGGCAATGCGCGCCAGAAGGCGCTGCTGGCAGCGTCCGGACACGAGGTGTCGGCGCGCGACCTGCGTGCCGAGCCCTGGACGGCCGGTGGGCTGCGGCCGTTCTTCGGCGACCGGCCGGTGGCGGAGTGGTTCAACCGGAACGCAACGCGCGTGAAGTCGGGCGAGGTCCGGCCGGAGGCGCTGGACGAGGCGGCAGCGCTGTCGCTGATGCTTGCCGATCCTCTGCTGATCCGCCGGCCGTTGATGCAGGTGGGAGAACGGCGCGAGGCTGGTTTCGATCAGGCGCCGGTGGCGGCGTGGATCGGGTTGCAAGTGTCCGGACCGGCGGTGGACGAGACCTGCCAGCGTCATGCGCCCGGTGCCTGCCACGCGGCCGAACCGGCAGGCAACGACGCGGTCGGGACGTAACCACAACCTTTCGTTGCGGTCATCGTCTCCGCAGGCTTGAAGTTCACCTGCGGAGACGATGGACCTGATCAGGCGTCCGCTGGCACGCGTACCGCGCAGGCTGCCAGAGCGGCGGCGGCTTCCTGGGCCTGGATTTCGGCGAGTTCCTGCTCGGCGGTTTTCATGATGCCGAACTCCAGCAGCATGTCCTCCAGTTCCTCCATGCTGATCGGGGTGGGGATGGTGCCGTTGCCGGAGTTGTTGTGGATCTTGTTGGCGAGTGTGCGGTACTCCTGTGACTGCTTGGAGTCTGGCGCATACTGGATGCAGGTCATCTTGCGCAGCTCGGCATGCTGCACGCTGTTCGACCGTGGCACGAAGTGGATCAGCCGGGTGTTGATCCGCGCCGCCAGAGCCGAGGCCAGTTCCTCCTCGCGGTCGGTCTGGCGCTCGTTGCAGATCAGCCCGCCCAGGCGGACGCCGCCGGAATGGGCATACTTCAGAATGCCCTTGGCGATGTTGTTGGCGGCATACAGCGCCATCATCTCGCCGGACATCACGATGTAGATTTCCTGCGCCTTGTT
>CAIXDS010000069.1 GCA_903918195.1 uncultured Acetobacteraceae bacterium | reverse complement strand
GCCAATGTCCACCGCGTCCTTCGCGCCTACTGCCGCGAAAAAGCGTCTATGGGATAGTCAAACAGGCTCTCAATCGCGCCTTCCTTGCCGTGGCGGGGAAGCGGCCAGACGAGGCGAAGGCGTTCTTCCAGGCCGGGGAGAATTTGGCCGACAGCATTGCCCTGCCGGATGTCGGCGCCAGCATCACCCTGCTCAAAGGGTTGGTGGCGTGGTCCGGCGGGGATCTGGCCGGCGCAGAAAAACTGTTTCGTGCGGCGATCGCGACCCTGCCGGGCGATGAGCAGCCGCATGTCTATCTGGCGCAACTGCTTGCCGCCCGCGGCGACGCGGCCGGAGCGGCAGCGGAGCGGCGTGAGGCGACGATAGTGCATCCGTTTGATGTGAATATTCCTGTGTTTGCACAGTCGATCTTCTGGGTGGACCCGGTCAACGGGGGGATCAAGCGATATGGCAGCCCGTAGTTCTGAACCCGCTGCTCGTCACGGCCGATCCCGGCTTGTCCCCAGGCATCACCGCAGGGTGGACAGCGACCGCAACACGCATGCAGCCGGTGCGACCCACCGGATCAGCCATCGTGCCGCGACGGGCGTTTGCGCGGTGTTGTTCCGCTCCGGCGACCGGCAACACTTGGCTGATCGGCGGTCGCACCTCGCCGACACGGCGATCGGCAGCGCGCGCTCACGCCCGTGGCATCGGCGCGCGACCTGTTGCCCGGCGACCTTGCGCCAGGTCGCTGCCCGCGGACCGGAGTTCCGCTGATGCTCTTGCCCGCGGGTATCACCGCTGCGACGGACACCCCGCGCAGCGGCAACGAGGATGAAGCCGCCCGCGTCCGCAACGCGCAACCCGACCTGTCGCGTGGGCAGCCCGACACGATTAAGATCTGCCTCGTGATTCTCACGGTGCTGGCGGTTCTGGCTGCGCTCACCGCCGCCGCCGCCATCGTCATACCGATGGTGCTGGCGCTCGTTCTCAATCTGTTGCTCGCCCCTGCCAAGCGCGTGCTGATCCGCCTGCGCCTGCCCAGCACCGCCGCGGCATTGTTCCTGATCACCATTCTGTTTGCCGCGCTGGGCGGCGTCGGCGTTGCCATTTCGGTGCCGGCGTCCCAATGGATCGCCCGGGCGCCGGAGGGCATTCCGAAACTGCAGGAGCAACTTGGCGCGCTGCGCAAGCCCATGGCGTTCCTGCGCAAAGGGTTCGATCAGATGCATCACGCTCTGGACCAGGGCGCGCAGCTGCCCGAGAAAGGTGTGCAGCGGGTCACGGTGCAACCAACCAGCGATCTGGGCGGCTTCGGGTTGTCAGTGCTGCAGGGCACGCAGGTGGCGCTCGGGCAGTTCGTGATGGTGGCGGTGGTGCTGTTCTTTCTGCTCGCAGGAGGAGACTCCCTGCTGCGCCGCCTGGTGGAAATCGTCCCGGGCTTCGCCGACAAACGTCGCGTGGTGGCAGTTGCCGTCGAGATTGAGAAAAATGTATCGGCGTACCTGTTCACCATAACCACCATGAACCTGCTGGTTGGTATAGCCAACGGGGTGCAGATGTGGGCCCAGGGACTGCCGGATCCGCTGCTGTGGGGAACGGCGGCGTTCCTGCTGAATTACATCCCTATCGTCGGGCCGATGACCGTGGTCGTACTGTTCTTCTTCGTAGGTCTTTTTGTCAGTGATGGCATTTGGGGAGCGATGCTGCCCCCAGCGATCTATCTCATCATCCACGTTGCCGAGGGTCAGGTGGTCACACCCCTGCTGCTGGCGCGGCGTTTCACTCTCAACCCGGTGCTTGTGATCGTGTCGTTGTTCTTCTGCGACTGGATGTGGGGCGTGACTGGCGCCTTGCTCTCGGTTCCGTTGCTGTCGATCCTGAAGATCGTCTGCGACCATATCCCGGTTCTGAACCCGCTTGGCCACCTCCTCGGCGGCCCGCCCGAAGGCGGCGGTAATCTGCCCAACCCGCCCGTTCCGGGACAGGTGGGTACCCGGATTGAAGAGCGCTTGACGTGAGACCACGAGGACGCAGTGTAGGTTTGGATTGAGCGACTGCTCCGACCCGAGTTGCTTGTCTCATGATCAGAAGGAGGCGCGGAGTCCGAAACCCCATGACCTGTGTTCGCGGTCACGAGACACACGCGTGGAATCCGTAAGCAGTAGCAGCGACTTACGGGGGGCGGATTCCGGGCGTGTGTCTATGCTGCGGCCGGGGTGTCGGCCGCCTCGGTGACCGCCAGAAGCTGCTTGGGTATTGGAATCCCTAGCTTTTTCAGCAGATCGGCCAGTTCGCCGGCGATTTTCGTGCGGTGAACAATGGTCCGACCTTCGGCCACATAGCGCACCGCCTTCAGCGTCCCCAGCAGGTGGGCGATGCGCGCCCACGGCAGGCCGGTGCGGATCTCGGCTGTACGCTGCACCTGCAGCGCCAGCATGCACAGCTTCACGTGCGCCTCGATCCGCCGCAGGGTCGTGCCCGTCAAGGTGGTGTGGAATCAGGTGTAGCTGTGCTGACCATGTTCAGGCGGCCTGGGTGGTGATCTGAGGCGCGTCGGCGTCGATGGTGGGCGCGAGCAGTTTCGCCATCGCCTCCAGCGACATGTAGCGGGTCTGAACGGACCACTCATCGTTGCACTTCATCAGGACGGCGCCGATGAGGCGGATGATGGATGCCTCGTTGGGGAAGATGCCGACCACGTCGGCCCGACGCTTCACTTCTTTGTTGAGCCTTTCCAATGTGTTCGTGCTGTGCAACCTGCTGCGGTGCTGGGCCGGGAAGGCCATGTAGGCCAACACGTCGAGCTCGCTGTCGTCGAGGAAGGCGGCGAGCCGGGGAAAGCGGGTGCGGAACTGGTCGGCGACATGCCTCCAGGTGGCGCGGGCGCTGGCTTGGTCGGGTTGCAGGAAGGCCTGGCGCAAAGCCGCCGAAACCATCGCCTGCTGGCCCTTCGGCACATAGGCCAAGGCGTTGCGCATCCAGTGCACCCGGCAGCGCTGCCACCCGGCCCGCAGAACCCGGTTGATCGCCGCCTTCAGCCCCTCGTGGGCGTCCGAGATCACCAGCTTCACCCCCTTCAGGCCACGCTTGAGCAGGCTGCGGAGGAAGCCGGACCAAAAGGTCTCCGCTTCCGATGGGCCGATATGCAGGCCGACGATTTCGCGTTTTCCCTCGGTGTTCACCGCCACGGCGATTATCGCCGCAACCGAGACGATCCGGCCGCCTTCGCGCTGCTTCAGGTAGGTGGCGTCCAACCACAGATACGGCCATTCGCCGTCGATCTGGCGTTCCAGGAAGCCATAGACGCGCTCGTCGATGTCGCGGCACAGCTTCGAAACGGTCGACTTCGAGATGCCCGATAGCCCCATCGCCTGGACCAGCTCGTCCACGCGGCGGGTGGACACGCCGCCGATCCACGCTTCCTGGATCACCACCATCAGCGCCCGCTCCGATGTCTTCCGCGCCTCCAGGAACGGCGGGAAATACGAGCCCTGCCGCAGCTTCGGGATCCGCAGCTGCAGCGTGCCCAGCCGGGTGTCGAGCGCGCGGTCGCGGTGCTGCACACCTGGGGCCAAGCGCTGCACCATCATCCCCACCTGCACTGCATCGTCCCCGGTGGCGGCATCGCACCTGACCAGACACGCTGGATCGCCTGTCCACTCGGCTTCTTCCTGCCGGTGCGCGTGCTCTCCCGGCGCTTCCGCGACGTGTTCGTGTGCCGGCTGCGCGCCGCCTTCGCCGGCGGCAGGTTGCGCTTCCCCGGGGAATTCGGCGCGCTCGCCGATCCCGCCGCCTTCGCTGCTCGCCTCGATGACCTGGCCCGCATCGACTGGGTCGTCTACGCCAAGCCGCCGTTCGCCGGCCCCGAGCAGGTGCTCGGCTATCTCGGCCGCTACACCCATCGCGTCGCCATCGCCAACAGCCGCCTGGTTGGGCTCGATGACGCTCAGGTCAGCTTCACTTGGAAGGACTACCGCCACGGCGGCCAGACCAAGGTCATGACGCTGGAGGCGGACGAGTTCATCCGCCGCTTCCTGCGGCACACCGTGCCGGACGGTTTCCGCCGCATCCGCCACATCGGCTTCCTCGCCAACTGCCATCGTGCCGAGAAGCTTGCGCTCTGCCGGAAACTGCTCGCCGTACCGCCGCCGGAGCCGTCGCCATCCCGCTCGTGGCAGGACCGCCTGCGAGATCTCACCGGTCAGGACGTCGAGGTCTGCCCCTGCTGCGGTGGCCGGATGCTGATCTGCGGCACGATCGCGCCACAGCCGCCGCCGCGGCCAGCCATGTGGTGCGATAGTTCATGACGCACTCTCTGTTGATTGCGGTCCATCCCGTCCTGCCAGGCAACATCGATCCCGGTGCCGATCGGCGCGCGCCGCACGATACCCTTTGGCCCGCCGGCAGACCCACGGAACCCATACCCGCCGTCAGGCACCTGTCCGAACGCCTACCAACAAGGCCGACAGTAACGCCCTCACGACAACCGAGATCGCACGACCATCTCGGTCGGCGGGGCAATGCACCTGCTCGACCAGCGGTTTGCAAGAACAATCCCCATAGCCGCCGGGGGTAGCGGTTTAGTCCAACACGTTTTTCGCTAACCGGCGCGGCCCCCACCAGCGAGCGCCCAAGGCTGCGACGGTGCGCCGCGCCGCCAAGCGAAAAACGCTCTTCATTATCATACGTGATATCTTGACGGGGAAGGGTATTTGCATTATAATAAAAATATGTATGGCGCAGGAGGTCAAACATGACCACGCTGAAGCTTACCGCCGTTGGCACCTCGACCGGTGTCGTCATCCCGAAGGACATGCTGGCGCGTCTCAACGTCGCCAAGGGCGACACGCTGTATGCGACCGAGACGCCGGACGGCGGTTATCGCCTGACGCCGTATGATCCAGATTTTGCCGCCAAGATGGACAAGGCGGACGACATCATGCGCCGGTATCGCAACACGCTCCATGTGCTTGCCAAATGACGCCATGGGTTTGGCTCGACGAACGTGACGCGCGCACGATCCACGAACGGTTGCTTGCCCTGCATGGCGGCGCTGAGGGAGTGCGCGACGCCGGGTTGCTGGAGTCCGCACTTGCCCGCCCGCAGCAGATCGCCGCTTATGGCGATAATGCTGATGTGAGCGACCTGGCGGCGGCCTATACCGCCGGGGTTGTCAAAAATCACCCTTTCATAGACGGCAATAAACGAACGGGCTTTGTGTTAGGAATACTATTCCTTGAACTCAACGGCGTCCGGTTCACGGGTAGCGAAGAGATGTCCACACAGGCGGTGCTCGATCTTGCTGCCGGAAAATTGGATATTGCAGGTTATGCGGCGTTCCTGCGCGAGAATGTCACGCCGTTATCGAGGTTGCCGTGACTGATCATCTCCCTGCCCTTGTCCCACTTGGCACCCTCACGACCACGACCGACACCCACTTGGTGCCGGCGCTGATTGCCGACGCCGGCGACCGGGCGAACTGGCGCTACGTCGAGTTCTTCACCGCCAACATCCGCAACCCGAACACGCGCCGCGCCTATGCCCGTGCCTGTGCGAGTTTCCTGGCTTGGTGCGATGGACGCGGCCTGACTCTGATTACGATTCGGCCGCACGACGTGGGTGCCTACATCGAGGCGCTGCAGGAGACGGCCGCGCCGCCAAGCGTCAAGCAGCAACTCGCTGCGGTGCGGATGCTGTTCGACTGGCTGGTGGTCGGCCAGGTGATGCCGAGCAATCCCGCCGCCGCCGTGCGCGGGCCGAAATACGTCGTGAACACCGGCAAGACGCCCGTGCTGGAGGGGCCGGAGTGGCGGCGGCTGATCAACAGCATCCCGACCGAGACCGTGCGCGACCTGCGCGACCGCGCGCTGATCGCCACCCTCACCTATGGCTTCGCCCGCATCGGGGCGGCTTTGAAGATGAAGGTCGAGGATCTGGAGCCCAAGGGCTCGGGCTGGCTGATCCGGCTGCACGAGAAAGGTGGCAAGGAGCACGCCCTGCCCTGCCACCATGCGCTCGCCGAGCTTGTGCACGCCTACATCGCTGCGGCCGGCATCGGTGACGACAAGAAGGGCTGGCTGTTCCGTACTAGCCGCGGGCACCTTGGCGTCACGCTCGCCGATGCTCCGATGACCCAGGCGGATGCCTGGCGCATGGTACGCAAGCGGGCGCTGGCCGCCGGCATTCTGGCGCCGATCGGCAATCACAGCTTTCGCGCGACCGGGATCACGGCCTACCTCGCCAACGGCGGGGCGCTAGAGCATGCTCAAGCGATGGCGGCGCACGAGAGCCCGCGGACGACGAAGCTCTATGATCGGACGAAGGAACGGCTGACGCAGGACGAGGTCGAGAGGATTCGACTATAGGACCATAATGAGATGGATCATCTTCAAAGCGGATGTGCTTGGCTTTATCGTCCAAAAAAATGAGAAAAGATACGTTGTCGATTATATCGACTGAGTAGTCTGATCACAGCAACGGCAAAAACAACAATAGCATTCGAATTTAGAGCGGGAGATCTGTAACTGCTCACCCCCTGGCAACGGGGTTCAGGCGGCTTGCATGACGGGCTTTCCGGCGAGTGCGTTGGCGAGTGCCTGGAGCGCGGTGAGGCCATAGAGGCGACCGGTGGCGATCCCCGAGGCGGCGGCGTAGACCTTGGCCCCCCAGTGCGAGCGGAAGCAGCCGGTGACCTTGCGGAAGATCACCGATGGCCGCAACGCCCGCTCACAGGCGTTGTTGGTGTACGGCACGTCGCGGCGGATGACGAAGCGGAACAGGTCGTCGCGGTCACGCCGCATGGCGTTGAACAGACGGCGGGCCGCCGGCGTGTCCGGAATGGCACCCGACAACAGCCGGTCGAGCCGGCGTTCGAGATCGCCAAGGTATTGCCGCAGCGTGCTGTCCTTGAGGTCAGGTCGGCGACGGCCGATCGCCATTGCCCGCAACAGCAGGAACTTGAAGCCGAGGGCGAACACAGTGCCGCCTTCATCGATCGCGTACTGCGCATCGCGCAGCAGATGCGCCAGACAAAGCTGGCGCGCCGCGCCGTGGCCGTCCTGGGCGGCGTAGCGATCGGCCACCCAGATCTCCGGCCGGCGGCCTTCGAGGAAGTCCACGACCACCGACGCCGCCCGCTGCGGCACGATGACGTGGCAGATCGCCGTCGAGGACAGCAGCACCCACTGCCACCAGGTCTTGCCACCGACCCGCGCCGAGGTCTCGTCCGACCCCACCACGGCACTGGCCCGCACCGCCTCGGCGATCGGCACCGCCGCGGTGACCAGCGGTTGCTGCGCGCGGGCGAGGATGTTGGCAATCGCCCCCTCGCTGACGGCAACACAGAAAACTTCGCCGAGCAGGCGCGACAACCGCTCGAAGCTGATCGCCTGGGTCACGTGCAGATGGATGACAAGCGCGCACAGCCCGGGACCGAACGGCGAGCCGGGTGCGAACCCCTCCGGCGCCGACGCGGTCACCCGTCGGTGGCAGCACGGGCAGATACCGTGATGGCGATGAATGCGGGTGACCACGGGGCGGATTGGCGGCAGTTCGACATGGTCATAGGCGTGGATGCCAGGTTGGTCGGCCGGAGCAAGCGCGTGGGCGCAATGCGGGCAGGCATCGAGCGTCGCTTCGATGACGCGGTCGGGGTGCTCGGCCAGCGGGCGCGCCACACCAGGACGACCATGGCGGCGCTTCTTCTTCGGGGAATGATCCGGACGGTTCGGCTTCTCGCCGCGCGACGGCGGCGTGCTGGAATTGTCCGGGGTCTTCGGCGGAACATTGAGCCTGGCTTGCAGATCGGCGACCTGTGCGGTCAGCGCCTCAATCTGCGCCTGCTGGGCCAGTATCAGGGCAACCAGGTCAGCCGGGGAAAGGCTAAGAAGGGCTTCGCGATTCACGATGAGAGTGAATCTTACCCACCGTCACCATGTCAAGCCGGTCGTTCATACCGCCGTCGCGCCTCAACGGCCAAGGGGTGAGCAGTTACGGAGACTTTGCATCGCTCGACCGCATTCTTGGCGTGGACAGGACGGCGAAGCAGCTCGCTGCCTTTGCCAGAGAATGTTTCTGCGAGGCACTCTTCAAGAGCGACCCCATCTATCGAAAGCAGCTTGCGGATGAGGCGTCATGAAAGTCCAACCGCTAAAGGATCTCATTCGCCAAATGCGGGCATCCGGGGCCTGACAGCCGCGCAACGGCAGCCAGGGGTGGGCAGGCATCCCGGCGACGCTCCAACGAACCAGAAGACGCTTGCCCGCAGGGCCGAACGGCGACTATCGTTCCGAAAAGGCCGTTGCAACCCACGGTCATGTGGGGCATGTGGGTCTATATTAGCGAGAGGAACGGCAGTGTCCGAGAAGCAGCACTTGAGCACCGACGAAAACAAAAAGCTGGTGGAGGGTTTTATAGAGGAGGTGCTCAACAATCGCGAGTTGCGCACAGCGAGCCAATACATGGCGGAGGATGTCATCGAGCAGGTGCCTCTTCCCGGCCAGGGCCCCGGTCTCGCCGGGCTGAAGGACGTGCTGCGCGGACTTTTCACCGTGTTCCCGGACATGCACTGGACCGTCGAGGAACAGATGGCCGAGGCCGACAAGGTGATGACCCGCTTCACCTGGACCGGCACGCATCACGCGGAGTTTCTCGGCATTCCCGCGGCCGGCCGCTCTGTCTCCGTCTGGGGCATAGTGATCGATCGCATCGAGAACGGCCGGGTCAAGGACGCGCGAATCCTGATGGACATGTTCGGGCTCGCGCAACAGCTTGCCGGGTGATTCCGGCCCGGCGATCGGATAACCCTTTCGCTATCGCACCCGGACGCTTGCCAGCCGCTGCGGACTGAGCTTCGTGTTCCTGATGTCCCGATGACCCAGGAAATCCGGTTCTTCGCTGTTTGGTGTCTGGTGACGGTCATCTGGCGACCTGACTTAGTGGAGTTCTCTGGCACGCCTTTAGCGTAACATAACGGTTTTTTATGTAGCACTATGTCATGCGAACTTGTCATTTTCCAAATTCGATTGCGACGAATTGCCAAACTGGACTTCAGCGAGCGACCCCCGGTCGATCTCGGCCTTCGGCGCCGCTTTTTTGCCGCCGATCTGCAACCCGCTGCTGCTGGCTTTGGCAAATTGCAGGTGAACGCAGCCCACTTTGGCCAAGATTGCAGAGGATTGTGGGGGAGATAAACTGTTATATTTCAAGGGTAACCGCTGAAGTCGACTTTGGAAAATGATCGGAATCACATTCGCGCGATCGTTGCCGGGCGCACGGCAGGATGCGAGGCCCGAGGAGACCGACCGTGGATAGCACAACACGGCGTGGCACCGACGACTTGCCCGCCGGCCTGAGCGGCGAGGTCGTCGCGGGGCAGGCCGCGTACACACCCTTGAGTGTCCGTTGGGAAAGGGTCTGATTCCCGGATATGGACCCCATATGTTGGGTCCATGAGGCCGCGGGCGCTCTACATGCGGTGGCGGAGCAACCTTTCCCAACGGACACTGAGTCTGCGCTTTCTCTACGACCCGGTCGTTCTTGGCGTTTCCAACCGCGTGCTCTGGCGGTGCCTAACGCGCCGCCCGCTCCGATTCTACAGTATCATGTAGTAGCTGCCACCAGTAGACGGTTCGGTTGCGGAAGCATGCCGTCTACCATCTCTTTCGTTGGCTTTCAGAAGGGGAGCGGGGATGGCCGAGCTGCATGTGAAGAAGCTCTCGTTCTGGCTTTCTGAGCTTGCGGGTTACAAGTGCACGATCCTTCAGATCATTCGATAT
>CAIXDS010000068.1 GCA_903918195.1 uncultured Acetobacteraceae bacterium | reverse complement strand
TGCATCGGCCACTCCTCACCCCCCTCTCATAACAACTGTCTAAACGAATGGGTTCTAAGGGCTCCGCCCTTAGCGGGGTCCAGGGGCAGAGCCCCTGGCCTTGCTTTCTTCACCCGATCGCTCCAGGGGCTTGCACACCGGCCCGGAAGACCCTAGGACACCGCCCACCCAAGCGGCCACCGGGCGATTAGCTCAGCGGGAGAGCGCCCCCCTGACACGGGGGAGGTCACTGGTTCAATCCCAGTATCGCCCACCATTTCCCCAGGCGGGCCGATGATCACCGTTTTTCTTCTGCTCGCCGGCACCGTCGCCATGTTCGCCAGCGACCGCGTGCGGCTCGATGTCGTCGCCCTGCTGGCCGTCGTTGCCCTGCCCCTCTGCGGCATCATGCCGGTGCAGGAAGCCTTCGCCGGGTTCGGCGATCCCGTCATCGTGCTCATCGCCGCCCTGTTCGTCGTCGGCGAGGGCCTCGCCCGCAGCGGCGTCGCCGCCGCCATCGGCGCCCGCCTGCTCCGCTTCGGCACCGGCAGCGAGGCGACCCTGCTCGCCCTGATGATGCTGGCGGTCGCGGCACTCTCGGCGGTGATGAGTTCCACCGGCGCGGTGGCGATCTTCATCCCGGTCGCCACCGGCATCGCGCTTCGCCTCGGCACCAGCCCGTCGCGCCTGCTCATGCCACTGGCCGTCGCCGCCCTGATCGGCGGCATGCTGACGCTGATCGGCACCCCGCCCAACATGGTCGCCGCGGCGCAACTCACCGCCGCCGGGCTACCCACCTTCAGCTTCTTCGCCTTCACCCCGATCGGCGCCCTGATCCTGGCCCTCGGCATCGCCTGGATGATCGCCGTCGGCCGCCACACCCTGCCCGACCGCACGCCGCCGGCCCCGCCGGGCGGCGGCTGGCGCAGCATGGAGGCAATCGCCGCCGACTACGCCGCCGGCAGCCGCATCGCGCGGCTGCGGATGGCCGCCGACAGCCCGCTCGACGGCCAGTCGCTGGCCGAGGCCCGGCTGATCAGCCGCCACGGCCTGACCGTCGTCGGCATCGAGCGCCAGGGCCGCTTCGCGACACTGGTGCTGCCGGCGCTGATCGACACCGCCATGCGGGCGGGCGACGTGCTGCTGGCCGCCGGCGCGCCAGCGGCGATCGCCGCCGCCGCCGCCGCCGAGCGGCTCGAATCCCTCCCGTTCGACACCGCGGAACCGCAGCTGCAACGCGAACTGGGACTGGCCGAAATGCTGGTGCCGCCCGGCTCCTCGCTGGCCGGACAAACCCCGGCGCACGCCGAACTGCGCCGCCGCCTCGGCGTCGCCGTGGTCGGCCTGCGCCGCCAGGGCGCGCCGCTGCCATCGGTCGGCGCCGACACCGTGCTGGAAGCCGGCGACGCCCTGCTGGTCGCCGGCGGGTGGGAGGCGATTGCCCGGCTGCGCCGGTCCGAACCGCGCGATCTTCTGGTGCTCGGCCTGCCGCGCGAACTCGCCGAGGTCGCCCCGGCCCGCCGGCAGGCGCCGCTGGCCCTGGCGATCACCGCGGTCATGCTGGTGCTGATGATCGGCAACCTGGTGCCCACCGCCATCGCCGCGATGATGGCGGCGCTGGCCATGGTGGTGGGCCGCTGCGTCTCGATGGATGAGGCATATCGGGCGGTCAACTGGCAGAGCCTGATCCTGATCGCCGGCATGCTGCCGATGGGCACGGCGCTGGAGCGCACCGGCGGCGCGGCGCTGATCGCCGACGGCTTGGTCGGCGCCCTCGGCGGCCTGGGACCGCTGGTGCTGATGGCCGGCCTGTTCGCGCTGACCTCGACGCTCAGCCAGTTCATTTCCAACACCGCCACCACGGTGCTGCTGGCCCCGATCGCCATCCGCGCGGCGCAGGAGATGGGGCTGGCGCCGCAAGGTTTTGTCATGGCGGTGGCCATCGCCGCCTCGACCGCCTTCGCGACCCCGGTGGCCTCGCCGGTGAACGCGCTGGTGCTGGGGCCCGGCCGTTACCGGTTCACCGATTTCGTGCGGATCGGCGTGCCGCTGCAGGTGCTGGCGCTGCTGGCGACGCTCGCGACGGTGCCTTGGTTGTTCCCGCTGCGGCCGTAGGTCGGGGTGGTTGGGGGAAGGAAGGCCAGGGCTCTGCCCTGGACCCGCCAAGGGGCAGTGGCCCCTGGGAACCCACCATTCCATTTCAGGGGTGGCGTCCAGGGGTATTTCCGGCCTTATGTAGCAGCCGCCACCCACCTAATCTTGTCAACGAAATTAATGGGTTGTACTATTCCCCTGCCTGTGCCAGGAAGGACGCCGAGTTGGTTCGCTCGGCGGGGTCATCATGGCGCAACACTTTCTGCTT
>CAIXDS010000067.1 GCA_903918195.1 uncultured Acetobacteraceae bacterium | reverse complement strand
CGAGGCAAGAGTGGACGGCGCAACAGACGCGCCGCAGCGCAGGGCGAGCTGACCGAACTCGCCGACGCTGAGCGGATCGGCCCATGCCGGGCCAGCCATCGCAATCGCAGCAGCAAACGCGGCCGCGATAACGGCCGGCGTCCTATTTGGTCCGGGAGCCTCGCCGCACGGCGCGCCGGGCGCATGATGAACCTCGAATCGCTGATTGCGCAATGACATACCTGTAATAGACACAGTTCACCCACGATGTGGGATTGTAATTCCCCGGTTGCCCAGCCCATTCGTCGGGGCGTCGGCGGCGTAGAAAAACGAACGATCACGATGACGCAACCGTGAACTGCAACTTTTTTCGTGCATGCACTCGGATGTCCGGAACCGCGGCTCCAGCTTGTGTTCATACCGATTCGATATTACTTCTCGTCGTCGCTCACGATTAATGATGGCTTCGCTCTTAATTGAGACGCGCGCGGAAGGGGATACCGAAACCGGTGTGGTCCGCGGCGAAATGCGCCTACGGATACATGGCTTTCGTACGCAACGAGTTGCATTTATGCCTCATCGCGTGTCGCCCTGTGGGATTGTGGCAGTGCATCAGGCACGCAATCCGGAGCGAACCATTCCGGAAAAGATTCTTCGGCTCGACATTCCCGACCGAGCACAGGTGCGCGGAAGCGCCGGTGGTGACATGCAACCCGTGCGACCGCGGCAGGGCGTGCCCCGATTCGTCGTGCCCTGCTTTGACGCGGGCATGATCCGACCGGTGAGCCAACCGCGACGAGCAACACCGCGAAGACGCCGCCCTCGATCAACAGCCGCGAGGACTGTGTGTCTTTCAGCCAGTGGAACGCGCCGGTCGTCGCGTAGTAGGTAGGGTGTGGTCGGCTGATGGTGCGGTCCTGCGGCGGCACGTCGGCGATGCAAGGCGCAAGGACGTCCTGGCCTGTCCGGCGGCGGCCCCCGATGTGCCGCCACCGGCAGGCGCCGAGCGCAATTGGGGCACAAATTCCTGATAGCGCGTCGGCGTCCGCATGCCGCCGCTCAGTGCGCCTTCTCCGACCATATGGTACACAGGCCACCGCGAAGGGTTGAGCCAGATGCTGGTGTCCCGCCATCTTGTCGCCGGTCTACTGGGCCAGTCCCGCCTCTCATGCCCCTCCCCTTCACCCAACCAACCCATGTGAGGCCCACGCTCGCCAATGGCGATTCCGTTCTCGTCCCAGAACCTCGATGCCATGTTCGACGCGCGCTGCCTCCGGGAACCGAACTTGCCGCGGTCACGGCGGCATCGTTAGCGTAACCGAAGATTGGGGTTGCCAGAACTGCACGAGCGCCCGGTCCGAAAGGAACCAAACGACCATGGCCATCAAGGACGATGCCCGGACGCGTGCTCCGCGCGGGACGAAGAACGTGACGCAGGCGTTCTTCGAAGCGCTCGACGGCATTCCGGACAACCAGCAGGCAGCCGTCGCTACCGCAGCGCTCGCCGGCATTCGCGACGAGGTCAAAGCTCGCCGCCTGAAGGGGAAAGAAGCAGCCGCCAGGGCAAAAGCCAAGGCGCCAGCAAAGACGAAAGCACCCGCAAAAGCAAAGGCAGCGCCTGCGCGGAAGGCCAAGAAGGCGGCGACGGCCCGGCGCGCAGCCGCCGCACCGAGCAAGCCAGTCGCCGCGAAGAAGGCGCCGGCCAGAAAGAAGCTCGCGGCCAAGGCGACGAAACAGAGGTCGCCCAGCCAGAGCGCGCCCCCGCCTTCGCCCGAAGCCGGCACGGAGTAGAGCGCGGCAACACGGGGTTGGTTCCGTCGTGGGACATGCCTCGCGTGGAATCGGGAGCGGCGCGAAGCTCAGCCTGGTCATGAGATTTGCGCCGACCCAGCCAGCCACTCCCGCAACTTCGACCACCGCCGTCGCGCGCCCTGGTTCCGCACCGCAATGGCGAGGGCCTTGCGCTGCCCGACCAGCACCACGAGCCGCTTGCCGCGGGTCACGCCTGTGTAGAGCAGGTTGCGCGCGAGCATGGTGTAGTGCTGCGTCGTCACCGGGATGACCACCGCCGGATACTCCGATCCCTGACTCTTATGGATCGTCGTCGCATAGGCCAGTACCAACTCGTCCAGTTCCCCGAAGCCGTAGGTGACATCCCGGCCGTCGAAGGTGACGTGAAGCTCTGACTCTTCCATATCGAGCCGGCTGATGATTCCCAGGTCCCCGTTGTAGACCTCGCGGTCGTAGTCGTTCTCGACCTGCATGACCTTGTCACCCGGGCAGAACGTCCAACCGAACCGCTCCACCCTCTCCTCCCCTGGCGGGTTCAGCGCCTTCTGCAGTTCGACGTTCAGCGACCGGGCACCCAGCCCCCCACGGTTCATCGGGCACAGCACCTGGATGTCGCGCACGGCGTCGAGACCGAACGCCTTCGGGATCCGGTCCCGCACGATTGTAAGGATCTTCTGCAACCCGTCCTCGGGGTCGGCGGCGTCGACAAAGTAGAAATCCGACCCTGGCCCGACCTGGTCGAGCTCCGGCATCTGGCCACGGTTGATCCGGTGTGCGTTGATGATCACCCGGCTCTCTGCCGCCTGCCGGAACACCTCGGTCAGCCGGACCACCGGCACAGCGGCCGAGCCGATGATATCGGCGAGCACCTGACCAGGGCCGACGGAGGGGAGCTGATCCACGTCGCCCACCACCAGCAGCGCCGACTGGTCGGGCAGCGCGCGCAGCAATGCCCGCATCAGCAGCACGTCCACCATGCTGGCTTCGTCCACCACCAGCAGCTCGCAGCTCAGGGGATTCGATTCGTCCCGCCGGAAGCCGCCTTTCGCAGGGTCGGTCTCCAGCAGGCGATGAATCGTCTTGGCCTCGAGGCCGGCACTCTCCGACAGGCGCTTGGCCGCCCGGCCCGTGGGGGCGCAGAGCGCCACCTCGGTCCTTTTGGCCATCAGTATCGTCAGGATGGAGCTCAACAGCGTCGTCTTGCCCACGCCGGGACCACCGGTTATCACCAAAACTTTCGAGGACACCGCCATGCAAACGGCCTGCTTCTGGCTGTCCGCCAGAATTAGGCCGGTCTTGCCCTCGACCCACGGGATCGCCTTGTCGGCGTCGATCCTTGGCCACGGCGTGCCGCCGGCGGCGAGCGTGCGCAGCCGCTCGGCGATCTCCTTCTCCGCCCGATAGAGCCCGGCCAGAAAGATGCAGCATTTGCCGTCCAGCGTGTCGGCAACCACATCGCCGGCCTCAAGCTCCAAGGTGAGCGCGGTGTCGATCAGCGCTGCCGGCACCTCGATCAGCGTCTCGGTCTGCGACGCCAGTTCCTCCGCCGGCAAACCGCAATGGCCGTCGTCCATGGCTTCAGCCAGGGCGTAGCTGATGCCGGCGCGAACCCGGATCATTGCCGTCTTCTCGATGCCGAGTTTGGACGCGATCTGGTCCGCGGTACGGAAGCCGATGCCGCGAATGTCGCGCGCCAGGCGGTACGGGTTCTCGCTGATCACCTGCACGGCGGCGGTGCCGTAGGTCTTGTATATGCGCACGGCGCGGGAGGTGCCGACACCATTGGCATGCAGGAACAGCATGATCTCCCGGATCACCTTCTGCTCCGCCCAGCCGGCGACGATGCGCGCCGCGCGCTTGGGTCCGATCCCGGCCACTTCGCGCAGCCGGTCGGGCTGCTGTTCGATCAGGTCAAACACCGCCTCGCCGAATCCCCGCACCAGCCGCTTGGCATAGACCGCGCCGATGCCGGGGATCATCCCCGAACCGAGATACCGCTCGATCCCCTCCAGCGTGGTCGGCGGGCTTGCCTTCAGGAAGGTGGCGCGGAACTGCAGGCCGTGGGTGCGATCGTTGATCCAGGCGCCGGTCAGTTGCACGAACTCTCCGGCGGCGATCATCGCCGCATGCGCGACCACCGTGATCAGATCCTTCTGTCCGCGCGCTTTCACCCGCAGAACGCAGAAGCCGTTCTCCGGGTTGTGGAACGTCACCCGCTCCACCAGCCCGGCCAGCGCCTCCGATGTTGGTGCGTCAGCCGTGTCCCCCCTCCCCTTCCCCGCCGTCACGGCAACCCGAGGCGCCTGGCAGGCAGGTCCCGGACCGCGATGGAGCACAGCAGCGTGAGCGAGATCACTGGTGGGCCTCAACCCTATACCGTCATGACAGATACGATCCAGCCTGGCCCGACCTGGCCTCGCTGACCAAGGCCGGCGGACAGGTGGGGAGTTGCCTGATCGGGAGGCAGCGAGCGACTCGGAGACCGGCGCGCGCTTACGTCCTCGGCCCAAGCCCGCCAAGCTTTCCGCGACGGCCGGGGCAGTTCCGAGTCGTCCACAGGCAGCCGGGGAGTTGGCTGGCCCCGGGTGGGGAGTTGACTGACCCGACGCTGCACCCGGACAGCCGCGAAAAGCCACCTTGTCAATAGGTTAGAAAAGTTATCCTGGGGAGTTGGCTGTACAAGCTAATAGAAGACTCTAATAACCTTCGCTAATAGCCTGTTCAGCCAACTCCCCAGCGACAGCAGCCAATTTTTCGGGCATGTTTGCAAACAGCATGTTGTGATGCAGGAGTCGGCCGTGGGAACGGTTCACGAAATCCTCGAAACGAGAGGCCGGGCCGCTGCATTGGGTGCAGGGGTAGATCCTGTCGTTGTCGAAGCTGCGGCAAGCTACATGGCCAACGAAGACTCCGGGATGGGTTTCGCCTTCTCAGGATGGGCGCAGTGTGCCCTTCCTCATCGTAAGCTAGCTCCCGAAGCACACTGGGGGATCGCCGCCGAGAATATCCGCCTTCTCGTAGAACCCGGAAAGCGGCTGGTTGGGACTTGCGGAGACGCCGAATTCGTTGGTGTTCCATTTGGAAGTTATGCTCGCCTCATTCTCCTGTATTTGCAAACAGAGGCATTGAGGACAGGGAGCCGTGAAGTTGAGCTTGGTGGCTCTTTGCGCGACTGGCTAAGCCGAATTGGGGTCTCGTACGGCGGCGTGACTGCCAAGAGCGTCCGCGACCAAGCCGAGCGGCTTTCCATGTGCAAGCTGTCATTTCATTTCAACTTCCAGGGGGGCAAAAAGACTGGCTTAGTTAACCAGACTATCGTTGACCGTGCGCTGTTCCTGGAAGCGGACGACCTGACCAAGCCGCGCCAAGGTCGATTGTGCCTTGAAGCGGCAAAGCTGTCCGAGGGTTTCTTTGAACAGTTGAAACGCCACCCCTTGCCGCTGGAAGAAGCGGCCATCAAGTCGCTTAACAACCAGTCGGCCGCCCTGGATTGCTACCTCTGGCTCGCTTACCGCCTGCACGTGCTGAATGGCGACCTGACAATTTCCTGGCCTGCCCTGAAGGACCAGTTTGGGACGGCTTTCAAGAAGATCGGCGGCTTTAAGTCCTGGTTCCTCGCTCCCGGCGGCCCTCTGGCGCTCGCTCTAGCCGTCTATCCGGCCGCCAAGGTTGATGTCGCCCTCCCCGGCCTCATCCTCAAACCGTCCAAACCCCCGGTAAACCCCCGCATGGTAGCCATCGGCGGCCAAACCGCCTCACGGCTGGCGATCAGTTAACTCCCCAGTGGCCCAGAGGTTTATTCGTTCCCAGTAAGCTCCGTTCTCAAGCCATTCAGAGCAACCCTAATAGTCCGCTTTGCGACTAGCCCGATCTGCCCTTTTGCCGTACGGCACCGATCAGTTAACTCCCCACCGTCGATCAGCCAAGATTCGCGGCCAAATCAGCCAGTGGCTCGCACGGGCTGCACGTCAACTTTTCTATACCGGGATCCCTTATCCTGGTTGAATTGCCTTTCAATGACCAGCGAATGCCGAACCCTTCTGCTTTGTTCTTCAACTTCGCCAGGCGTCCGGCATGGACCCTCCCCCCCCCTGTTCAGCCAATCGCGAGCCTCCGATGGCGGCAAATCGCCAGATGCCCGTTTCCGGAGAGGGCTTGATCGGCGGCGGAAGTCCTTGCCCTTGCCGCCAACCCGACCTTCACCACCGCCGACCGTCCACTAACGACGCACGGCGGCGGCAATCTAACCGGTAAGCTGACCAGTCAGCTTACGAGTAAGCCGGATGGCTGACCCGCTGTCCGGCCGGTCAGAAGCCAACCTTCTCTAGGAACTGCACCAGCGCATCCTCCCACACGGCCTGCCGCTGGGCCTGGGTCGCAGCAATGAAGGCGTCGAGGCGTCGAAGGGTCGGCTGCGTAATTTTCACTGAGACCGTTTCACGAAGAACCTTGGGCTCACGTCGATACCGGGCGAGTAGGTCTGCGTCCGGATCGAGCGGCTCGGGCACCTGGCGGATCGACGGCACCTCCGGTTCCCGCACCACCCGAGTCGTCGGTAGCGCCGGTGGTTCCTGGGGCGTCCGGTTGGCCTGGGGCACTCCCGTGTCCTGAATAACCCGACTGGTCGGTAGCGCCACCGGCTCCCTGGGAACCGGTTCGCCCTTCTGCACCAGTGGACCGAGCTCCGTCACCGTTGGCCTGGCCATCCCACACCCCTGCATATTGCTTGATTTGGTCCCACAGCGCGGCCACGTCCTCGGCTGCGCCGCCTGAAGGCTTGAACTCAGCCGCAGAGAGGCCTCGAATTTTGGACACCTTGTAGTCTTCCCTGTCGGCGAGCATCGCCGAGCAGACGGCCCCATGGTGCGAGAGAGCGGTAATCACATCCAGGGTCATCGACGCGCGGCTCTTGACCCGCGACAGCACGAACACGGATTTCGTGTCCGATGCTGACAACAGCTCCAGCGTCCCCTCTACCCCATCCAAGTCATCGGGTGAGGCCTGGATGGGCACCACCACCAGATCGGCAAGCTCCACGGCATCGGCAACTACCTGCGAAACCGCGGGTGGCGTGTCGATGACGACCAAGCCGATTCCGAGTGAGCGGAGATGGGCCAGCGCGGCGGCGAGGTTGGGTTCGGCGCGGACGAGGAGCGGCGTTTGGGCTGCCCGCCTCTTCCACCATTTTGACAACCCAACCATTGGATCGAGGTCGATGTAGGCCGTCCGAACGCCCGCTTGCTCCGCAGCCACGCCAATCTGGACGCAAAAATTAGTCTTCCCCACGCCCCCTTTGCGACTACAGGCTGCGACGACGCGCATATAGCTCTCCATCAAGACGGTAGGAATGTAGGGCACACCGTCGGCCAGTCAAGAGGGCACGCAGCTGACAGGCGGACAAACCAGAAGGTAAGCCGGCAACTGATACGGCACGTTGGGCAGGACGTGGGTCGGCAAGCCAGCAAACAATCCGTACGGCAAGCCGCGCAGTAGGTCGGCAGGCTGACCCGGCGCCAAAGCGGCCCGCTGGATGGCAGAGCGCCCATCCAGGCGGATGGCGAGCCAGTTAGAGGAGAAGCCAACCGGAAGGCAGAAAGGACAGGAGGCCATTCGCAAGGGCAGGAAGACGGACGGCTAGACATACAGAAATCCGGCACGCATGCCGGTAGCATATGCATCTGAACTGACGAACGGCCAACCAGAAAGACGGCGGGCAGGACCGCTAAAAGAACAGCCAGCAGGACGAAGGGCCGGCCCGTCGGGCAGACAACAAACCGGAAAGACAAAAAGACGGCCGGATGGAGGGGCGGCAAGAAGGTAGGGAGGCCAACAGGACAGTAGGGCGGCTGTTTTGCATGCCGCCTAGCAACTATACGTTCCGGCCATCTTGCTGTGCGGACAGCCACCAAGCCGACCGGACTCCCAACAATAATGGCAGCCAGCCGTCCAACAAAATAGGCGACTGGGTAGCGGGGCAACCTTGCGGCCAGGCAGGCAAAAAACCGGGCGGCAAGGCATCCGACCGGAAAACAAACAGCCGATGCGACCAACCACCAAACAAAGAAACCTGCCAGACGGGTGGCGGGTATGCCAACAGGGCGGCTGCCTAACCAGCAAAACAGCAGGTCGGGTAACCGGTGGGCTGGTCGGTCGGGTGGTAGGTAAGAACGCCAGACGGTAAGCTGACCGGTCATCCTATTGGCAGTATGTCTGCAAGCTGCCGGCCATAGGGTCGGGTGATCAGTCGTATGGTTGGGGACTCTCAATGGGTCTTTGGCCTCGGAAGTGTAGGGCTCACCGAAGTGTCCGACCATCGGGAAACGAAACGGGAATAATGTCGCGAGCCTTGGGCGGAGCTTCATTTGGTCAAGGCGCTGGCAAGCTAGACGATAAGTGGTCCGGTAAGCTGACTGGAAAGCTGTGCGACAAACTTGCTGCCCATCCAGTTGCCCGGCTGTGCTCGCGCAGATCCCTTGCTGGGCCCAGCGTCGCAAGAAACGGCCAGCGTAATGTCGGGGGTGGTCTGCACCGTGCCGAGGATCAACGGCGCATGCACCTCGTTCCGCTCCAACTGCTGGTCGCCACGTTGCGGCTTCGGCGCAACATCCCCCGAGCCATGGGCCAGCGACGCCCATCGGACCGCGCCGGCCACGCTCGGCTAAAACTGTGCCGGCGCAGCCAGCCGCGACATGCCACCCGCAATCGCCGCAACCACCCATTCACGAAGATCAACCGACAGCGCTTTTCCCATGTATCCCGGCCTCCTCAGCTAGGACGCAGCCTGAGCCAGAGCCAAGCCGATTCGGGAATCCCCCAGCGATTCACCGCGGTCGGAAAATGCCCTAACACTGAGAGTCCCCGCCCCCATGGGATGTTTGCCGTCACAGAAGACGACACCACCGTGATCCGCGTCGCCTTCGAGGTTTGGTGCCGAACAGTTCGCCACCGTCGGGGCGCGGCGCGTCTTTCCCGCAATCGAGGACAACGCGCATCCATGGGCATGTGCCCCGGTCATCGCCGGCTGCGACGGCGTCGCCGACCGCATCACGCAAGGTGCCGCGGTTGCAGCCTGGGCTGCTGCGAGAGTAGGGCAGGGGGGCTCGCATGCCCGGCCAGCGCCAACACGGCCGAACGGCCGGGACATCGATGGCGGCGGGGCTATCTGGTTCACGCCGTTGGCGGCGGCCCGTGAGCGCATATGCCCCGGGCTTGCCCTCGCCGAAAGCTGGCTCGGTGATGTCTGTTGGCCAGGCTTCGCTGGCCGCGAGATGGCTGCCGGTGATATCGGCGGACCGGTGCCGTGACTTGCGGATCAGGTCGATCGGCGGAAACTGCAGATTCCTGGCAGTGGTCGGCAAGCTGTGGCGCAACGAGGGGCCGGAGAGCCGTCTCGGGTCGGCGCTGGCGGGGGGGGGGCAGGCCTGCTTCGTCAGCCGGCAGGCGATCTCGTCCGACATCGGCGCGCATCAGCGTGCCCGAGTTCGAGATGCCGCAATACTGCGGCTGCTCCGCCGGCTATGCCGGCGATGCCGGTGCGGCCAGGGGGTCATCCGCGGGTAGGGCAGGCGGCCAAGCGCTGCCGGTGGCGGCTGCGGCCTCTTGCCGGGACGCGCACTCACCGTTCAAGCGGGGCGACGGGTCAGGCTGAGCTTCGGGCAGCGCCGGCTGGCCAGATCGCGTAAGCACGGCCGAGGCCCAGCTGGTCGGCGTTGGGGTGCCGCACCAGCGCGGTGAGGCCGCGGCTCTCCACCATCGTGACGTCGCTGGCGTTTTCGGCGCGCTTGTCCAGGCAAAGATCCAGCAAGCCCAGATCGCCGGACAGCGGCTGCAGCCCGGCGCCGGCGCACACAAGCGGTGTGAGCGTTCCTCGCCGACCCATCATTGGTGCAGCGGACCGCCATCATCGGCGTCGCGTGCACACGATCCTTGCAACGGAACTGAAGGGGCCGCCCCGCCATCCATTGCTATCCGCTGCAGTTACAGCACCCCGTTGAGCGGGTGCGCCTCGAACGGATCGCCGACCTGCAGGTACTCGTCGAGCACGGCGTAGGTCCTATGCCGGCCAAGACGCTTGAGGTGCGTCGGGTGCACACCGCGGTCCATGCCGGTGGTCAGGGCGCCGCGTTTGAGGCTGTGGCCGCCCATGGCGTCGCGCTCGAAGCCGGCCGCGGCGGCGCGGGCCTGGATGATGCGGGCGACGGTGCCGGAATCGATCGCCTGCGTGCCGACGACCAGGGCGGGGAGGGGGCGCTCCTCGGCATTCCGCCGCGGCGGCACCCAGATGCGCCGGAACACCGGCCCCTCGGTAATCCCGGCCGCTTCCTGCCAGCGCCTCACGGCGCGCACAGGGCAGAGCGCCGTGCTGCCGAACGGGATGGCGACGGTCACGGCCTTGCCGTCGCGCTCGCCCTTGGAGCGGGGCAGGGTGAGCTGCAGGCCGCGGTCGCGTTGCTCGAGGTGCTCGACCCGGATGGCGGCGAGTTCGCTGCGGCGCAGGGCGCCGGCAAAGCCGATCAGCAGCAGGGCGCTGTCGCGCAGGCCGCGCAGATCGTCGGGGATCAGGGCGATGATGTCGCGCAGCAGTTCGACGGTGGCGGCAAGTTTCTTCTTCGGGGTCTCGCCATGGTCGGCGGCGTGGCGGCGGATGCCGGCGACGGTCTCAGCGACCCGCGCCTCGGCGGTCGGCACCGGGCAGCCGGCGATGAAGTGCAGGTAACGGATGGCGGCGCGGCGGATCTCGACCGTGGTGACTGACAGGCCGCGGCCGCGTTCGCAGGCGAGGAAGGCGACGACATCGGCGGCCTGTCCGGGCAGGCAGGGCAGGGCGTGCTGGTCGCACCAGGTGCACCAGGCCCGCACGCCGGCGCGGTAGGCGCGGCGGGTGTTGTCGGCCTTGGCCCGGCGGGCGTAGGCGTCGGCGGCGAGGCGGGCGGTGTCGATTGTGCCGTCGTGCTCCGGGATCACTGCTTCGGCCGCTGCGTCGAACCAGTCGCGCACGGCCACGGGCGCTTGACCGAGCGGCGCCGCGGCAATGGGCGCCGGAAGGGCAGGGGAGGGACCTTCGGCCTCGTCCCCTGCGGTGTCTGTGGTCCCCGGCAGGGCGTTCATGCTGGTTTTCCGGCTCGGTTGTCGAAAGTCTTTAATTATGATACGGCATATTGGGCAATTTCAATCTGTTACGTGATCCCCATTCCACGAGAAAATACCCTTAATCGTGATAAAAATATCCTCATTGGTGATACAAGGTGGCTGCGACAATGGAGAGCGGGCGTACAGCCGTCCAAGATTGCCACATCGGCCTCAAGACCCCATGATATCAGGGCCTAAGCGCTTCCTTCGTATCGCGATTAAGGGCACTTCTTATCACGGACAGGGGCATTTTTTATCATCGATCAGGGCACGAACTCGGCGCTGGGTTCGCCTTCGCCGCGGGATTCTCACGATCAAGGGCATGCGACACCTTGTCTCATCAATGACTGCCGGCTGACATTCCCGTTTGCCCGACAATCACCCTTATCACGCATACAGGCGGGGGAAAAGCCTTATCGCGCCTTAGTAAAGGTTGCCACATTCGGCGAGGTCCCGCAGAATGCCTTGGATAACCGGTGTCCGAGGGCGGTGCGGCGCAGACCGAAGGCGGCTGAATCAGGGCAAGCGGAGACGCGCGCGGATGGAAGGCGAGACGGGCCGGGGGCTCGGCGAGGACGCGGCAAGCGCCGCGACGGCGGCGCCCGGCATGCCCCTGGCAGCGGGCCGCTCGGGCCTGGAGCTCGCGCCGGCGACCAGCCGGGCCTACGCCGCCGACTGGCGCCACTTCTCCGAGTGGTGCCGCAGCGAAGGGCACGCCTGCCTGCCGGCCGGGGCCACCACGCTCGCCGCGTACCTGATGGCGCTCGTCCCGACGCTCAGCCGCAGTGCGCTCGACCGCAGGGTCGCCGCCATCGCCCATGCCCATCGCGCCCGTTCCCTGCCGCCACCCGATGCCGATCCGGCGGCACGACGCGCGTTGCGTGCCGTCAAGCGCCGGGCGGCGCCGGGGCCTCGCCGCCCGCCGCCGCCGTCCGGCCCGCGCCTCGCGCGGATGGCCGGCGCCTGCCCTGGCAACCTCGCCGGCTTGCGCGACCGCGCCCTGCTGCTGCTCGCCGCCGCGACGGGGCTCGGCCGGGCCGCCCTGGTTGCCATCGATG
>CAIXDS010000066.1 GCA_903918195.1 uncultured Acetobacteraceae bacterium | reverse complement strand
TGCATCGGCGGCGGCATTGAGGGCGTCGACGATCTGCTGCAACCGGGCGATCTCTGCGGTGGCGTCGTTGAGTTCGCTGGTTATCACCCGCAGTTGACGGTTGAGCCGGCAGCGAGCGTTCTCGCTGGCCGTGAGATGGGCGCGAAAGACGAAGGGGAATTTCATGGCGCAGTTGCCTTCGCGATGACACAGGAGCAGAATCAGCCCTCTGTGATACATATCCGGACGAAGGCTCGAAATGAAGCGCCGGAAAATACCCATACCAGCCTTGCGCGGCTAAATGTCAGGGTCGTTGACGATCGCTCGAAAGATCGGATTGCCTATTTTGACAGAGTCACCATCTGCGGAATGATTTGCTTTCAAGAGGGGGCGGCGCTGGTTTGGGAACGGAAGCGGGATATGATGGCGCTGCGTCTGCGTGCGTGGCGCTGGTTGATCCGAGCGACAAGCGCCTCCTTGCCCTGCGGCTTGGACGGGAGGGTCTCTTTCAGGACCTCGACGATGTCACGTGGGCTCAGTAACGCCAGACCTGGCTGGTTAGCAGCTCGCTGCTCGGCGATGAACAGCATGGCCAGCATCACCATGGTGACGTGGTGGTGCCAGGCTCGCCAGCCAAGCGCCTGATAATCGGCCAGGCCGCACTCGCCTTTGGCATCTTCGAAGGCACGCTCAACCCAGTAGCGCTGTCCCTGCATCTCGGCCAAGCTTTGCAGCGATGTCTCGGCCGGGGCATTCGAGAGGCTGTATTTGATCTTGCTCGTCGCGCCCACCTCGCGGCGAACGACGAGGTGCCAGCATCGCGCCCCCACTTCCTCGCCGTCCCACACGCAGACGCGCCGATGCGCGATATCGACCGTCAACCGGCCGCGTGTGCTGTCACGCAGGATGCAGCGGGTCCAGTCTGCGGCGCGAAATTCCGCGACCAGTTGCGCGACCGTCATGTCGTCAGTGGCGGCTCGCTGTCGGCAGGGCCGACGTCCTCTGGCGGACGTCGGCGCGGGCACATGCAGCCCCGGCGGTTCACGCCAAACCCGCTGCGTGGAATGAACATCGGCGACAAAGACCTCGCCTGCATCATCCAGCGCACGCAGGAACGCGGGCTCCTTGCCATAGCCGCCGTCCACGCCGACCCACGCGAAGCGCATCCCCCGCGCCCGTGCCGCGTGCACCATCTCAAGCGCAAGCTCGCTCTTTGACCGCAGTGTGCGTGCCTGCACCGGAACCTCGGCCAGATCGCATCGCGCCCGATCCTCGATCCAGCGGTGCGGCAGGTAGAGCCGCATATTAACCGGCGTGTGGTGGCTGCCGTCGGTCAGAACAGCGAAAACCGCAACCTGGCAGTTATCGACTTTGCCCAGGCGACCGCACCATTGCCGGGCTACGCCAACCGACCGATCGCCCTGCTTGGGGAAACTGCTCTCATCGATAATCAGCGCGCTGCCTGGCTTGCCGCCGAGCAGACGATCGGCATCGCGGCCGATCTGCTCGACCACCGGCTCGTGCCGCCACGGCGAGTTGCTGATGAAATGCTGGAACTGTTGCTCGCAGCCGTCCTCAACCACGGCCGCCATTACGGCGAAGGTCGCCGCCGCCGCCTGGGCAAGGCCTTGCAGGTAACGCTGTGCCACCCCCGCGTTGTCGTGCCCGCGGGTGCGAAAAAACGAGCCGTAGCGGTCAACGAAGCTCATGAACGCATCCGCGATGCTGTCGACCAGCGATGTGGTCAGCGCTCATGCACACATACGGTCACCTGACGAACTGCGCTTGTCATTTCGCCCCCCCCTCAGCCCCCGATGTCCAGGAGTCCCATTGATTCGACAAGCGATTCCACCGTCAAGGACTCATCTCGCTGCAACTCGTCCAGACAGCCCGGCCACCATGCACTCTCCTCACGCAGGGGTCGTTCCGATCAGCGCGATTTTGTCAAACTATTGCCAGGGGAGACGTTGAGTGGTCACGAGAATGTGAAACCAGACGCACAAATGTGAATATCGTGAATAACAGTCAAACCCCCACACGTTGCCGTAGTTTTGAAATTAGTGGCACCCGCTCTTTCCAATGAGCGGCAGACTGTACCAAACTTCAATTGTATCAACTATGACAATGGCGGATCCGAAATCGGCAGCCACTGCAATGATTACGGAAAACGGACAGTAAACAAATCTGGCATGAGTAGTTTCCGACGCTGTCGCCGGTGATGCGCTTCGGTTACCAATTAAGCGAAAAATTGACGGTGCAATTCTGTTGGTGCAATCATGTGCTCGATCGGATTCTCTGATCTGCCGGAAACCAAAGGCACGGTGGATCGCATTGTGCTCGATGCCGACGGCAATGTCCAAGGTTTCGTGCTCGCCGGCGGCTTAGAGGTGTACTTGCCTCCCCATCTGTCAGACGCGATCCGTGCTGCTGTCTTTGCGATCACGGGCACTCACAGTGAGATGCGGCGCGACTCGACGTGCGACTGGTGCGGCCGCCGCTAAACCGAAGGACATCCCTCGCAATGCCGCCTTGGCTTTCCAGACGATGGGCAGCCATGGCGCTGGCGGTGTTGCTCGGGACCGGGCTGCCGTCCGCGTGCGACAAGAAACCGCGCCTCGTCGGGTCGTCCCCGACGATAGCCGCGTTGGGCACGTTCGCCCACGCCCATAGGGTCGCCTTGGATAAGATCAGCGCCGACTTACTTAACCCGGCGGCAGTCCAGTTCCGCGGCGTGCAGGTCTACGATCAGGTTGATGCTAACGTCATTGCGGTATGCGGCCAGGTTAACCCGAATGGTCGGGAGGACCAGGCGTTTATCCCATTTGTCTCAGTTATAACCTACACAGTGCGTCCGGACGCCGGGCTGCCGGAATTCGACATCGAGCAATACGTCGCGACTTCGACATCCGAGGCGACGCGCATGTATATCGAGATGGCCTCACGCTGCGGCGAGAACGGTGGTCCTCGGCAGGTGGGAAACCGCAAGGTCATCCCGCCGCTGTCGCCGCTGCCGAGCGACCTTGCAAATCAGCTTCAGCCCGATCGGCAGCCTGGCACCGGTCGGCGTCCAGTGGGGCAGTTCGTCCTGTCGACGGTGGTGGCCGTCCCTGGCAGGCAGGTGGAGCCATTGGGAACCCCGTTCTCCGGTCAGAGCGTCGTTATGCGGCAGGCCGGAAACATCCGCATTGCCTCAGTCGGGGGGAGCCAGCTCGTTCGAGTGGCGCCGAGAGGGGCTGTCCTGAAAGTGTCAGCGCAGGCTTCCGGCGGCTGGCTGCAGGTCGGCGAGGGTGAACCCGAGGGATGGGTCCACTCAAGCCTTGTGGAGAAGCGGTAACAGGCATGGCGGCGAGACCGGCGGATCTGCTCGGCTTGCGCCAATTCTGTCATCGGTAAGCACCAACCCTTCGTGTCCGTCCGGGAGCTTTGTTCGTTTTTCGAGATGATCCGACGGCCGTCTGGTCTTGGTGGTGTGGCGCGTCGGCGATGCTGCTGGCGGTCGAGTTGCGCCTCGACCAATGATCTTTTGTTGAACAACTCTTACCAGACCGGCGAGGTCGAGATGGGTGGTGATGATGCACCATGCCCGGCGCCAGCACCGGTTCGGCACAGGCGCCGGCGGCCGGCGCTATGCGGCAGCCCGATCTGCCACGCGGCGGCAACGTGAACGACGTCGGACATGCCGGCGAAATGCCAGAACGTCAACATCCGGCAGGCGGCCGCTGACCGGGGTGGCTTCTGGGGATTTGGTAAACTTGTAAGAAGCCCCCTGTTTTCGGGCACTTCTGCGCGTTACATTGCGATACTCGTGCACACGCCTCCCCCCCGACGACAGTTCCCGCGGAGAACCTGTAATGCCTAATCTAGTTTGGGACAATTTTTCAGCCGGTTGGCTATGTTTGGTGTTGCTGAGTTTAGCGCTCGGAATATACATATATTCCGACAAGCAACGACCTCACAATATCGCGTGGCGCTATACTGTAGCTGGAGTTGCAATTTCCGCCGCGATCTCTGTCTTTATGTTATTATATGATATTTCAGTATGGATATCTATCCACTGAGATAGGAAGCAAAGGAAGTGCCTGGAAATAGGACCCCAATCTCGTGGTCGGCAAATGCAGAGGCTCAATTCTGGTGCTTTGCGGCGCTCGCCCGGTCACACTGTCGGGAACCGCGCCGGAATGTTCCGCAACTGCAGGCGGGCGTGCTCATTTCGACCGCTTCGCTCCGGCGCGCGATGATGCCGAGTATGGCACGGCCAACATCAGCATCCGCAGCCGCCTTCTGTGTCGAAGGTGTTTGGTGATCTGATGACGGCAGCCGTATATATCGCCTTCCCCATTGCGATTATTGCCTGCGCAATCGCAGTGGGATGGCTCGTCCTGAGGTACTATCCACCACTTCGAGAAAATACCGAGCAAGACCTAGATCCCGATGACGACGATGGATAAAGGATATAGTCATAAGTGGCAGTCATCTGACCTAGCATCAATAGCCAAGATAATTAAGGTATGATTTCGCATAACATGTGCGGATATTGCACTTTTTTTGCAAGAGGCGCTCTTCAGGAGCGCCCGTGACCATCCGTTTTCCGCTCCTCCGGCGGGTGCCAGCTGACGACAATGACGGCGCACCATCGCGCGGCCTCCATGGGCAGGCCCGGGAATAGGCGGTGCAGTTCCACCTCGGCGCCCAGTTCGCCGCTCATGGCGAAGGGGCCTTGACGGCGGCGCAAATGGCGTTGGAGATAGCGCCGAAGTTCTGCTACCGACTCAAAATTCCTGCCCTTCCTATCCGGTTCGCAGACAGGCACTATAGGTGGCGAGTTCATGAGTACTGTTTGAGCATCCTCGTGATTCGCCCGCTGCTTGGGAGCCCCATCACAGTCAATGACATCCCGGCGGGCACCACCTCACATGTCCCCTTGGATGGGGTGGCTGACAAGATACGCTGGGTCCTTGCCGCGACGCTGTCCCCAGATCGTGGTATGATCGCGAACAACGATCAGGGGGATGTCATGCCGCTCATGCCCACGGCGGAGCTCTATGCCGCCATCTGAGAAATGGTGAAGCAGGGTCCTGCCGAGACGCTGAGGGCAGAGATCGCGGCGACGCATTGGATCGACCATCCCGAACGTCGGAGAAGGCAGGAGCCATAAGGAACCCGTCTCAATGGTGACAGTACAGAGCACACGAGTAGCGTTACCAGCAGGCGACGAAAAATCCCCACCGGATGCTGATCTGCCGAACAAGCGCGCTGTCCGCAAGGGGTTCCGGCCTATCTCCCTCGACGCCGTTAACTTCCTGCTATCCGATATGCAGGGCGCGCTGGGCCCCTACCTGATTGTATTCCTGGTCACCCAGGAGCATTGGAGCAAGTCGTATGTAGGCCTCGTGACGACGATAGGCGGACTGCTTGGCCTGACCATGCAAGTGCCGATTGGCATGCTGATTGACGCCACGCGAGCGAAACGAGCTGTCGTCGTCGTCGCCACCACCGTGTTGGCGGTCGGTGCGACGGTGATCTTTCTAATGCCATCGTTCTGGCCGGTTCTGTGCGCCCAAACAATGATGGCGATCGCCGGGGACGTATTCGGTCCCGCCATCGCGGCCATCACGTTGGGCCTTTATACACGCGCGACATTGGCAAGGCGTACCGGGCGGAATGGCGCCTTTGACCACGCCGGCAACGTCTCGATTGCGATCGTCATTGCCGGGGTCGGGTACTACTTCTCGCAACGCGGCGTGTTTCTTTTGGTGCCGGTCTTCGGCGCCATGGTCATCGCCGCAGTTCTGTCCATTCCGGCTGATGCGATCGATCATGCTCGTGCCCGAGGCGCCGATCCGCTTCCCGGAGCGGACGCCTCGGCTGAGGTGGCATTCAGGCCCGCGAGATTGTTGTCGCTCGCAAAAATGCGCGCGCTGGGGGTTTTCGCCGGTTGCGCGTTGCTATTCCAGTTCGCCAACGCACCGCTGCTGCCGCTGGCTGCTCAAAAACTAGCGATCGCTCATCCCGACGTGGCAACGGCGCTGACGTCAGCTTGCATTATCGTAGCCCAGGTTGTGATGGTGCCGATGGCCATACTGGTCGGATGGATGGCAGATCGTTGGGGAAGAAAACCTTTGCTCCTAGTGGCCTTCATTGTGCTGCCGATCCGGGCGGTGCTTTATACGTTTTCGGACGACACCCTGTGGTTGCTCGGCGTGCAAGTGCTGGATGGTGTCGGGGCGGGCATCTTCATTACATTGTTGCCGCTCCTGGTGGCCGACCTCACACAAGGCACCGGACGCTACAACATGGCACTGGGTGCTGTCATCACCGTGCAGGGGATTGGTGGATCGTTAAGCGGACTCGCCGTTGGGCTGATCGTTGATCATTTTGGTTATAACGCGGCGTTCGTGGCCATGGGAATTTGCGCCGCGATCGCGGGTACCGCATTTTTCTTGTTTATGCCGGAAACGCTGCGCAGGCCGATTGGTGGGGCGGACGTCACGCGAAAGGGGCGTTGAGCGGCTCGGGGAGGCGGTGTCAAAAGAGAACGCCGGATTCCGGACGCCGGCAGCGAAGCGGGTGGGCAGGGACGGCAGCGGGAGAGGAATGGACGACACCGTGCTGATCGCGGAAGGCCACGCCCCGGCGGCGTTGAGCCAGGAGGCGGAAGCCGTAGGCCCCTACGCCGCTCCCAGCCGCGCGGCGTCCACCCAGCTCCTCCATGCTGCCGACAGACAACGCTTCAATCTGGTGCACAGGCCGCGGCATGCCGCCGTTCCCCGCCGATCCGCTTGCAGTGGCACTCTTCTGCGCCCGCGAGGCCGGATGCGCGCCGCAAACCACCATCACAAGGCGCTTGGCTGCCATCCTCTGAGCGCACAAGCTCGGCAAGCACAGGCTGCCGCAGCACGACGCCGGGGGCGGGCCATCGCCGAGGTCATGGACGTCGTCCGGCGGGCGCGCCCCGCACCGCCGGCGCACAAGGCGGCGGCCGACGCCGACATGCTGCCCGCCTGCGCTGGCGACCGACTGCGGGCGGTGCGGGGCGCGCCCGGCTCTTCCGCTTCCCGTTTCCCACCACCCCTACAGAAATCGGGAAGCGGTAGCCGGAAGCTCAACAAAAACGCGCTCACGATCCCATCAGGAAGCGCAACCGCGCTCATGGAACGCACGCTGGCAAGCTCCCGGTCCCGTCACCAGTCGGACCACGGTCCATCCCGGCATCGAGCAGGTGCCCCACCGGGGCGTTCTTCAGTTCATCCAGAAGGCCGTTCGGGAGGAGCACGGTCCGCGCGTCGACACCGGCGAGCAACTGGTCGAGCACCGCCGCGAGGATGCTGTGCGCATTGGGTAGGGTCATACAGCCTCCGCCTGGCACGTCACGCGAGCGGGGCGACGAAATTCCCGGCGGCCCCACCGCTGCCACCAGGTGCTTGTCCATCCGTTCGATGCATTGCGCCCAGACTGTCTCGATCCCGATGGGGTGGACTGGAATGGATCGCGAAGATGTGTTGGTCTCCGGCGGCATGGTGGGATATCTCCCGGCTCTGGTGAAAAGGATCACCGATCCAGGCTCAGTGGTGGTGCCTTTCGCCCGGTCGCGCGATGAGGGTGGCATCGGCGGCCCGATAGGACTCCCGACTATTCAAATGATAGTCGACGCTCTCTCGGCAGAAGCAGAATCGGAAATTACTCAGAGCGACGTAGCGTCGCGGCCGACTGACGCCCGGGAAGGCCCGGGAGGAACACGTTGGCCGCGGATGATGCTCGTCGGACGATCGCCGCACGACCATCGTCCGTTCGTCGCAAGCGTGCTACTTTCGTCCGTTATTTCCCGTCGGGGAAACACCTTGGAAGGTCCACCGCCACATGCCGGACGAACGTCCTCATACGGCCCCGGCGCCCGTGCCCCGGCCCGGCCGGGGCCAGCTGCCGCCGCGCGATTCCTCACTCTCCGCTGGCAATATGACGGTGGTGGGTATCGGCGCCTCCGCCGGTGGCCTGGAAGCCTGCAGACGGCTGCTGGCGGCGCTGCCGGCCGGCAATGGCATGGGTTTTGTTCTCGTCCAGCATCTCGATCCGACCCACGAAAGCTTGATGGTGGACTTGCTGGCCGCCGGCACGCCCATGGTGGTGCAGCAGGCCACCGAGGGAATGCTGATCGAGCCAGATCACGTCTACGTCATCCCGCCAGGAGCCTATCTCTCCGTTGGTCAAGGCGCTCTGCACCTCTCTGAGCCTCTGGCGCGTCATGGTGCCCGTCTGCCATTCGACTTTCTGCTGCATTCGCTGGCGGACGAATACGGCGCCCGCGCCGTCTGCCTGATTCTATCGGGAACCGGGGCCGACGGCAGCATCGGGCTGAAATCGGTGAAGGAACACTGCGGGCTGGTCATCGCGCAGGACCCCGACGAGGCCGGCTTCGATGGCATGCCTCGCAGCGCAATCAGCACCGGCGGCGTGGACCTCGTGCTGCCGGTGGCGAAAATTCCCGAGGCGCTCGCGCAGTACGACCGGCGGATTTCCCGCGCACAGACAGCTTCCAGCCTCGCCTCGCAGGCAGGGACAGCGGACTGTGTGCCCAAAATCATCGATCTTCTGCGCTCGAAAACCGCCTACGATTTTTCCCTCTATAAGCGAGGCACGCTGGAGCGTCGGATCCAGCGGCGGATGGCGATGACCGCGGTCGAGATCGACGACATGGACCGGTATCTCGACATCCTGGGACGCGACCCGGGCGAGCTCGATATGCTGGCCCGCGAGCTGTTGATTCATGTCACTAGCTTCTTCCGTGATCCAAAGGTGTTCGATGTCCTGGCGGCGAAAATATTGCCCGACTTGGTCCGCACCCACCCGTCCGATCGGCCGCTGCGCATCTGGATTGTGGGGTGCAGCACGGGCGAAGAGACCTATTCGCTTGCCATGCTTTTCCGTGAGGCAATCGCGACGGCCGATCGCAATATCAAGCTGCAGCTGTTCGCCTCAGATATCGATCCCGATGCGATCGCCAGCGCCCGCGAGGGCCTGTATCCGGCATCGATCGAGGCGGAGGTGTCACCGGCGCGGCTCGCTCGCTTTTTCACGAAGGAGGCACAAGGCTTTCGTATTTTGCCCGAGCTGCGGGCAATGGTGGTCTTCACGGTGCAGGATGTGCTGGCCGACCCGCCATTTTCGCACATCGATTTCATTTCCTGTCGCAACCTTCTGATCTATCTGCGCCCCGAAGCGCAGGCCCGTGTGGTCTCGCTGTTCCATTTTGCTTTGCAGGAGGGCGGCGTTTTGCTACTCGGCAACGCTGAGGAAGTCGGCGACGCCGGTGGGCGCTTTGAGGTGATCTCCAAGCCGGAGCGCCTGTATCGCCACGTTGGCCGCAGTCGGCCCGGGGAATTCGGATTCCTGCTGAGCACTGGCGACGGCGTGCGCTTGCGCGCGCGACCCGGTCAAGGCCCGACGCCCTCGCGCCAGGCGGCCCTTGCCGAGCTGTGCCGGCGGTTGGTGATGGAACACTACGCGCCGGCCGCTGTGCTGATCAACCGCCAGCACGAGTGCCTCTACTCGCTGGGGCCGACCGAGCGCTACCTGCGCGTGGCGCCGGGCAATCCGACCCACGATCTGCTCGCCATGGCGCGGCAGGGCTTGCGGATCAAGCTCGCGGCGGCGATCCAGCAGGCGAGCGAGAAGAACGCCCGGGTCGTTGCCTCCGGCGGCCGGCTGAGCCAGAATGGCCAGACCACCGCGTTCAACATCGATGTCCAGCCGGCGGTGAGTGAGGGCGAGCAATTGTTGCTGGTCTGCTTCGCCGATGCGCCGAAGCACGAGCACGCCAGCCTCCTTCCCGTCGCGCCGAAGGAGGTCACAAGGGTCGCCGAACTCGAGCAAGAGCTCGAGACCACGCGGACGGAGCTGCACGGCGCCATCCGCAACCTCGAAGTGTCGATCGAGGAGCAGAAGGCGGTCAACGAAGAGGCTTTGTCGGTCAACGAGGAATACCAATCGACCAACGAGGAACTGCTCACGTCGAAGGAGGAGCTGCAGTCACTCAATGAGGAACTGGCCGCCCTGAATGCGCAACTGCAGGAGACCCTGGAGCGGCAGCGTACTACCGCCAACGACCTTCAGAATGTGCTGTACAGCACCAATGTGGCCACGCTGTTTCTCGATTCCAGATTCAATATCCGCTTCTTCACGCCGGCGACGCAATTGCTGTTCAGCGTGATTCCGACCGATGTCGGCCGGCCGCTCGCCGACCTCACCTCCCTGGCTGCCGATAGTACTTTGCTGGAAGATGCGCGGACGGTGCTGCAAACCCTCGCGCCGCACGAGCGGGAGGTCGAGGTTCGCAGAGCCGCCCAGGATACCGCATGGTATATCCGCCGCATTTTGCCCTACCGAACCCAGGACAACGGGGTCGAAGGCGTCGTCATCACCTTTGCCGACATCACCGAGCGCAAGGAGACGGCCGACGCGCTGGAGGTGGCGAAGCACCAGGCGGAGCAGGCGAATATCGCCAAGTCGCGGTTTCTCGCCGCCGCCAGCCACGACCTGCGCCAGCCGCTGCAAACGCTCACTTTGCTGCAAGGGCTGCTGGCGAACAACGTCGAGGGCGAAAAGGCACAGAAGCTGGTCGCCCGCTTCGACAAGACGCTTGGCACCATGTCGCTCATGCTGAACTCGCTGCTCGACATCAATCAGATCGAGGCCGGCGCGGTGCACGCCGAAAAGGTCAGCTTCCCCATCAACGAGCTGCTGGACCGCCTGCGTGACGAGTTCGCCGATCATGCACAGGCGAGCGGAATTGCCCTGCGCGTTGTCCCGTGCAGCCTGTCGATCCACAGCGATCCGCGCCTGCTGGAGCAGATGCTGCGCAACCTGCTGTCCAACGCACTGAAGTACACCAGGCACGGCGGGGTGCTGCTCGGCTGCCGCCGGCACCACGGCATGCTGTCCATCGAAATCTGGGATACCGGCATCGGCATTCCCGCCGAAGAACTCGCCACGATCTTCGAGGAGTATTACCAACTCGACAATGACGCGCGCGAGCGCAGCCGTGGACTCGGCCTTGGTCTGTCCATCGTGCAACGCCTGGCCAATCTGCTGGGGCATCGGGTCCGCGTCCGCTCACGACCGGGCAAGGGGTCGGTCTTCACCATTGAGGTGGCACTGCCCCCCGCCGGCGCGACTTCTCTGCCTGAACCCCAACGAGCTGAGGTAGCGGCCGGTGTCCGTCCGACCGGCGTGATCCTGGTTGTTGAAGACGATCCCGAACTGAGCGATATTCTCGAGCTCTTTCTCAAGGAGCGGGGCCACCGCGTGGTGACGGCGCCGGATGGTGCCGCCGCGCTGGACCTGGTGATGCGCTGCGGGCTTTTGCCGGACCTTGTCCTGGCCGACTACAATCTGCCGAAGGGCATGAACGGGCTGCAGGTCACGGCGACGCTGCGGGAGAAATTGCACCAATTTCTCCCGGTGATCATCCTGTCCGGCGACATTTCGACCGAGACATTGCGCGACATCGCGCAGCACGACTGTGTGCAGCTCGCCAAGCCGGTGCATTTGAAGGACCTGACCGAGACTATCGAACGGCATCTGCCGGCCCCGCATGTCGAGCCGCACGCCCCACGCCTTGACGAAGCAGAAGGCAGCCACGGACCACCCGTTATCTACCTTGTTGATGACGACGATGACCTCCGCGATGGACTGCGTGGCGTGCTGGAGGAGGATGGCCTTATCGTCGAGGATTACGCAAACTGCGAGACCTTCCTCGAAGCCTACAGCCCGAACCGCGAGGCCTGCCTGCTGATCGATGCCTACCTTCCCGGCATGAGCGGGCTGGAATTGCTCCAGCATCTGCACGACGCCGGACATCGGCTTCCTTCCATCATGATCACCGGCAACAGCGATGTGTCGATGGCGGTTCAGGCCATGAAAGCGCGGCCTTATGTAGCAGCCGCCACCCACCTAATCTTGTCAACGAAATTAATGGGTTGTACTATTCCCCTGCCTGTGCCAGGAAGGACGCCGAGTTGGTTCGCTCGGCGGGGTCATCATGGCGCAACACTTTCTGCTTT
>CAIXDS010000065.1 GCA_903918195.1 uncultured Acetobacteraceae bacterium | reverse complement strand
GAGCAGGAACGGTTGATCGCGCTGCTGAAGGAGAAGCGGCAGGCCGTCATCTCCCACGCGGTCGCCAAGGGTTCGGCCCCCAACGTCCCGATGAAGAACTCCGGAGTTGATTGGCTGGATAATGTTCCGTTTCACTGGGCTGTTTGTCGCATCGGCTATTATGCAAATGTGGAAAACGGATCAACACCCAGCCGCGATAACCCTGGTTACTGGAATGACGGCACAATTCCTTGGATTTCCTCTGCAGAAGTGAACCAGTACGTTGTCCGAGAGCCATCAGAGCTCATTACCGTTGCCGCTCTTAAAGAATGTAGCCTCCGTTTGCTCCCTGAAGGCGCGGTTCTGGTCGGATTGGTTGGCCAAGGGAGAACCAGGGGCATGTCGGCTCTTCTAAGCTTCCAAGCAACCATAAATCAAAACGTAGCGGCTATACTAACTAAACCGGAGTTGCTATCAAATTATTTGCACTACAGCTTGCAGGCGGCATACGAATTCATGAGGGAGCACGGGAGGGGCGGGAACCAAGCGGCCATGAATTGCGAAATACTGGCCTCCTTTCGCATTGCATTGCCTCCCAAGAATGAGCAAGCCGATATCGTGCGGCATCTGGACGAGGTGCATGAGTTGACCATGCAACTGACTGCCGAAGCCGAACGCGCCATCGCCCTCCTGAAAGAACGCCGCGCCGCCCTGATCTCCGCCGCCGTTACCGGAAAAATAGACGTGCGCGGCCTCGTCCCAGACGCGCTGCAAGCCGCATGAGCCTGCGCCTCGAAATCGCCTTTGAGAACGACATCTGCGCCCATCTCGCGGCCCATGGCTGGCTGTATGAAGAAAACGGTGCCGCACGCTATGACCGCGCCCGCGCCCTATTCCCGGACGATCTGATCGCCTGGGTGCAGGAAACCCAGAAAGATGCCTGGACCAGCCTGGAACAAACGCACGGCAAAGCCGCCGGCAGCGTGCTGGCCGACCGCCTGCGCGCGGCGCTCGACCGGCAAGGCACGGTGGACGTGCTGCGCACCGGCCTGGACGTGGTCGGGCTGAAGCAGCGCGTTGCCGTCGCCCAGTTCCGCCCGGCGCTGGCGATGAACGAGACCTTGCAAGCCCGCTACGCCGCCAACCGGCTGCGCGTGGTGCGGCAGGTGCGCTACGCGCTGCACAGCGAGAACTGCCTTGATCTCGTGCTGTGCCTCAACGGCATTCCCGTCGCCACGGCGGAACTGAAATCGGACTACACCCAGCGGGTGCAGGACGCGATCGACCAATACCGCTGCGACCGCCTGCCGAAATCCCCCGGCCACACCGCGCCGGAACCGCTGCTGGCGTTTCCCGGCGGCGCGCTGGTGCATTTCGCCGTCAGCAACAGCGAGGCGCATATGTGCACGCTGCTCGCCGGTGCCGACAGCAAGTTCCTGCCGTTCAACCGCGGCCATGATTTCGGCGCCGGCAACCCGCCCAACCCGAGCGGCGCGCCGACCGCCTATCTGTGGGAGGAAGTCTGGCAGCGCGATGGCTGGCTGGAAATCCTCGGCCGCTATCTGGTGCCGGTGAAAGACGACAAGAAGCGGCTGAAAGCGTGGATTTTCCCGCGCTATCACCAGTTGGACGCAACACGGAAACTGGTGGCGCAGGTGCTGGCGGACGGGCCTGGCCAACGCTACCTGATCGAGCACTCGGCCGGCTCGGGCAAGACAAACTCCATCGCCTGGACAGCGCATTTCCTCGCCGATCTGCACGATTCCGATCACCGCAAGCTGTTCGATACCGTGGTGGTGGTCTCCGACCGCACGGTGCTGGACAAGCAGTTGCGCGAGGCCATCGAGGGGTTCGAGCGCACGCCTGGCGTGGTGGCGGTGATCACTGGTGACGGGGCGGCGAAAAGCGCCGAACTGGCCGATGCGCTGGCGGCGGGCAAGAAGATCGTGGTTTGCACCATCCAGACCTTCCCCTTTGCCCTCCAGGCGGTGCGCGACCTGTCGGCCAGCAAAGGCAAACGCTTCGCGGTGATCGCCGACGAGGCGCATTCCTCGCAGACGGGCCGCGCCGCGGCGGAATTGAAATCGGTGCTGACCGCCGAAGAACAGGCGGCGCTGGAGGACGGCGGCGAAGTCGGCATCGAGGATTTGCTGGCGGCGAAGATGGCCAACCGCGCCGACCAGGACGCCGGCATCAGCTATGTGGCGTTCACCGCCACGCCCAAGGCGAAGACGCTGGAACTGTTCGGCCGTCGCCCGGACCCGACGCGGCCGGCGGCGAAGGATAATCTGCCGGTGGCGTTCCACGTCTATTCCATGCGCCAGGCGATCGAGGAAGGGTTCATCCTCGACGTGCTGAAGAACTACACCGCCTACAAGCTGGCTTTTCGCCTCACCCATGCGGGCCGGGAGATCGACGACAAGGAAGTAGATGCCAGCACGGCCAAGAAGGGCATCATGGGCTGGGTGCGGCTGCACCCGCACAACATCGCCGCGCGGGTTGAAATCGTGGTGGAGCATTTCCGCCAGAACGTGGCGCATTTGCTGGGCGGCACCGCCAAGGCCATGGTGGTGACCGCCAGCCGCAAGGAAGCGGTGCGCTGGATGCGCGCCATGTCGGCCTACATCGCGCAGCGGAGCTATGCGATCGGGCTGCTGGTGGCGTTCTCCGGCGAGGTGGCCGATCCCGAAAGCGGGCCGGATGATTTCACCGAGACCAACATGAACCCCGGCCTGCGTGGGCGCGATATCCGCGAGGCGTTCGGCACGGCGGAATTCAGCATCCTGCTGGTGGCCAACAAGTTCCAGACAGGGTTCGACCAGCCGTTGCTGTGCGCCATGTATGTGGACCGCAAGCTGGGCGGTATTCAGGCGGTGCAGACGCTGTCACGGCTGAACCGGGCGTATCCGGGCAAGGACACCACTTATGTGGTGGATTTCGTCAACGACCCGGACAAGGTGCTGGAAGCGTTCCGGCAATACCATACGACGGCGGCGCTGGCGGATGTCAGCGACCCCAATGTGGTGCTCGACCTGCGCAACAAGCTGGATGCGCTGGGGTTCTACGACCGCTTCGAGGTGGAGCGGGTCGCCAAGGTGGCGATCAACCGCAAGGCGACGCAAGGCGATCTGGACGCCGCTATCGGCCCGGTCAGCAGCCGGCTGCTGACGCGCTACAAGCAGGCTCAGCAAGCATTCCGCGGCGAACCGGACGGGTCCAGGGCGCAGCAGGCCGCCAAAGACGAGATGGAAACGCTGCTGCTGTTTAAGCGCGACCTGGGCAGCTATGTGCGCGTGTATGAGTTTCTAGGCCAGATGTTCGACTACGGGAACACGGATTTCGAGAAGCTGTATCTGTTCGCGAAGATGCTTCTGCCGCTGTTGGACTACGGGCGCGAGCGGGACGGCATTGACCTGTCGGCGTTGAAGCTGACCCACCACCGCATGCGCGACCTTGGCCAGCAGAAGCTGAACCTGAGCGGCGCCGGCGACACGCCGGCGTTGCAGCCGGTGACCGGGACGGGGTCCGGCCAGGTGCAGGACAAGCACAAGCTCCGGCTGGCGGAGATCATCGCGGCGCTCAACGATTTGTTCGAGGGCGATCTGACCGAAGGCGATGCGGTGTCGTTCGTGGAAACCCTCAAGGCCAAGATGCTGGAAGCGCCGGTGCTGAGGGCGCAGGCGGCGGCCAACCCGAAGGAGCAGTTTGGCAACTCGCCGAATCTCCAGGATGAGTTGCTAAAGTCGATCATGGACGCCATGGCTGCGCACGAGAGCATGAGCAAGCAGGCGTTGAATTCCGAGACAGTGCGCGCGCGGTTGCTGACGGTGCTGCTTGGGCCAGGGGAGTTGTGGGAGGCGTTGCGGGGGGAGGGGCCGGCAGGCCTGTCGGACGATGCTGCTCCTTCGCATCTGCCCGATTTCCCAGAGGGAGCCGGTTCAGGTGCGGCCGGACTACCTGGACCGGCCTCGTAGGCCTGTGCGGCTGAGAGGAACAGAAAAGTAGCATAAGGCGGATTGCTGCTGATTGACCGCCGAGGCGGGTAATAAAGCTTTTTCTTTGATAGCCGTGACGTAATCTTATGTCGCGCCGCCGCTTCGCAAAACTCCTCGCAAAAGAGGGGCTTTCGCACACGAGTTTTGCGATGTCTAAGACGTTGAAATGCCTGATGTAGATCGGACTTCGCAGAAGTTACGAGTTTCGCGCACCTCCGTATTTCGCATGGCTCACGTCGGATTCCTGTTCCGCACTTCCGCAGGGGATTTTTGAGTGGTCTTATGCCACTTTTCTGTTCCTCTCAGCCGCACAGGCCATACCCGGCCCGGCGCTCTAAACAGCAAACGGAATTTTCAGGCCGCCGACCTGGTAGACCTGCGCGGCCTCGTCGGCGCATTGACCAAAACCCCGTGCGAACGCGGCCACGCCCGCCAATCCGTCAAGCTCGCCAGGCTGGGCTTCCCGCTCCACAATGTGCCGATGGTAGAACGTCACCGCCGCGCTGGCCGGGTCCAATTCCGGGATGTTCATCGTCAGTCCGTTGTCCAGATGGGCAACGAACCTGTCGCGGTAGTCACGCATCTTTCCAATGAGCGCGGCGAAACCGTCCGCGTCGGTGCCGAGTTGCGTAAGCAGCCCGGCCTCAAATGCGTCGGGGTCGGACACCACGCGCCGCCAGTGATGCTTGGCGAGCCGCTTCTGCGGCGTCTCCTTGGGGTCGCCGAACAGCTTGCACCAGTCAAGCACGGCCATGTCGAGGAAATTGCCGTTTACCTGCCGCCAGAACGAGGCGTGCGGGTGCAGTTCCGACAAAAGCGGCTGTGCCCGGTCGGCCCACCCCGCGCGGTAATAGGCGACGTTGCGGGCGAAGGCGCAGCACAGCAACACGATGCGGCGCACGCGGTCACGGTGCGGCAAAGGCTCGGGGCTTTCGGAGTTCATGCGGGCGTTGTCGGACAGGTGGAGGGCAACGCGGTCATCGGAACTGCCAGCCTTCCTCAATCATCATGCGCTGGAAGGTGATGCAGCGGACTTTCTCGGCCTTGCACACATAGGGAATTTTCTTGTTTTCGTCGGAGCCGGGATGCTCGTCGCTGACAACGGCCCAATGTGCGCCGCCGTCTTTCGCCAAGGCAATGACAAACGGGTCTGCGCCATTGATGCCTGTCGGCTTCTTTTTCTTCTTAACGGGCGCGGGATACTGCGCCATCAACACCCTGACGATGCGCTGCACCGCAATCGATTCCTCGATAAAAAGCTCCGTCTGCACCTTCGCCCATTTGCAGCAGTCGTCATCGATGCGGCTGATTTCATCCAGCACCGCTTTCGGTGCCCTGAGCCGCCCGGCACCTATCAGCGCCTCCATCCGCTCGGGCAGGTTCGGCAGGATGGAAGGGGGATAGGTGCGGACGAACCATTCAATCGCGGAGCTGGTATCGAGGCAGTAAACCTGGGCAACCGCCATCAGCCCCTCGCCAGCAAACCACGCACCTTATCGACTTGCTGGGCGCGCAGGCCGAGGTAACGCGATACGTCGGCCAGCGACGTAAAGGAGTTGTCGTAGCTTTCCAGCACCAGCCGCGTGAGCGGGCGGCCAAGGTCGCTGATGACTTCCTGCGGCATGTTCCGCTTGAAGTCGGTGTTGGCGTCGGGGTCGGCCGCAGGCGGATCTATGAGGCTTCCATAGACCGCGCGGCGCTGCATGTAGAACGCCTGCGACGTGCGGCCCGCCGTCAGCAGCCGCCGCAGGATAACCTCGTTGCTGACGCCGAAGACGCGGCCAAGCGTTCCCAACTCGTCGTCGTTCCAGTCGCGCGGGCGGGCAGGGTGGGCCGCCACCAGCGGCTCGCTGAGCAGCACGTTACGCGGCACCAGCGCGGCGGCGGCGACGGCGTTGCAGAAAACTTCGATGCGCTGCTCTTCCGGCGGGCGCGATACGCCTTCCTCGATGTCGCAAATGCTGTTGTTGCCAAGGAAGACATGCACGGCCTCGTGCAGCAGCGTGAACGTGCGGCCGTTATGCTTCAGCTTGCGGTTGACGCCGATAACCGGCAGCGGGCGCTCGCTGAGCGAAAAGCCCAGCATTTCGGACGTGGGGACGCCGGTTGCCTGAAATACCAGAATGCCCGCGCGCTCGATGGCCGCGCGCCATGAATTGTAGCTCACGCGCGGGTCGCGCCATGCGCGCTGCACGTCCAGCGTGACACCCAGCAGTTTGCGCAGCTCCGCCCCGGTCTGCTCCGGTTCGGAATTCATGTGCAGATGGCCGGGCAGGGTGGGCAACTCGCCGTCCAGCTCTTCGGCAAGGGCCAGCGCAAGCTCGCGCCGCTGGCTCGCAAGGCGGAGCTGGTAGCGCAACGGCCGCGAGTAGCGAAACGCAACTTCTCCCGGCAAGCGCCGGAAGTCGTGCGGTATCACGTCCTCGGCCGGGCGCTCCGGCAGGTAGAAATCGCTCAGCAGGCGCTTGTAAACCGTCGCCATCTTGCGGAGCTGCGACATGCTGGGGCTTTCCGTGCCCTCTTCCCATGCCGCCACCTTTTCCGGCTTGGTTTGCAGGCTGGCGGCGGCTTCCTCAATGGAAAACCCCGCCGTCGAGCGTGCCCATTTCAGGATGTCCGCCTCTACCAGCGCTTCCGTGCTGCGCGCCATTATCCGTCCCTCCCGGCGCTCGATGCGACGTAGCCCTTGCGTTCCTTATGGCGGCGCTGCCGTTCAAGCGCGTCCGCCGCCGCGTCCGGGGTAGGGTAGGGGACGCTGCGAGTCTGTCCCGCACGCCCGATGCGGCCCCACTCGCGGACGAAGCACCACGCGCCGAACAGGTCGGGCTGTACGTCCAGCCGGTAATAGCGGCGCATGTTGCGGGCGATGTCGCTGCGGGTGAGGACAACGGCGGTCATAGGAACGCCTGCGGCTGGAGCTGGAGGGCGGAATGCGGTGGTCGGGGTTCCCGTGCGGCCCGGAGCTGCGCCGCATGACGCTGTATCAGGCTCCGCACGGCGGCCCGCGTCCACTGTCCGCCGCGCGGCGTGCGGATGCCGCGCGCCTTCAGGATGGCGGCGGCGCGGCCATAGCTGCCAGTGGCTCCCCCGGCGTCCTGCCAAGCGGCCAGCGCTATCGGCCCGACTTGGCGGGCGTAGTCGTCGGCGGCGCGGCTGCGGGCCGCGCGCCCCTTGGCGCTGTCCACGTTCGGGCCGCCCCGGTTGCCGCCCAGCTTGGTGCCGCGCGCCTTGGCGGCGGCGAGCGCCGCCTTCGTCCGCGCCGAAATCATCTCGCGTTCTTCCTGCGCGATGACGGCCATGAGGCGCACCGTCAGGCGGTTGGCGTTCGGCATGTCGGCGGCGACAAACTCCACCCCGGCCTTTTCCAGCCCAAGCAGGAAATGCGCGTCACGCGAAAGCCGGTCGAGCTTGGCGATGACCAGCACGGCCCCGGTGAGGCGGCAGGTGTCGAGCGCGCGGGCGAGCTGCGGCCGGTCGGCGTTCTTGCCCGTCTCGACTTCGGTAAATTCCTCCGCGAGCGCGCCGCTGCCGGCGCCGATGAACACCCGCACGGCCTCGCGCTGCGCTTCCAGCCCAAGCCCGCTGCGGCCCTGCTGAGACGTCGAGACGCGGTAGTAGGCGACGAAGCGCGAGGCGGGTTTCAGGGTCAGGGACATAGGCGGATGTTTGTTGCCAACGGTCGTTGACAAGAATCATACAAGCCG
>CAIXDS010000064.1 GCA_903918195.1 uncultured Acetobacteraceae bacterium | reverse complement strand
TTGGCCTCGGGCAGTTCCTTCGTGTCCTCATCGTAGTTTCGGACGATGGAAAGGATTTGTTTCGTCGAAACGTCTATTGTGACGCGATAGGGGATTTCCAGCCCTGTAATTTTCCCTTTCGACTTATGCTCGAAGTCAGGGATATCCAGTTCGCAGTGGCACTCGTATATCTCACGGTCGCGGTCGTCCGGGCGCATGGTCGAGGGCGAAATACCCTGTTGCGCCTGCTTCTCCAGCTTCACCGCGTCACGCTCTACCGCCAAAGGCGTGCTGAGTTCTATATCCCGGTAGACCCCCAGGATTTGCAGCCGCTTCACCGTCGAGGGCTTCATGCTGACGCGATGCGTGATCCGCTTCGCGTTGCTGAGGTCCGTCGCATCGTTGTTGACGATCAGGTCTTCGGCGTCCACATGCTCGCTGACCGGCCTGTTGCGCAGCGGGCAGAAATACACCTTCTTGAACGCCGTCCCGCCAAAGCCCAGCATTAACAACATGCGGTCGGTGTCGGGGTAGAACTCGGTTGCGACCGTCGTCAGATAGTGATTAAAATCCTTCTCCAGTGCGTTCGCAAGCGTGTCTTGGTTCAGGGTCGAATTGTTGCTGTCGTTGCGGATTTTCGCCGGGCCGTCTGTCGGAAGCATTTCGCTTCGCGCATTGGCCTGGAACCGAAGCACCGCTTCCTGCAACAGCGGGTGGCGGACCTTGCTCATGCCGTCGAGCGGGGCACCGTCCGAAGGCCCAGCCCCGTTCGGGGTTTCGAGACTCAGTCCCAGCAGGCGGATGCCTTTGGCGCGTTCCTCAACCCAGTCCTTGCGGCTCTCGATATCGTCCTCAATACCGCGAATAAGGTCTTCGGCAATCCGCCCTAGTTCGTTGTCGGAAATATCCTCGACGAGGTTATCGAACCATCCGGTTTTGCGCTTAGGACTTTCGTCGAGCGGCTTGCCGTCCAAACTGATCGTGATCGAACCGTCCGCATGTTCGATCTTGATGACGTTGCCCTTGGCGTCTACGATAGGCGTGTCGCCGCCGGTCTCTTGAATGATGACGTCCTGGGGCGGACCTGTGTCAACAATATCCTGCGGAGCCCGCGGCAGGCGCAGGCTCGGGCTGAGACCGGGGACGAGTGGCATATCAGGTGGGATACAAAGGCGCTTGCGAGGATCGGCCGACGTAGCGCATGGACTCTGTTACCTCGGCTATGCGCTCAGGCGCGCGCGTCAGCATTCCGGTGTCTCGCAAGAACCGCAAACCCTGGCTGACGGTATCAACCAAATCGTCGTGTTTCCCCTTCGGGAACGTGCTGACTTGGCGGATCACCATTTCAGCCCAATCCTTGTCAGGCGCGTAGACGATGCCTTCGCTGAACAAATGCTGGACGCTATACAAACGGGCGAGCTTGTCGCCGCCCTTTGGGTCGATCAGCCTGACGCCGAAGGATTCGTGCCCGACCGCCCTACGGAGTTCTTGCGCCAAACTGATGCCAGCCGCCTTGCTCTCGACAAGCAGCAGATCGACCGAGAACCGGGAACACTGCTTGATGACCTCAGCGACAAGATCGGGAAACTCTAACCGCTTCTGCCACGCATAGAGCATGATGACTTGCGGGGCCTGCTCGCCGTACTCGCGTGCGTCCAGCTCGCTCAGAGCGCCATATCGCCCTGACGCTTGCGTAGCTGTAGCCTTACGATCTGTCGTGAACACGCCCCAGATCGTCATTGCGGAATAGTCGTTTTCTTCTTTGGTCGTGTAGGCGGTATCCAAAGAGGCGAGCACAAAATCCAGGGCCGGGTATTTGTCCTC
>CAIXDS010000063.1 GCA_903918195.1 uncultured Acetobacteraceae bacterium | reverse complement strand
TGAACACGACCGACAGGTCGGCGAACAGGTCGCGCCGGCGGGCGAACAGCCGCTCCTCGACGAGATCCTTGATGCAGCGGGGCACCAGCGTGCGGTTGGTCTGCTCCGCCGCCGGCAGTTCCTCGCCGAGCCAGGCCATGGCGCGATAGAGGTGATGCAGTTGCAGATCGCTGGCACCGTCGATGCGATAGTCGTTGCGCCATTGTTCGCAGGCACGATCGGAGCCGGAGACCATCAGCCGGTGCAGCACGGTAAGGAAGACGGCGCGCTCGACGGGAAAGGCGAAGTCGCGATCAGCCAGCAACTCCTGCAGGACCGAGCCGCAGTGAGTGTCGCGCCACAGGCGCTCGAACAGCAGCGGCGGTCCGATGCGCTTGCAGCCGAGTTGAGGCATGCCGTTCTCGTCAGCCGTCGAGAAGATCATCGACCGCTGTGCCAGGCGGGCGGCGGAGCGGATCAGCCGGTCGAGATCGCCGCGGCGTTCGACCTCTTCCTTGCGCCCGAGGTTGCGGATGATGCGCTGCTTGACGTGGCCATCCTCGCGGACGGTCTCGACCAGGTAGACATAGGTGTAGGGGCCGATGCGCTTCTCGCGGACGAACATGGCCCTAGCATTCTTATACTCGCCTATTCGTCAAGCAAAAAAAGGGCTGTAGCCGCAGAATTTAGCACTACGCCTTTTCCTAGCGCCTCGGCCCCCCTGCGGAACATACTGAAACTTCACAACTTTTGAATACGACTCCCAATGGATGCACGCCCAACTGTTAAACTCGGGCTAGACTCAACGCACTGCGAGCGCAGTTATTCGTGACCGGCGTGACACGACCGCAGTGTCAACAATTCGTTACACGATCTTAATACGGGCTGCGTATCGGATGCATTGATCCGGGTGAACGATCCAGCCCATCAATGCGCCGTTGACGCCTCGCGAGATTGCGGCCGGACGGGGACCGCATCGTTAACGGCAACAACCACCGGGCCGACGTACATGGCGGGATTTCGGGGGACGAGCCTTCTGGACCGCTTCCGCGAGGCGGGGGCGGGAGGACTGCGTCTGTCTCGCCTCGCCACCCCGACGATCGGCCGGCACAACCGCCGGATCGGCGAGTGGGTGCTGCACGCCCCGCAGCGGCTGCGCGCCCTGGTGCGCGCCGATGAGATCTGGCTGGTCGTGCTGGCGGCCGTGCTCGGGCTGTTCGCCGGGCTGTGCGTTATCGCCATGTCCGGCATCACCCAGGCGATGCACCGCGTGCTGTTCGCCCTTGGTCCCTATCAGCGGCTGTCCGGCCAAGTGGACGTAATGGCGTGGCGGGCCGTGCTGATCCCGAGCGCCGGCGGCCTGCTGATGGGGCTCAGCGCGCTGGCGATCGCCCGCTGGTGGCCCCGCCGTCCGGTGGACCCGATCGAGGCGAACGCACTTTACGGCGGCCGGATGTCGCTGCGCGACAGCCTCGTCCTGGTCGGCCAGACCATACTGTCGAACGGCAGCGGTGCGTCGGTCGGGCTGGAGGCCGGCTTTACCCAGATCGGTTCCGCCCTTGCCTCGCGCATCGGGCAGTCATTCCGGGTGCGCCGCAACGACCTGCGGGTACTGGTTGGGTGCGGTGCCGCGGCGGCGATCGCGGCGGGGTTCGACGCGCCACTCACCGGCGCCTTCTATGCCTTCGAACTCGTCATCGGCACCTACTCGCTGGCCAATCTGGCCCCGGTGGTGGTGTCGGCGATCTGCGGCGTATCGGTGGTGCGCATGCTGATCCCGGCGGAATATGGCTTCGACGTCAGTGTGCCCACCGCCATCGAGCCGGCCGCCTATCTGCCCATCCTGGCCCTCGGCATGGTGTGTGCGCTCGGCGGCATCGCGATCATGCGCGGCGTGACCCTTACCGAGGAAGCCTTCCGCCGCAGTGGCGTGCCGGGCTGGGCGCGGCCGGCGATCGGCGGGCTCGTCGTCGGGCTGCTGGCGCTGATCACGCCTCAGGTACTGTCGTCGGGCCATGCGGCGCTGCAGGTCGGGCTCGACGCGCCCTATGCGCTGCAGCAGATCGCCCTGCTGATCCTGCTGAAGGCGGTCGCTTCGGCGATATCGATCGGCGCGGGGTTCCGTGGCGGGCTGTTCTTCGCCTCGCTGTTCCTCGGTGCCCTGCTCGGCAAGCTGTTCGCCGCCTGCCTAGCCATGGTGACCGTCAGCAACGCCGTGCCCGCGGTGGTGTTCGCCATCGTCGGCATGAGCGGCCTTGCGGTGGCGGTGGTTGGCGGTCCGCTCACCATGGCGTTCCTGGCGCTGGAGAGCACCGGCAGCCTGCCGATGACGGTGGCGGTGCTGGCGGCCTCGGTGGTCTCTTCCCTGACCGTCCGGCGCACCTTCGGCTACTCGTTTGCCACCTGGCGTTTTCACCTGCGCGGCGAAGCCATCCGCAGCGCCGTCGATGTCGGCTGGATGCGCAGCCTGACGGTGGGCCGGATGATGCGGCGGGACGTACGCACGGCGCTCGCCGCCACCAGTCTGGCCGGTTTCCGCCGCGATTTCCCGCTCGGCGCCACTGCCCGGGTGGTGGTGGTGGACGATGCCGGCCGCTACGCCGGCATCGTGCTGCTGGCCGAGGCGCATGCGGTGGACTGCAAGGCCGCAACGCTCGCCGAACTGCTGCACTACCAGTCCGACGTGCTGCTGCCGCAAATGGTCATCAAGGACGCGGTGGCGATGTTCGAACAGGCGGAATCGGACGCCCTGGCGGTGGTGGACGGACGCGACACGCGGCGGGTGATCGGCCTGCTGACCGAACAACACGCGCTGCGGCGGTACTCCGAGGAACTGGACCGGCGGCGGCGGGAGTTGTCGGGGGAGTAAAGGAAGGCCATGGCTCTGCCCTGGACCCGCCAAGGGCCGAGAGGCCCTTGGAACCCATTCGTATTAAGGGGCGGGGTCCAGGGCAGAGCCCCATAGGCACTAGGTTAAGCGATCTCATTGATTAAAAAAGGTAAAATCCAGGCTGCCAGCAACCTCCCAATCCCTGGCAGGTGTGGATCGCGTCCGGCATCCCAGTGGTGAGGAGCCTTCGTGGAAGGCGCCGCTTCC
>CAIXDS010000062.1 GCA_903918195.1 uncultured Acetobacteraceae bacterium | reverse complement strand
CTGACCATCGAGGCCGACGTCAACGCCTGGGCAGCGTGGGCCGCCCGCCGCGGCGTCGCACCGATGCTGATCGCCTACAACCGCTACCGCGCGAGCGAATACCATCACCGGTTCTCCGCAACCGAGAACGCCTATCCGTCGCCGCGCAGCTGGGCGATGACCGACCGCGTGCTGCAAATGCCACTGCCCGAAAACCTGCGGCGCGAATGCGTCACCGGCGCCGTCGGTGGACCGGCCAGTGCCGACTTTACCGGATTCGAGAGGATCTTTCGCAACCTTCCCGACATCGACGCCATCCTCCTCAACCCGGAGGCCGGTCCGCTGCCGGACGATCCCATGACCAGCTACGCGCTGATGGGTGCGCTCGCGCACCGGGCCACGCCGCGCAACTTCGCGGCAGTGGTCCGCTATCTCGACCGCCTGCCGGAACAGGAGTTCTCCGTCGCGTGCGTGGTCGACGCTACCGCCCGTGACGGACAGCTCACACTGACGGCCGCCTATCAGAGCTGGGCGGCTGCCCACGGCGCCATGCTCAGCGGCCACTGAGCCAGCGCCCCCGCCGGCGATGCTCACGACGCAGCGCCCGCCGGCACCTTTCGCCTTTCCACTCCCGAACACATCCACACGGAGGTCCGCCATGGACATCTCTGCACGCGCGCTGCTGGTCAACACCACCGTCCGGGTCTGGACCGGCGAAAAGCGCGACCGTGCCATCACGCGCGAGATCTGCAGCATGAAAGGCGCCGAGGACAACGCCGTCCGCGCCAACAAGAGCCTGCTGGGAGAAGACATCAAGCCGGTGCAGGCGGCCGAGCGGGCCGTGCGCGCGGCGGTCAACGAGCGCACACTGCCGTGGATGGATGACGGCACGCGCATCCTGAAAGGTGCGGCGTTCCTCGCCTTCACCGAGAGCATGGCCGGGCCGGTCAGTGCCTTTGACGCGGCGGTCGAGGCGTTCATCGGCGCCTACCCGGAAATCAGGAACGAGGCCCGCCGACGGCTCGGCAGCGCTTATGCCGACAGCGACTTCCCCTCGCAGGGACAGCTCCGCGATCGCTTCGGTGTCAAGCTGACCTACCTGCCGGTGCCGAGCAGCCACGACTTCCGCGTCGAACTCGCTGCCGAGGAAATCGCCGCGGTGCGCCGCAACGCCGAGGACGCGCTGCGCGGCACGGTCAACGACGCGGTGCGCGCGCTGCTGGACCGGCTGCGCGAGCCGGTCGCCCACATGGCGACCCGGCTGCGGCTGTTCCGGCGCCGTGCCAATGGCAAGGTCGAGCATCCGTTCCGCGACACGCTGGTCGAGAACGTGCGGGAGATCGTTGCCCTCGCGCCGATGCTCAACCTCATGGATGACCCGCGCATCGCCGCCCTCTGCGCCGACATCGAAAAATACCTCGCGGCCTACGAGCCCGACCAGCTGCGCAACTCGCCGCGACTGCGTGAGGACGTGGCCAACCAGGCCGACGACATCCTGCGGCGCATGCAGGGCGCCTTCGCATGAGGGAGGGGCCGATGCTGCCGGACATCATCACCAAGGCGCGTGCCCGGCTCCTCGTGCGCGCGCCGTTCTTCGGGTCG
>CAIXDS010000061.1 GCA_903918195.1 uncultured Acetobacteraceae bacterium | reverse complement strand
TTGTGTCCCACATGCGCAGCCACGATCCGGGCCGTCAGCTCAAGCAGCTGACCGTGTTCGGCGTTCTCGCTCATCGTCATCCTTTCGCGGGCGATGCTTGGGCCGCTATCGTGAGCGGCGCCAGGCAGCAAAGATAGGAATAGTAGACACCCCACCGGAGTCTGACCAGACGGGGTTTGCTGCGTTCCAGGACTGACCAATTTTCATCCGGCAACAAGGCCTGACCCTTCGTGTCATTGCTGGCGCGTCTTTCGGGTCGGAGTCTTGGCTTCACCCCAGGCCGCAAGACGCCGTTCCGCCGCCTACGGACGACGATCTCGCGCAGGAAGCCGAAATCTGCCGACAGACGACAGCGCTACCGCTTGCGCCAAGAGCGCCACAAGGGTGCGTCGCGCTACGCGCTCCCGTGCTGCGCCCGCCCTTGTCCCGCGCCGGCTTCGCGGTCGGCGGGAGGGCAGGCCGAGCAGATCGACGAGTACGGCATGGCGCCGCACCCGCCCTGCCCGGCCGATCCCGAGAGGTCGCCCGAACCGTGCAGAACACCGAGATTGAATGGCTGAAGGCCGGCGTGAGCTGCGCCGCGCTGCTGGAGGGGCTGCCGCCAGTGTGGCGGCTCGACCATGCGGAGAGCAGCCGCCGGAGCCTCAAATACCGCCGCGGCTCCGGCGAAATCCTGATCGTCAACCATGACGGCCGCGGCTGGTGGGACCCACAAAGTGAAAGCAAGGGCGACATCTTCTCCCTCGTCCGGCACCTCGATCCTGGGCTTTCCTTCGGCGCCGCGTGCCTTGTGCTGCGCGGCTTCGTGGGAATTGCCCCCGCGTTTCCAGAGGCCATCCGCACGTGGCGGACACGAACGTTGCTCATCCCCGTCGCCATGCGGTGGACGATGCGTCCGCCTCTGTCACGCGGCTCGCTGGCCTGGCTCTACCTGACCGGACAGCGCGGATTGCCGGAGCGCATTATCGTCGCCGCCGGCGCCGCCGATGTCCTCCGGGAAGGTCCGCACGGCAGCGCCTGGTTCGCGCATCGAGACGACGCGGGAATTCTGACCGGGATCGAGATGCGCGGCCCTGCCTGGCGCGGCTTCTCGGCCGGCGGCAGCAAGACGCTGTTCCGCCTGCCCGGCGGCCAGGACCGCACGACCCGCGTCGCGGTGTGCGAGGCGGCGATCGACGCCCTCAGCCTGGCGGCGATTGAGCGCGAACGCAGCGACACCCTGGAGGCCGCCACCGCCGGCGGCATGGGGCCGGCGACCGTCGCCGCGTTGCAGCAGCTCCTGCACGGCCTGGCGGCCGACCCGGCCGGCATGCTGATCGCCGCGACCGATGCCGACACCGCCGGCCGGCGCCACGCTGCCCGCCTCGCCGGTCTGGCGACCGAGGCCGGGGTGCCGTTCGATAGGCTCGTTCCACCCGGCGGGCTGAACGACTGGAACGACACCATCCGCGCGCTCGCGCCGGTGCCGTGACACCGGATCGCGCCCGGGCGCGGCACAGCCAGCATCCCGAAGCAGGAATCACCAACCGGAAACCGAAGAGGAGACCGGAAAACCAAGACGGAATGAGAACCGCTACCGCATCACCGTCTGCCCGCCGCAAGGGGCCGGCCTGCGGCCTCGCGCAAAGGGCGCGCCCTTGCCCCGGTCAGCCGGGATGCCGGGCGGGAGGGGTGTTCCAGAAACCCATGAAGGGAAGGACATCCCGATGAGTTCCAGCATCACCATGACCAGACACGCAAACCGCGGCGGCAAGACCGGCCACGTGCCGCGTGATCACTACCAGGAAGTCACCGACCGCGTCATCGCCGCGCTGGAAGCCGGCACGCCGCCATGGCGCAAGCCGTGGGACCCCGACAAGGCCGGCGGTCCGGCAATGCCGTGCAACGCGACGACCGGTCAGCGTTATCGGGGCATCAACGTGTTGATGCTCGGCATGTCACCTCTCGCCTTCAGCAGCGGCGATCCCCGTTGGGCAACCTACAAACAAGCCGAAGATCGCGGCTGGCAGGTTCGCAAAGGCGAGCGTGGCACAGCAGGATTCTTTTTCAAGCGGCTCGAACTGCGCGATGAGTCCAAGCCGGCCGATGACGAAGACGCGGTGAGGCGTATCCCGCTGCTGCGCGCCTTCACCCTGTTCCACGCCAGCCAAATCGACGGCATTTCCGACTATGTGCCGCCCAGCATCGAGGAAGCGCCGTGGCGCACGCCCGAGGCCGCCGAGATCATTATCGCCAACAGTGGCGCTGCCATCAGGATCGGTGGCGACCGTGCGTTCTACTCACCTTCGACGGATCACATCCAGATGCCGCCGCAATCGGCCTTCGAAACGGCACAGCAATATTGCGGTGTGCTCCTTCATGAGGCATGTCATTGGTCCGGCGCATCAAATCGGCTCAACCGCGATTTGCGGAATCGGTTCGGTTCGCATGACTACGCGAGGGAGGAGCTCAGGGCCGAGCTTGGGATGCTCACGCTCTGCGGTGAGCTTGGCCTCGCAGTCTCTGACAGCGAGTTTGCCAACAACGCCGCTTACGTGGCCTCCTGGTTAGAGCGGCTTCGCTCTGACCGCAAGGAGATTTTTCGGGCGGCAGCAGACGCGCAGCGCATCGCCGATTACCTGCTCGCCTTCCATCCCGCCTACGCAATCAGCCAAGCCGGACCATCGGACAGCCTGTCCACCGGCGACGATGGAAATGCGGCCACTGTGCCGGAACCGATGCCGGTCGCCGCGTAGAGCCACCCGTTCCGATCAACCCGTAGCCGTCCGGCTCGACCGCTTTCAGGCGGTCGAGGCTGTGCGGCTGCCCGCACGAGGACACCATCATGCCAAACGACACCTTTGGATTCACGCTGTTCGACAACACCGC
>CAIXDS010000060.1 GCA_903918195.1 uncultured Acetobacteraceae bacterium | reverse complement strand
CGAGGGTCCTCCACCCCCGCAAAGCACGACACAAAGTTCTCCATGGGCCGCTCCGGCGTTCAATCCCATGGTTCGAATCCATCCGAACCACGCGCCGCAAGCCCGCCGCTGTCAACGAAATCCCAAATGCGATTCCCCTGGTGCTTTATCCGTTTCATCTTTACCCGGGATATTTCTCTTGTTACGCTGGCCGCATCCGTTTGCGCTTTCCACGACTGCCGTGAACAGGATTGTTGGTCCGACGACAGAGGGGGACTCCCGCGTGCCGATGAAGACATGGATGTTCGACCATCAGGGCACGTCCGAATCGGGCGCCTTGCTGAACGGAAATGACGACCCGGCCAACGGGTTCGGCACGTCGGCCGACGGGTTCGCGCCCGACTTCTCCGGTACGACCTATGTCCTTCCTTCCCAGAGTGCGGCGCCTTCCGAGACCTCGGCGCCGGGCAGCGTGGCCGACTCCCCCCCCTCGCCCAGCTTGCAGGACGAAGTGACTTACCTGTCCGGCGTCAACTCCCTGGGTGCCGTCGCCGCCACCAGTTTCTGGACCTGGAACCGGAACACAAATCCCGCCACTTATGCCACCTCCTCGTACGCGTCGAAATGGGGAAACGGCACACCCGGAACCTCCGGCGGGACGGAGTACTACTACTTCAACCCGGCTTCAAACTGGACCGCCACGGAGGAGAACACCTTCATTGCCTGCCTAGAACTTTGGTCCGCCGTCGCCAATATCAATTTTGTCGAGACAACGAACGCTGCGACCGCGAATCTGACCATCACACGGGGAACCGACAAGCAGGCCGACGAGACTTCCGGAGGCCAGTACCTTGAAAGTATCGGTGCCACGAAGCTCAACCAGCCGCTCGGCCCGGCCGTTATTTCGATCGACACGTCGGTGGCAAGCTTCGGACCGATCGGCACGTTCGGCACGACCCTCGGCGAATATGCGATCGAGACGGTCATCCATGAGGAAGGTCATTTCCTCGGACTCGGTCATGCCGGGCCTTACAATGGCTCTGTGATCTCGAGCACGCAACAATACAGCCAGTACGACACACGACTATGGACAGTGATGTCCTATATTAACCCGAACGACACTTCGGCCGAATACTACTCAAGTTACTCTGTTGCGGGTACAAATTGGGCCAGTGGCGACGGGATCAACAATTATCCGACGACGATCATGCCGCTTGACATCTTGGCGGCGCAGCGCCTGTACGGTCTTCCCACTTCGACGCCGCTGTCAGGCGGGCAGGTGTTCGGGTTCGACTGCAACATCACCGGCGCCCTGCAACGGTTCTTCGATTTTACCATTAACACCGATCCGGTGATCACGATTTGGGATGCCGGCGGCGGCAACACGCTGAACCTGTCCGGCTACTCCACCGCCTGTACGATCAATCTAAACCCGGGAACATTCAGCAGCTTCGACGGCATGACCAACAATTTGGCGATCGCCTTCAACACCGCCATCGACACGGTCGTCGGCAGTGCCGGCAACGACATCTTCATCGTCAACAGCGATTCCGACACCATCACTGGCGGTACCGGCACCAACACGGTGGAGTTCGGCGGAAATTACGCCGCCTACACGGTTGTCCGCGCCGCCAACGGCACCGTGACGGTCAGTGAGAACGGTATCACCGACACGCTGAACAATATCGAGTATCTGCACTTCGCCGACCAGACGGTGAACACCGGCGATCTGGGCTGCTTCGTCGCCGGCACCCGCCTTGCAACGCTGCGTGGCGAGGTGGCGGTGGAGGCGCTGCGCGAGGGCGACATGCTGGTGCTGGCGCGCGGCGGGACCGCGCCGGTGGTGTGGCTCGGCCACCGCGTCCTGGATTGCACGCGGCACGCGCGCCCGCACGATGTCATGCCAGTGCGGATGCGCGCGCACGCCTTCGGCCCGGGCCGGCCGCATTCCGACCTGTTGCTGTCGCCGGACCATGCCGTCTTCGCCGACGGCGTGCTGATCCCGGTGCGTTACCTCATTAACGGCGCGACGATCATCCAACAGCAGGTGCGTCACGTTGAATACTGGCACGTGGAATTGCCCACGCACGACGTGGTCTTGGCCCAGGGGCTGCCGGCGGAAAGCTACCTCGACACCGGCAACCGCGACAGTTTCGGCAATGGCGGCGGGGCGGTCGCTCTGCATCCCGATTTCGCCCGCAACATCTGGGCGGAGGCTGCTTGCGCCCCGCTCGTGCTGTCCGGGGCGGAGCGGGAAGCGGTGCGCAGCATGCTGCTGGTGCAGGCGGAGTCGCTAGGCTGGCACATCATTCGTGACCCGGCTGTCTCCTTGGAGATTGCCGGCGCCCGCATGGCACCGGAGCACTTCGGCGACAGGCTGTGCTTCGCCCTGCCGGGGGAGATAGCCGAGGCTCGGCTCGTGTCGCGCTGCTATGTGCCGTCCGAGACCGAGGCCGAAAGTGACGATTGCCGCCGTCTCGGCGTGGCGGTGTCGGCGTTGTGGCTGGATGGCGACGCAGTGCCGCTCGACTCGCCGCGTCTCGGCGCCGGCTGGAACGCGCCAGAGACCGCTTGGCGATGGACCGATGGTGCCGGCGCGATCACGCTCGCTGGCGCACGGACCCTGGAGATCCGGCTGTGCATCACCGGACGTTACTGGCGCGGCGGCCGGCGTGCCACGGCGGCCTAGGTCCTGTGGACACTTATCGCAACCACAGGATGGTTGCGGCGAGGGTTACGACGGCCAGATAGTTTCTCGCGGTTTTTTCGAAGCGCGTGGCGACGCGTCGGAACTGCTTGAGCTTGGAAAAGCAGCATTCGATCAGG
>CAIXDS010000059.1 GCA_903918195.1 uncultured Acetobacteraceae bacterium | reverse complement strand
GTGGCGCTGTTCAGCGCGTCGTGCAACAGCCAGCCGGCGTTGCGCCGCGCGGTGCCCCATTCCGAGGTGCCGGCGGCGGTGCCGATGAACGGCGTGACATCCACCGACCAGGAGGCGATCTCCACGGTGTGGCGCACCCGCGTCACGGCGCCCATCACCTCGGCGATGAACGTCTCGATGTCAGCCACGGGAATCCACGGCGCGCCGAGTTTCGCCGTGATGTCCGAGGGCTGAAGGTCCTCGGGCTGCACCAGCCGCAGCGCCGCTACGTTGCGCGCATACTGGGGATCGCGCCCGGCCGCCGCTTCGGCGTCCGCCAGCTTGGTGCGGACGGAACCCGACAGGTAGGCGTCGTCCGTCTCCCAGGTCTCGGTGCGCGGATTGAGGAACACGGCGGTGCCGAGTTGCGCCAGCGCAGTTTCCGGGTCGCGGTCCAGCAGCTCGGCCAGGTGGTCGATGTCCACGTGGCCGGTCTCGTTGAGGGTGACGGCGAGCGCGTCGGCCGCGGTCGCGATGAGTGGCGCCGACGGCGGGGCGATCACCCGCTCGCGGAAAATCGCCCCCATGCGGGCGAGGCCGCTTTCGAGATCGTGGTCTTCGATGCTGGCGACCAGCCAGCAATCGGGGTCGTCGGCGAACGGCGCCAGGTTCGGGCGGCGGTGCGTCTCCCGCTCCTCGCCGGTCTCCGGATCGGTGGTGACCGAGACGACCGTGTGGTTGATCGGGCCGAAGCTACGGACGAAGCTGCTGTAGGCGATGCGCAGCCGGACCTGCGCCGGCGCCCAGGGTTGGTCGGCGGCCTGGGCGCGCAGGACCTCGCGCACCGCGTCGCGGATCGGCAGCAGGGCACGGATGACCTTGGCGGTGCGGGCGAGGATGCCGTCGCCGCCCTTGCCCTCCTTGATCGCGACGGTGCGCGCCTCGCCGTTGACGATCTGCATCAGCCGGTCGGCGGTGCCGGGGAGGTAGGATCCCTCCTTGATCGTGGCGCCGTCGGCTGCCGTGCCGACTGCCGTCCCGGCATCGTCGTCAAAGTCCTCCTCGGACTCTGCTGACGGGGCGAAGACGCCAGTGGGCAGCCGGTCGAGCGCGGCGGCGAGCCGCGTCTCGAAGGCCGCGCCGTCCTTGCGCGGCCGGCAGGTGTAGGTGAGGGCGGGGCCGTAGATGCCGCGCCGCTGCGCATGATCGCCCAGCACCATCTCTGGGTGCTCGGCGAAGTAGCGGTTCACCTGGATGCCGGCCGGGTCCGCCTCGCCGTCGTCATCATCCGCCGCCGCCTCGACCGCGGCGAGGTCGATCCAGGCCGCGCCGGCGGGGGACTGGCCACCGTCGCGGCGCTGGAACACCAGAAGATCGGCGACCACGTCGGTACCGGCGGTTGCGCGCATGCTGGCCTCGGGCAGGCGCACCGCGCCGATCAGGTCGGCCATGCCGGCGATGTGCTCGCGCGCCGTGGTGCTGACCTTGTCCATCGTGCCGGTGCTGGTGACGAACAGCGCGAGGCCGCCGGGACGCAGCCGCTCAATCGAGCGCGCGATGAAATAGTCGTGCAGCCGGAGCCGCAGCGCCCGCGTGGTGGGAT
>CAIXDS010000058.1 GCA_903918195.1 uncultured Acetobacteraceae bacterium | reverse complement strand
GATCGCTTTTCACGCAACGTGGCGATCACATGCAGCTCGGCCATCCCCGCTCCCCTTCTGAAAGCCAACGAAAGAGATGGTAGACGGCATGCTTCCGCAACCGAACCGTCTACTGGTGGCGGCTACTACATGATACCGGAAGAGCGGCCTGGGCATCGAAGCGCAGCGCGAGGCTATCGCCCGGTTCGTGACGGCCGAGGGTCTGGACCTGATCGCCGAGCATGTCGAAGTCGAGACGGGGAAGGGCTCCGACGCCCTGGACCGCCGGCCGGTGCTGCGCGAGGCGCTGGCGCAGGCTCGCAAGGCGAAGGCCGCGGTGGTGGTGGCCAAGCTGGATCGACTGTCCCGCAATGTTGCCTTCGTTGCCGGCCTCATGGCGCAGAAGGTGCCCTTCATTGTGTCCGAACTCGGCGCCGACGCGGACCCCTTCATGCTGCACATTTATGCGGCGTTGGCGCAGAAGGAACGGGCGATGATCGCCGATCGGACCCGCGTTGCACTGGCACAGAAGAAGGCCCACGGCGCGGCGCTGGGCAACCGGACCAATCTCCCGGAGGCGCAGGCGAAGGGCGCAGCGGCGAACCGGGAGGGCGCGGACACCTTCGCGGCGAACGTGCTCCCGATAGTGCTCCAGTTGCAGGCGGCGGGTGTGACCGGCTTCCGCGCCATTGCAAAGGCGCTGAACGACCGTGGCGTGCGGACTGCCCGCGGTGGCGAGTGGCATGACAGCACCGTACGGAACCTGTTGGCGCGCGCCTAACCTGTATTCCGAGCATCGCATTGCAACGCATTGCATGTATTGCGGGATCGTGGCAATATTTGTATTGTAACCGCAATCTGAGGCGACGCGCCGTGGCATCCCTTCCAACATCATCCTTTCGGGCGCCGGCCGAACACCATGCCCTCGTGCATTCCGTTGCCAAGGCCCTAACCCGTAGGCCGGACCTCGCCGAGCCGTTGAATGAGTTGTTGGCGCAGGTGGCCGATGTCACCGCCGCCCCTGAACCGTTGCGCGACGTGCTGCGCCGACTGGACGCCGCCGAAAGGCTCCTCGCCGAGTATGGCGCATTGCTGGCGGCACGCGCACTGCCGTCCGCAGATACCGGCACCGGCCCGGAAGAGGAAACCGCTCCGGCTGAGGAATACATCGGCCAAGGCGAGCCGCTGAATTTCCGGGTCAGTCCGGCCTTCCGACAGCGGTTCCGCGTCTACGCCGTGGCGCAAAACGTCAAGCAAAGCGAGCTTTTGGTCCTGGCGTTCGAGGCTTTGCTGCGGGAACAGCGCTTGGCGTAACGAACTGGACCGTCAGCAATCGTCGCCCCGCTTTCAGGGGCGCCGCTACCACCACGGCACCGCCGCCGGCAGGGACCGCTATCGCCAGCAAGGCCCACCGCACCTGCATCTGACCGATGCCAAACGAGCCGAGGTGCTGCTGCGGCTGTCCAATCTGAACACCGAAACGCTGCCGGATCAGAAGATCGTCCGGCGCGTCGGTGTCAGCCCGCAGACCGTTGGAAACCTCCGCCGCCGGGGCGCCTGACAGCAAGAAGGCCCCGGCTAGCAGGGCCTCGGGGGCGTGCCGGTGCTGCTGGGTCTATGTGGCGGGCAGGCCAGCCAAGTCGCGCAGCATCGCGGCGACCGCCTGCCCTGCGTGGTCATTCTGGAATTGCTGCACCCTATTGTTGCCCCTTTTTTGCGGCTTTTTGCGCGCGTGACCGCCCTCGAAAGGCGCCACAAATATTATTTATATCAATTACATAGCGCGCGGCAAATCAGGCGTATGCCTTAGATGCAGCAAGCATTCGAGGATGGAAATAACCCCGCAATCTGCTTGCAACCGACCGATGTGCTCGCGCAGGAATCCGACCGTCGACAGAACGACTTGCGGTCCCGTTGCGGCCGACGCTACGCTTCCGTCATGGAAACCAAATTTACTCCCGAAGAACGGGCACGCATTCTCGGCAGTGCGGACCCGGCCATGCTCAATACGGCCCCGAGTTCGCTGGCCTTCCCCAGCGTGCGCGAGGCGCTGATCCGGGGCTTCTTTGGCCAGGTGGTCGCGCTGCGCGAGGGCTACAACGCCGGCACCGTTGAACCGGCCAGCATAGCGGGCAAGATCGACGCCTCGGCGACCAAGTTGCAGGACATTTTCTATGGCCGCGACCCGTCCCATCCGCCGATAACCACCTGGAATGATCCCGACCACCTTGGCGCGTGGCTGATCGCCAATGCGGGCGTGCACCCCGACGAGGGGAAGGATCAGGCCGTTCGTGTCATACTGATGGCGATGGCGGCCGATCTTATGAAGGGGATGGTGAAGCACGAGCGCGGCGAATGGGACGATAGCGACATCGAAACCAAAGCGGGCGGCATGATCGAGGACACCATGAATGCGCTGGCCGGCATCCCGGCAGACGAGGGGTAGTGACGTTGGCCGCCTCTCGCCCCGCCAAGGCCCTACGCCGCTGGATCAGCTGATCCGGCTGCAGTTGGGCCGCCGCCCTTCGGAAAACCGGACAAATCCGGGGGAGGAGCGTCGCCCGGCAGGCCCGCAACCCCGCCCCCTCGCAACGCCTCCCACAGTTCGCCCGGCCCGAGCAGCACAGTCAGCAGCCGCGCCCGCACCGTCTCCGAGTTCAAAGCCTGCTTGCCCATGCTCTCGTGGGCGGCCATCGCATCCATGATGGCGTTCATCAACTCGTCGTTCAGGTTGGGGGAGTTCCCGAACTGCTCCTTCGGGTTGGCCGCCGCCTGCGCCCGCAGCACCGGCGCTTCCAGCATCTTGGCCTTGATGGTTTCGACGAAGGACACCGCATCGCCCTCCGTCAGATCGCCCTCGAACAGGTCGTTGATGGCCGCGATGATCGCTGCCAGCCGGAGCTTGTGCTTGTCCTGCACCTGGCCGGAGCCGGTCTCCGTCACCGGCCGCAAGCCGGGTGTGTCGCCGGCGCCGCTCAGGTTCAGCTTCTGCTGGCCCAGGTCGCGCATGCGGTGGTGGGTCAGCTTCAACGCCGACAGGTCGATGCCCTCTCGTTCCCGCCCGTAATCCAGCAGCGGCACCAGCATTTTCGCGAACAGATACAGCTTCTCGAAATCCGTGTTTCCGTAGTCGAACATCTGCCCAAGGAACTCATAGACGCGGACATAGCTGCCCAGGTCCCCCTTGAACAGCACCAGCGTGTCCATCTCGTCCTTGGCCGCCTTCTGCGCCTTGGACCCGTCCGGCTCGCCGCGGAAAATCTGCTGGGCCTGCTTGAAGCGGGTCAACAGCCGGCTGCTCACCGGGCCGATGGCGGCGTCCAGATCGCCCTGTGTGGCCTTCCGGTTGATCGCCACGCGGGCGACCCGCTCCACCTCGAAGCGGTCATAGAACCCCAGCGCGTCCAGCTTGTTCCGCAGGTCCAGCACGACATTGGGGTCGCTGACATCCGCCAGCGCGGCCGTCCTGTGGTATTGCCGGAAGGCTTCCAGCACCTTCTCGGGCTCGTTCACGAAGTCCACCACATAGGTGGTGTCCTTGCCCGGCGCCGCCCGGTTCAGCCGGGACAGCGTCTGCACCGCCTGGATGCCGCCCAGCTTGCGATCCACATACATGGCGCACAGCAACGGCTGATCGAACCCGGTCTGGAACTTGTTCGCCACCAGCAGGATGCTGAATTCCGCCGTGCCAAACGCCTCGCGGATATCGCGCCCGCGCAGACCGGGGTTCATGTTGGCCTCGGTGAAGCCGACCGGCCCGCTTTCGGGGTCATTCACCTCGCCCGAGAAGGCCACCAGCAGGCCGATCGCATAGCCCTGGGCTTTGATATAGGCCGCCATGGCGCGCGCCCAGCGCACCGCCTCCTTGCGGCTGGCCGTCACCACCATCGCCTTGGCCTGCCCGCCCAGCAGATGCGCCACGTTCTGGCGGAAATGTTCCACCACGATTTCGACCCGTGCGGCGATATTGTGCGGGTGCAGCCGCACCCAGCCCATGATGCCCTTCTTCGCCGCGCTGGCATCCACCGCCGTCTCGTCGATTTCCTTGCCCGCATGGGTCAGGCGGAACGCCAGCTTGTAGGAGGTGTAGTTCTTCAGCACGTCGAGGATGAACCCTTCCTCGATCGCCTGCCGCATGGAATAGACATGAAACGCAACCGGCAGGTTGTCCTTGGCCGCCGGCCGGGTCGGGTCGGGGCGACGGCCGAACAGTTCCAGCGTCTTGGCCTTGGGCGTCGCCGTGAAGGCGACATAGCTGATGCCGGCATCCTGATCCGCGCGGCTGGCCATCTTCGCCGCCAGCAAATCCTCGATGCTCACCTCGCCGCCGTCCTCAAGGGCCGCCTGTTCCTCGGCGCTCAGCACCGATTTCAATTCGGCGGCGGCGCGGCCGGTCTGCGACGAATGCGCCTCGTCCGCGATCACCGCAAAGCGTTTTCCTTTACTCGCCGAAAGGTCGCGCACCGCCTGGAGGGCGTAGGGGAAGGTCTGGATGGTGCAAACCACGATCTTCTTGCCCGCCGCCAGCGCCTCGGCCAGTTCCGCACTCTTCGCCCCGCCATCGCCGGTGACCACCGCCACCACGCCCGCAATCCGCTCAAACCCCTCGATGGCCTCGCGCAACTGCTTGTCCAGCACCGTGCGGTCGGACACCACCACCACCGTGTCGAACAGCTTGTGGTGCCCGGCATCGTGCAGGTCGGCCAGGAAATGCGCCGTCCAAGCGATCGAGTTTGTCTTGCCCGAGCCGGCCGAGTGCTCGATCAGGTATCGCTGTCCCGGCCCGTCCGCCAGCACCTGCGCCACCAGTTTCCGTGTGGCGTCCAACTGGTGGTAGCGCGGGAAAATCCAGCTTTTCAGCCGCTTCTTGTCGTCCTTCACCGGCACCAGATAGCGCCCGAGGATCTCCAGCCAGCCGTCCCGCTGCCAGACGTCCTCCCACAGATAGGCGGTCGGCGCGCCGTTCGGGTTGGGCGGGTTGCCGGCGCCGAAATCATGCCCGCGGTTGAACGGCAGGAACCGGCTGTCGGCGCCGGCCAGCCTGGTGCACATATGCACCTCGCGGTTGCTGACCGCGAAATGCACCAGCGCCCCGCCCGGAAAAGCCAGCAGCGGTTCCGGCATGTTGTGGCCCGGGGATTTCGGCAGGCGGTCGTAGCGGTACTGGTCGATCGCGTCCTGCACGCGCTGGGTGTAGTCCGATTTCAGTTCCGCCGTGGCGACGGGGATGCCGTTCAGGAACAGCACGAGGTCCAGGCAGTTCTCATTGTGCACCGAATAGCGCACCTGCCGCACCACCCGCAGCCGGTTGGCGGCATAGCGCGCCTGCAAGGTCTCGTTCATCGCCAGCGCCGGGCGGAACTGAGCGAGAAACACACGCTGCTTAAGCCCGACCACGTCCAGGCCGGTGCGCAGCACCTCCAGCGTGCCCTGTTTTTCCACCGCCGCGCGCAGCCGGTCTGCGAGCACGATGCCTGCTGCCGGGCCGTGTCCCTTTTCCAGCGTGGCCCACGCATCCGGCTGGGTGGCTTGCACCCAGGCGGTCAGGTCCTGCGGGAACAGGGCGCGGGCACGGTCATAGCGGGTTGCGGCGGTTGCTTCATACAGCCAGCCATGCGCGACGAGATGGGCGCAGATGTCATCTTCAAAGGAGATTTCATGGTGCAGGCTCATGCGGCTTCCTGCACGCCGGGGACGAGGCCGCGCACGTCTATTTTGCCGGTGACGGCGGCGGAGATCAGCGCGGCGCGGCGTTCTTTCAGGAGGGTAATGGCGCGTTCGGCTTCGGAGTTGAGCGTATCCAACTTGCTAGTTTGTGCATGTAGGTATGAGACGATTGCGAGTTGTTCGGCGATAGGGGGAAGAAAAACGGGGGCGTCCCTGACATCTTCCAGGCTCAGCCCCTGCTTCAGCCCGTACTGAGAAATCTCGAAATGGTTTTGACCAAGCTTGCTCTTGAGCAAAATTCCTAGAAATTTGGGCAAAATATTATTGGCTGGACGAATAAGACAAAGATGCTGATTTATATATGCAGCCTCCGGGACGACAGCGCATAACGCAACATTACCGGTCTTTGCGCCTGTGATGCATACAACTACGTCGCCGTTATACAATTGAGTTCGGGGCGCTTCGGCGTCGCCGTTGGTTTGAACCCGTTTCGCACCAGCAAAGTCAACTTCAAGGGCGTCATCGAGATCGCCACTCTGAATGAACAGCGATCCCTCTTCGCCAACGCGATCGGACCATCCGCGCGGACCGCTCGTAATGAAAGTACTGACGGTTTTTACTCGCCGGACCTCCCAGTGCGCGGGCACGTCCCCAAGCCACTCGACTCCGGACCGCTTCATCGGAGCGTTGGCGTCCAAACCCTTGGTGACGGCGTGGGAAATGACGGCTTGCCGCTTCTCCTTCAGCAGCGCCATCAACCGTTCCTGCTCGGCCACCAGCGCGTCAATCTTGCCGGTTTCCTGGTCGAGGAATGCTGCGATTGCGCGATGTTCTGCGACCGGCATATAGAGGAAATCAAAACTCAAAAGCTGACCTTGTGACAAGTTTTGCATACTCGAACTTGCGCCTGAACACGCCAATTTCACCTGCCCACGATATGTTGCAGAATGCGTCCAATAGTGAACAAATGGGGGATAGCAATCTTTCAGGGTCAGTTGCCAGAGGCGGTCAGGGAGAAAAATCCCCTTTTTGCACTCGCGGACCAATCCGGCTGCACCAACCAAGTCGGGCGTGTTCATGCGACTGACGATAAGAGAATTTTTCCGAATGGGGCATGAGACGCGTTCGAGTTCGTCAGATACCACGACTTTATTTTGTTCTGAATCGAATTCTCCCGTGTAAACGCAGCTTGTCTTAAGAACACCCAACTCGCCCAAGGAGGCTGGTCGATCTTCGGAGTTAACGCTCGTTCCTGACTCAATTGCTCCGACCACGGCCTTGAAGGGGCGGATTTCCCAATGCTCCGGTATCATCCCTATCCACTCAACCCCGCTATCTTTGTAAGCCGGATACGCCGGAACGCTCACGCCGACAGCTCCCCGATAACCGCCAGAACGGCACTGGAAACACGGCGCACCCCCTCGGATCGAACCATCAAGTAGGACTTGATAGTTGCCTCCGGAATGAGTTCGCCGTCCTCGTAGATCGTCTGCAGATGCAGGTTGATGTTTTGCACGCTGGTCTGGAACAGTTCCGCCATCTGGACCTGGCTCAGCCAGAGCGTCCCGTCCTCAAACCGGCAGTCCACGCGGGTGCGGCCATCCTCGGTCTGGTAGAAGATCAGGCTTGAAGATGGGGGCGTGTCGGGGCCGCTCACGCCGCCAGCCCCCCAATCATCGTCAAAATGCGGTCCGTCACCTGCTTCAACTCCGCATCGATCACCGCCAGCGGACGCGGCGGCTCGAACACATAGAAATGCCGGTTGAACAGAATCTCATAGCCCGTCTTCGTCTTCTCGTCGTCGATCCACGCATCCGGCGCATGCGGCAGCACCTCACGGGCAAAATAGGCCTGCACATCCTCCGTCAGCGGCACGTTCTCGGTGTCGCGCAGCGCCGGGTCGGGCTGTTTCTTCCCCTTCTGCTTCCCCTTCTGCCCGAGCAAGAACCGCCCCTTCTCGTCGCGCAACGGCCGCTCCACCGTGATGCTGCGATATCCGAACGCCTCGTTGCGGAAGATGCGAGAGAAGGGAGAGAATTTCACCGTGCCGCCCTCCGGCACCCGCGGCGGCGTTTCTCCCTCGCGCACCACCTCCGTGCTGACCTTTCCGTCCGCGGCGGTAAGCGTGGCCAGCCGCGCCTCGGTGAAATCGCCGAACAGGCTTGTCACCCGGGCAATATCCTCCTCGCCCATTTCGCGCCGCTTCGACCCCAGGCTTTTCCGCATCTTCTGCCAGAGCGCCGACGCATCGATCAGTTGCACCCGGCCCGCCCGCGCCGCCGGCTTGCGGTTCGACAGCACCCACACATAGGTCGAAATGCCGGTGTTGAAGAACATGTCCGTGGGCAAGGCGATGATCGCCTCCACCAGATCGTTCTCCAGCACATAACGGCGGATTTCACTCTCACCGGACCCGGCGCCGCCGGTGAACAGCGGAGACCCGTTCAGCACGATGCCGATGCGGCTGCCGCCATCCTTCGCCGGCCGCATTTTTGAGATCAGGTGCAGCAGAAACAGCAGCGACCCATCGGAAATGCGCGGCAGTCCGGGGCCGAAGCGCCCGGCATGGCCCAACTGCTCGGCCTCCCGCCGGACCTCCTTTTCCACCTTCTTCCACTCCACCCCGAACGGCGGATTGGACAGCATGTAGTCGAATTTCCGCGTCGTGTGGCCATCGTCCGACAGCGTGTTGCCCGGCACAATGTTGCGGACATCCTGCCCCTTGATGAGCATGTCCGCCTTGCAGATCGCATAGGATTCGTCGTTCAGCTCCTGGCCGAACATGGTCAGCGAGGCGGCCGGGTTGTGCTCCCGCAGGTGCTCCCCCGCCACCGACAGCATGCCGCCGGTGCCGGCGGTGGGGTCGTAGATGGTGCGGACCACGGGCTTGCCGGGGGTCAGGATGTCGCTGTCCTCGATGAACAGCAGGTTGACCATCAGCCGGATCACGTCGCGCGGGGTGAAATGCTCGCCGGCCGTCTCGTTGGAGATTTCGGCGAATTTCCGGATCAGTTCCTCGAAGGCCAGCCCCATGTCGTGGTTGGTGACCACCGCCGGGTTGAGGTTGAAGGCGGCGAATTTCTCCGCCACCTGATACAGCAGCCCGGCCTTGTGCAGCCGGTCGGTCTGCTCGGCAAACCGGAACCGCTCGAACACATCCCGCACCGCCGGAGAGAACCCCTGGACATAGGCGGCAAGGTTGGTGGCCAGGTGGTCCTGGTCGCCCATCAGCTTCTTCAGGTCGAGCGCCGAGGTATTGGCGAAGGGCACACCGGTGAGGCGCACCAGGAACGGCTCCGGGTTGATGCCCTTTGCCTCCTTCGCGGCCTTCTCGGCCAGCACGGCGGCCTTGCTGGGCGCCAGCACGCAGTCCAGCCGGCGCAGCACGGTGAAGGGCAGGATGACCTTGCCGTATTCGGACGGCTTGTAGTCGCCGCGCAGCAGGTCCGCGACGGACCAGATCAGGGACGACAGCGAGGCATGGCTCATCGGGCTGGGTTCGCTTCCACGGTTGGCCGGGGAGCGCAGGAAGGCGCTGGGCGGCCCGCTCCGCCGGCTACCGGCCTATGGTCGTTGGGAAGGCGCGTTGAGGCAAGGTCCACGAGGGCCGCGGATATGGCGGCACCCGCCACACTGCGCTTTGCCGCGCACGGCAGTGACGGCGGAGCTTGCCCGTTGCGCCCGCGTTCGCCCATGCTGGCCGCATGTTCAGCGTCACCGAAGCCGAGTCCGCCGCCATCCGTCGCGTGTTCGAAGAGGAGGGCGAACTCTCCGCCATGATCGAGGTACGCCGACGCTTCGCGGGCATCACCGACAACGCCAAGGCGCGGGAATGCGCCCGGACCATCGCCGGGTGGCGGCCGCTGCCCGTGGCGCCGGTGCCGGTAACGCGGCTACATCCTGGCGGGAAGCGGTAGAGCGGCTTCCAGCCGGCCCGGCCGACCGTGCGGAACCTGCTGGCGCGGGCCTACGCCGCGCGGGGCCGTACTTCGGCTGCGATCCGCTCCGCTGTTTCGGCGCGCGCCCGCGACAGATCGTGCGCCGCCTGGAGGTTCATCCAGAACTCGGGCGTTGTCCCAAAATACCGGCTCAACCGCAGTGCCGTGTCTGGCGTGACGGCGCGCGGTGCGTTGGTCCCGACAATGGACGTGATGCGATTGGGCGGCACGTGCAGTTCACGCGCGAGTGCGTTCGCGCTCAGCCCAAAAGGGCGCATGAACTCCTCAAGCAATACCTCGCCCGGATGCGTGCGAATGCGGATTTCGTCCATCGTCATGGCCTCCCATCTCTCAGTGGTAGTCGACAATCTCGACATCTTCAGGGCCGCCATCCGTCCACCGAAAGCAGATGCGGAACTGGTCATTGATGCGGATGCTGTGCTGCCCGGCACGGTTGCCATGCAGCGCCTCAAGGCGATTGCCGGGAGGCGCCCGCAGATCGGCCAGCGCCTGCGCCGCATCGAGCATATCGAGCTTGCGAACCGCGACCTTCGCGATAGCCGCCCAGCGCTTGCTGTGCCCGGTCTGGTGCAGCTCGCTGGTGTCGGCAGCCCGAAATGAGCGGATCGGCATACCCGAACTTAGTATGCGCGGCGTATCACATCAAGCGTAATAGGCGGCGATCTGGCGAACCCAACCGCCCCCGTTCGCACCCGTCCAGAACCGGCTTTCTCGGTAGGGTTCTTGGTAAATGGGTTGGATCGCCGCTGCGGGGCCGCCGGCTTGCCTCTAACCCCTTGAAATCACTTGGCGACCCCTACGGGGCTCGAACCCGTGTTACCAGCGTGAAAGGCTGGTGTCCTAACCACTAGACGAAGGGGTCGGCCGGACCCGCCGTGGATAGACAAACACGCCCCGCCTGCCAAGCGCAAATCCACCCGCGCAGCGAGGGCCACCGGTCTGGCAGGATGCACCGATGCGGTTCCTCCCCGTCTTCATCGACCTGGTCGGGCGGCGCGCTCTGGTGGTGGGCGACGGCCCGACGGCCCGGCGCAAGGCCGGCCTGCTTGCTTCCGCCGGCGCCGTGGTGGTGGCCCGGCCGGGCTTTTCCCCGCACGATCTGCCTGGCTGCCGCCTCGCCATCGGTGCCGAGGCGGCGGAGGCGGATTTGCAGGCGCTGAGTGCAGCGGCGCAGGCGGCTGGCGTGCCGGTGAACGTGGTTGACCGGCCGGAACTGTGCAGTTTCATCATGCCGGCCATCATCGACCGCGACCCGGTGCTGGTGGCAATCTCGACCAGCGGGGCGGCGCCGGTGCTGGCGCGGCTGCTGCGCGCGCGCATCGAGGCGGCGCTGCCCCCCGGCATCGGCCGCCTCGCCGCGGTGGCGGGCAGCGTGGCCGCGGAGCTGCGCCGGCGCGTGCCCGATCTCGGCAAACGGCGACGTATTCTGGAACAGGCTTTTTCGGGCGCCACCGCCGAGCTTGCCTTTGCCGGCCGGGACGCCGAAGCGCGCGCGTCGCTCCTCGCCGCCGCCGGACAGGACGCGCCGGCCCCGGGATTCATCCATTTCGTCGGCGCGCCGGCAGAGGCCGACCTGCTCACCCTGCGGGCGCAGCGCGTGCTGGGCGAAGCGGATGCCGTGCTGCACGACCCCGGCGTGCCCGAACCGGTGCTCGACGCCGCCCGCCGCGACGCCGACCGCCGGCAAGCCGGCACCGCCGAGGCGGCGAGGCTGGCGGCGGGCGGGGCGCGCGTGGTGCGGCTGGTCACCGGCGACCCGCAAGCGGCCTGCGAGCGCGAAGCCGGTTCGCTGCTTGGTGTGGCGTTTGCCGTGGTGCCGCGCGGCTGACCCCTGCGTGTGCCCCAACGCGACGGCATGGACGCCCCAGGCCATGCGTGCCTACAGTAGCAACGTTCTGCATGCGGCCGGCCATGGATGGGTTCGTTTCCTACTCGCACGACGATTACCAGGCGTTCACGGCGTTCCAGCCCCACCTGTGCGCCGTCGAACGCGCGTACGGCCTCACCTTCTGGGCCGACCAACGCATTGCTGCCGGATATGACTGGAACAGCGCGATTCAGGACAGGATCGCGGCCGCGGACGTGTTTGTCCTGTTGCTCAGCCCGGCGTTCATTGCCAGCAGCTACATATACGACAAGGAAATACCCACAATACGGCAACGCAGGAAACAAACCGGAGCACTCGTTCTGCCGCTGATACTTGACCGTTGTTTATGGAAATTCATCTGCGGCTCATTGCAGGCCATGCCGGTCGAGGCGGGACGATTGAAGCCGATCGCTGAATGGGAACACCCTGGCCACGGGTACCATCATGCCTGCCTTGAGATCGGCAACAGTCTGGAACGCTATTATGGCATTCCCCAGAACCCGATCGATTGGGCGGCGCCATGAGCGCATCGGCCCCACCCCCCGGCCGCCAGCGAGAGCAGGACTTGGCCGAACGGCTTGCCGAGTTGCAGGCCGCGACCGATGATCTTCGGGGCGCGCTGCCATTCGTCAACAACCCCGCATTGCACACCCATGCGGCATCCCTTGCGGCGGGCGCGGCCAAGCTTGTCGCGGCGCATTTGGAAAGCCCTGCCGGCGGCCCCGACCTTGCCAACGACCTCGCCGGTCTGATGAGCGCGACGCGCGCCCTGCGCGTTCCCGCCCAGGATGACGATCTCGGGCGAACGCCCAGCTTGCAGCGCCTGCGCTCGGCCAAGGGGCTGATCGTCGCGGCGCTTGGCGATGCGCTGGACGCAGCAGGGGCGCTCGGGCTGCATCCGCACCAGGCCCCGCTGCCACAGGATGTCCCGGTCGAACTGCCGCGCGCCGGCAACGAAGGGTTGCTGAACGGCATCGCCGGCCGGCTGGATGCGGTGGTGCGAAAACTGGATGCGCTCGATGCGGCGAAGGCCGGGCCGGCCGGTTTTCCGCAGCAATCCGGGCTGGTGGAATACTACGTCGGCGCCATGCGGCTGGAAATCGACCTCGCCCGGCTGCACCTGACGATTGCCACGGACGGGAGCGATTTTTCGGCCTTGGCGCGTGCCATCGAGGTGATGACGGACCTCACCGGCGATTTTGTTGCAACCGTGCGGGCGTGGGTTGCCAGGGTTTCGCCAACATTGGCCCTGCTGGCAGAGGGAACGCGCCGGCAGGTCCGCCGCGTCGCCGCGGGAGCAAGGGCGGTGCTGGCGTGGACCGCCCGCCGAACCCGCCGGGAAGGCGCCGCGCCGGAAGCTGCCTGGGCCGACGAGGCGGGCGAGGATCAGTTTGGCCGGTGGGCGAGTTTCAGCGTGACGGCGGCCGACGGCAGCCAGGTGAGGCAGCGTCTGCGCTGGTGCCCGCCGGGTCGGTTCATAATGGGTTCGCCGGAGGATGAGGAAGGCCGATATGACACAGAGGGTCCGCGTCACGAGGTCGTGTTTGCGCGCGGGTTCTGGCTGTTCGAGACGGCATGCCGGCAAGAGCTTTGGCAGGCGGTAATGGGCGACAACCCGAGCAGCATGAAGGGGAAGCTGTTGCCGGTGACGGATGTGTCCTGGAAAGATGCGATGCGTTTTGTCGAGAGGCTGAACGCGGCGAAACCCGGCCTGAGGCTTGCTTTGCCTTCCGAGGCGCAGTGGGAGTACGCCTGCCGGGCCGGGACGGACACGGCGTATAGTTTCGGGCCGGTGATCAGCCGGAAGCTCGTCAATTTTGGCGGCAAAGCAACGGTGTCGGTGGGCAGCCTGCCGCCGAACCGCTGGGGTCTGCATGAGATGCACGGCAATGTGTGGGAGTGGTGCGCCGATCCATGGCACGACAACTACAACGGTGCTCCGGCGGATGGATCGGCCTGGATCGACGGGGGTGCAGCGTCCCGCGTCGTCCGCGGCGGGTCCTGGAGCGGCGTCGCGCGCAGCGTGCGTGCCGCGTACCGCGGCAGGGACGTGCATGGCAACCGCTTCGACTTCGTCGGCTTTCGCTGCGCCCGAGTTCAGTGAGCGCGAAGCGGAGGGCGGGGAGGAGCAAGCGCAGTGAGCGGAGCGAGCCAGTGGCGACGACCCAGCCCGGAGCGGCGGTGAAGCGAAGGCTTGCTTGCTGCATGGGGTCCAGGGGCCGTAGGCCCCTGGCCGGATTTTCCAGCCACTGTGGTGCGGCAACCAGCGGCCAAAGGCGCTGCGCTTCACCGCCCCACCCCCAACTACGGCAACAGCCCCGACCGGCGGATGATATCGACTCGCGCCGCGTCCCCGGCGATGCTGCCCGCCAGGGAGACCGCACCATGTCACGTGACCTGATTCTGGCGCTCGACCAGGGCACCACCTCCACCCGCAGCATCGCCTTCCGGGCCCCGCAACTGGCCCCGGCCGCCACCGCCCGGCGCGACCTGCCGCAGCATTTTCCCGCCTCCGGCTGGGTCGAGCACGACCCCGAAGAGATTTTCGCCCACAGCGTGGCAACCCTGCGCGAGGCGCTGGCCCAGGCCGGCGGCACCGCCTGGAACGTGGCCGCCATCGGCATTGCCAACCAGCGCGAAACCACCCTGGTCTGGGACCGCGCCACCGGCAAACCCATCCACAACGCCATCGTCTGGCAGGACCGCCGCACCGCCCCCGCCTGCGCCGACCTGCGCGCCGCCGGGCATGAACCGCTGATCACCCAACGCACCGGCCTGCTGCTCGACCCCTATTTCTCCGCAACCAAGCTCGCCTGGCTGCTGGAGAACGTGGATGGCGCGCGGGTGGCGGCCGAAGCCGGGCGGCTCGCCTTCGGCACCATCGACACCTGGCTGCTCTGGCGTCTCACCGGCGGCCGCGTGCACGCCACCGACGCCACCAACGCCAGCCGTACCATGTTGTATGACATCGCCAAAGGCAGCTGGGACCCCGACCTGCTCGACCTGTTCCGCATCCCCGCCTCCCTGCTGCCGGAAGTGCGGGATTCATCCGGCCTGTTCGGCGATGCCGCGCGCGAATTCCTCGGCGCCGAGGTGCCGATCCTGGGGATCGCCGGCGACCAGCAGGCGGCCACCGTCGGCCAGGCCTGTTTTTCGCCCGGCATGGTGAAATCCACCTACGGCACCGGCGCCTTCCTGCTGCTGCTCACCGGCGACACCCCGGTCGCCTCGCGCACCCGCATGCTCACCACGGTGGCGCTGCAACTGGCGGGCAAGCGAAGCTATGCGCTGGAGGGGGCCATCTTCGTCGCCGGCGCCGCGGTGCAATGGCTGCGCGACGGGTTGCACATCATCCGCGACGCCGCCGAGGCAAGCACGCGCGCCGCCCACGCCGACGCCCAGCACCATGTTTATCTGGTGCCGGCCTTCGTCGGCCTCGGCGCGCCGCACTGGAACGCCGAGGCGCGCGGCGCGCTGTTCGGCCTGACGCGCGCCACCGGCCCGGCCGAACTGGCCCGCGCGGCGCTGGAAAGCGTCGCCTACCAGACCCGCGACCTGATCGAGGCGATGCGCGCCGACTGGTCCGACAGCGCCGACACCGTGCTGCGGGTGGATGGCGGCATGGTGGCGAGCGACTGGACCATGCAGTTCCTGGCCGACATGCTGGCAGCCCCGGTTGACCGGCCGGTAGTGCAGGAAACCACCGCCCTCGGCGCCGCCTATCTGGCCGGCCGCGCCGCCGGACTCTGCCCCGATCCGCAGGCGTTTGCCCAATCCTGGGCGCTGCAGCGCCGCTTCCTGCCGCACATGGCGGCGGCCGAACGGGCGGACCGCTACGCCGGCTGGCAGGACGCCGTGCGCCGCACCCTGCCCGCCGGGTGACCCTGCCGTCCGCCTAGCGGAGGAACGGATTGCCGCGCCGTTCCTCGCCGAAGGTGGAGCCCTGGCCGTGGCCACAGATGAACACGATGTCGTCGCCGAGCGGCAGCAGCTTCGTGGTGATGGCGTCGATCAGCGCATCATGGTCGCCATAGGGGAAATCGGTGCGGCCGATCGAACCGCGGAACAGCACGTCCCCGACGATGGCAAAGCGGGCGGTCTTTTCCACATAGACCACGCTGCCGGGGGAATGGCCGGGGCAGTGCAGCACATCGAAGCGCAACTCGCCGAACTCGACCACGTCGCCATCGGCCAGCCAGCGGTCCGGGGTGACATTCACCAGACCTGACAGGCCGAACAGGGCCTGATGCTGTTCAATGCTGTCCAACAGGAAGCGGTCCCGCTTGTCGGGACCCCAGATTTCGATCCGCGGCTTGCCCTGCGCGTCGCGCTGCGCGTTCAGCGCGGCCTGCAACGGGGCCGCGCCGCCGGCATGGTCCAGGTGGCCATGGGTGAGCAGGATGCGCTGCACCTCCAGCTCCTCCTGCGCCAGCATCTCCAGGATGCGGTCGGCCTCGCCGCCCGGGTCGAACACCACGGCCTGGCGGCCGGCTTCCTCGAACAGCACGGTGCAGTTCTGCTGGAAGTCCGTCACGGGAATGATGGCCACGCGCAAGCCGGACATGCGTTCCTCCTCGCCGGTTCGGCGCGTTCTCACCCCGATGCCGGCAGACCCGCCACCGGAATGAGAAATCCTGATGGGAACCCGCAGACGTTCAGTGGCGGATGTCGATCCAGTCGTCGGTAAACGGCCGGTGCCGGTAGGTCGCCCAGACGAAGTTCATCGAATAGCGCAGCCCGATCCGCAGCACGCCCTCCTCGACCAGCCGCCGGCCCGACGACAAGGCCGGCAGCCCGAAGGTGAACTTCACCCCACCCACCGCATTCAGCCGGCGGGCCAGATCGGTGTCCTCGCCATAGAAACTGAAGTTCGGATTGTAGCCACCGATCTGCTCCAGCGCGGTGCGGCGGACGACGAAATTGCCGCCCTGCAGCAGCGACCCGGAGCGCAGCACGAAGCGGTTCAGCACATAGAACCCATACCCCATGACATAAAACGCCCGCACCGCCGCACGCGTCCGCTTGGGCACATCGTAATAAATATACGGGCCGCTCAGCGCCACCAGACCGGGACGACGCTCGAACTCCGCCAGCACGCGGGCGAGCCAGCCTTCCGTGACGATCGTATCGGCGTCCACATTGGCGATCAGCTCGCCGCTGGCGCGCAGGTAGCCGGCCCGGCGCGCCTGCACCAGGCCCTTCACCGGCTCATCGACCACGATCACCTCGGGGAACGAGGCGGCCACTTCGCCGGTGGCATCGGTGCTGGCATTGTTGACGACGATCACCTCCGCCACGCAACCGGACCGTTTGGTCTCGGAAATGATGGCCGCCAGCGACCGGGCCAGATGCTTCTCCTCATTGTACGCCGGCACGACAAAGCTGACCGTTACAGCGTCACTCACTCGGCAGACCTCCCGTTGAGCACCGACCGGTAGAGCGTTTCCCACTCGTCGGTGACCGCTTCGACACCAAATCTCTCGGCCGATTGCCGGCCCGCTGAACCGAAATGCCGCCGCCGCTCGGGCGAGGCCAGCAGATCCTCAAGCGCCCGCGCCAGCCGTACCGGATCATGTGGGTTCACCAGCACACCATTGGAGGGGCCGACGAATTCGGGCAAGGCCCTGGCATCGGCAGCAACCACGGCAATACCGGAGGCCATCGCCTGCAACAGCGCCATACTCTGGGTTTCGCTCGTGCTCATGATCGCAAAAATGTCACTGACTTGTAGCAACCGGGCCAAATCATCCTGCGCAAGCGTGCCGAGGAACCTGACCTGCCCGGCGATTCCCAGCTCCGTTGCCATCGCCCGCAGTACCGGTTCATGCGAGCCGTGTCCAGCTATCGCCAGTTCAGCGGTGCCCCCACCATCGCGCAGCACGGCAACGGCGCGCAGCAGCACCTCGATGTTCTTCTCCGGCCCGAGCCGGCCGGCATAGGTGATCGTCGGCCCGCCCAGGCCGAACCGTGCCCGCAGCGCCTCGCGGTGATCGGCGCGCACCGGCGTGAACAGGTCGATGTCGATCGGGTTGGAGACCACCCGGTGGGGCCGGCTCAGCCTGGCCGCGCCCAACTCTTCGAACACCGAACGGGACGGCGCGGTGACGTAGTCGCACTGGTTGTAGAACCACATGACATAGGCCGCCGCCCAATCGACGCTCACCGGCATATGCGGGCCGAAACCGGCAATGGTGGTGTGATTGGTGCCGATCACCGGGATGCCGAGGCAGGCGCCATTCAACAGCGCCTCCAGCCCGATGCCGAAAAATGAATGCACGTGGATCACGTCGGGCTTCGCTTCACTCGCGAGTTCCGCCCAGGCGATCGGCGACAGCAGCGCCGCGCGGGACTGCCGGGTGGAACTGGGAAACGGCACCGAGGCCCGCCGGCGCACGCGGACATTGGTGCCCAGGCCGCGCTCGCGCACCGCCAGGCCGATCCGGCGATAGTCCCTGGTCGCATAGCGTGGCGCATAGATGTCGACCTGGTACCCCCGCCTTCCGAGGGTCCGGCTGATGGTTGCAATCGAATCCTGGATGCCGCCCAGTTCCGGATAAAAATAGTCGGTGAACATTGCAATTCTCACCGGGCGAGTCTCACCGGGCCATCCTCACCGTCCGGCCCCGATCAGCTCGGCGCGCCGAAGGACCAGCGCGACGGCCGCCACGCCGGCCGCACACAGCGCGATCATCGCCAGGCCGAAATGGTCGGCGACGAGCGGATATTCGTCGCCGGCGAAGTAGCCGACGCCGAACAGTACCGCGCTCTTTGGCACGGTGGCCAGCAGGTTCACCAGGATGAACCCCGGCAGAGGCAGGCGCAGCATGCCGCTGCCGATCAGCACCACGCAGCCGATGGTATGCGTCCACTTGCCGATGAACAGCATCTTGGCGGCATTGTCGGTCAGGCCGCGTTGCAGCTCAGGGGTCAGAACGCGGCCCAGGCCGGCGCGCCGGCCAAGCAAGCCGAGCGGGGTGCCGCCGGCGCGGCCGATACCATAGGTGATGACATCGCCGATCAGGTCGCCGCAGACCAGCAGGCACAGCGCCCAGAACCAATCGAAATACCCCTGCGCCGACAGGAAACCGGTCAGTATGGTCACGACCGGTCCCTCGATCACCGCCAGCGGCAGGATCAGGGCGCTGCCATGGGCGATCAGGAAGGCGTCGAGCATCACCGGCGGTTCACAGCCGCTCGTAGTGAACGGTGGAGCCATCCGGAGCCGGAAAGGCCAAGCCCGCCCAGGTGTCGGTCTGGTCGTACCAGACATCGATATCAAAGGCGCCACTCAGGTTGTAATGGTCGGCCTCGATCGTATCGCCGGAGGCGAGCAGGACGGTTTCCGCCCGGCTCAGCTGCACCTGGGGCCGCAGCAGCACCCCATCCTCCAGGCTGATGATCGGCCCGTCCACCATATGCCGGTTCCAGTAGGTGGTGCCGAACGCGGGCTCCGGCGCGATGTAGCGCTCGGTCTTGCTGCCGGTCACCTCCAGGCCTTCGCTGGTGCGGCGCGCGTTGACCCACTGGATATCGCTGTTCTTATGGGTCTCGCCGGTCAGGCTGACCAGTGTCCCGCCCTGCCAGGTTTCCACGACGTGGTGCGAGTAGCGGACGATCGGAATGGAGAACACGGTCACCAGCGCCTGCACCGCGACACGGACGATCAGCGTGTCATCCTGGGATTCGAAGGTGACGATGTGCCGGCCGATCTCGCTGCCGCGCCGGACCAACCGGAAGGCGAGCGCAGTGCTCCGCGGCACCGGCAACGTGGCACCGGCCGGGCGCGCAGCCAACCCCGCCCCAGCCAACAGCACAGCACGCCGGCAAATCACGCTTGCATTCCTGTCCCGCAGCGGCCGCTCGTGGTCGGCACACGCGCTGCTCCTAACCCAGCCGGAGGACGCCATCAACCACAAACCGGGCCATGGCGACGATCCGTCCCCCCACACACGCATCGATCCGCGGTCCCTGGTCCACCGCGGATGTTGTCACCTGCTCTGCGCGATTTCGACCCGCCCGCCGCCTCGACCCGCCCGCCGCCTCGAATGGTACTCGCCCACATTTCGGACCCGGCCGGATGTGCGGTTGCACCGATGTGGGTAATTCCCGCCTGACGGCGTTGTGTCTGGCGGAAAATCAACAGTATGATAGTATCGTACTATCGCGATTTTAACATATTTTTGTTTTCCATGGCCATAATTTTTGTCGTGAACCGCCCATTCTTCCGGAATGTTACCATCTATTACGTTCGCGGTCGTATTAAACCATAATTATTGACCCTCGCAAAAAATTGTTTACAATAGCAGCGTAAACATGCTTATGTTGCCAATGAAATGGCCGTCAGGGCCATACGGGAGGGCGTCATGCTGCGGGCGACCAGAACGGTCGGCGAGGCGGGGCAATTCACATCCATTAGGGAAATGAACCAGCCGCGGTTGTGCCCCTGCATGATCGGGGCAGGCACCGACCCGGTCCGGCGGATCGTCGTTCACGGTTTCAACGCCATCGTGGTCGCGGTCGTTCTGGCGGTCTTCTGGTCGGCGCCGGCATGGTCCGACAATGTCACGACCGGGCCATCACCGCGCACCGCCGTCGCGATCGGCGGCGCGAGCGTGGTCATGGTGGCCGCCAACGACAGAATCTATGCCTTCGTCGACCGGCTGGAGGACAACGCGCCAGTCACCGATGCCATGCTGTCGGTTGATCTGGCGGATGGTCCCATCCTGAAGCTGTCGCGCGTGTCGAACGGGCTGTTCGTGGCACCGTTCAACCATGCCGGTCACTTGCACGATGCCTTCATGGTGTCGCTGGTATCGCAGGACGGCACCGGGGATATGGCGACCGAGATCGCCTATGACGACGTGCTGCCCCCGGAAATGCCAGCGCTCCGCTTCGACCTCGGCGCCATCGGTACTATCGCGCTGGCGTCAGGCGCCATGGGAGCCGTGTTGGCCGGCTCGGCGATGCGGCTGACGAATACCCGTTGGCGCCGGGCGGCCGCATCTCCGGTCGGCTCCCCGATGGTCAGGTCGTAGCCCTGGCCGTGCCGTAACCGATGGTCACAGCCTCGGGGCAGATCGTCCCCGAGGCCTGAACCGGATCAGGCCAGGCCCGATCACCCGCCGCCCCGTTCCTCCCCGCCCACGCCCAGTTGCTTGAGCTTGCGATGCAGCGCGCTGCGCTCCATCCCTACGAACTGCGCCGTGCGCGAGATGTTCCCGCCGAACCGCAGCAATTGTGCCTGCAAATACTGCGTCTCGAACAAATCCCGCGCCTCGCGCAGCGGCAGCGCCATCACGTCCGCGCCCGGGTCGGAGTTGAACAGGGCGGGGGCCGCCGAGCCGATTTCCGGCGGCAGCATCTCGGCGCGAATCGGGTCGGCGGGCCCGCCCGGCGCCATGATCAGCAGCCAGTCCACCAGGTTGCGAAGCTGGCGGACATTGCCCGGCCAGTCATAAGCCTGCAGGGCGGTCAGCGCGTCGGTGGAAAGCTCGCGCAGCGGCATGCTCCCGGTCTCGACGGAGCGCAGCAGGAAATGCCGCGCCAGCGCCGGGATATCTTCGCGCCGCTCCTTCAACGCCGGCACCCGCAACGGCACCACCGACAACCGGTAAAACAAATCCTCACGGAACCGGCCAGCCGCAATCTCGGCCTGCAAATCCTTGTTCGTGGTGGACAATACGCGGACATCGACCTTGACCCGTTGCGAGCCGCCGATGCGCTCGAAGGTCTGGTCCTGCAGCGCCCGCACGATCTTTCCCTGCGTCTCCAGCGGCATGTCGGAGACCTCATCGAGCACCAGCGTGCCGCCATGCGCCCGCTCCAGCACGCCGGCACGGCGCGGATGGGTCAGCGGGTCCGCCCCGGCCTCGACGCCGAACAATTCCTCCTCGAAGCGGGCCGGGTTGAGGATGGCGCAGTTCAGCGCCACGAACGGCCCGCTGGCCCGGCGGGACCGCGCGTGGATCATGCGCGCCACCACTTCCTTGCCCGCTCCGGCGGCACCGCTGATCAGCACCCGCGAACCGGTCGGCGCCACCTTCTCCACCGCGGCCCGCAGCGCCGATACCGCGCCGCTCTCGCCGGTCAGCTCCGTCTCCGGCCCGGCGCGCAGCCGCAGTTCGGCGTTCTCGCGCGCCAGCTGCGCCGCCTCCAGCGCGCGCCGCACCACCAACAGCAGCCGGTCGGACTGGAACGGCTTCTCGATGAAATCGTAGGCGCCCTGCTGGATGGCCTGCACCGCGGTCTCGATGGTGCCGTGGCCGGAGATCATCACCACCGGCACCACCGGCTCCTCGCCGTGCAATGTCTGCAATATGCCGAGCCCGTCCAGCCGGGAGCCCTGCAGCCAGACATCGAGCACCACCAGGCTGGGCCGGCGGGCGCGGAAGGCCGCGATGGCGGCATCCGAGTCGCCGGCCTGGCGGGTGTCGTAGCCCTCGTCGCGCAGGATGCCTTCCACCAGCATCCGGATGTCGGGCTCGTCATCGACGATCAGGATGTCATGCGCCATCAGCTTCTCATCCGTCGTTTGCCAGGGAGTCGTCGTTCCTGATCGGCAGTGTGAGGGTCACGATCGCGCCAGGCCCGTCCGGACGATCCTCCAGAGTCACCCGCCCCGCATGGTCCTCCATGATCTTCTTGACAATGGCAAGCCCCAGACCGGTGCCCTTCGGCTTGTGCGTCACATACGGCTCGGTAAGCCGGGCGCGATCCTGCTCGGGCAGCCCCACCCCATCGTCGATGACGCGGATCGACACCTCGTCGCGCCCCACCATCAGCGCCACGGCAATCCGCCCCGCCCGTTGCGGGTCCGCTCCCGGCTCAGCCGGGCGTGGCCGCATCGCCACCGCGTCAGCGGCATTCTGCAGCAGGTTGGTCAGCGCCTGGCCGAGCAGCCGGCGGTCGCAGGGCGCGACCGGGCCGCGATCGGGGATGTCAGTGCGCCAGTCGATCTCGGGATGCGCAGTGCGCGGCAACACCAGCGCCTCGCGCACCACCCGGCCGATATCCTCGGGCTTGATCACCGGGTTGGGCATCCGGGCGAAAGCGGAGAATTCGTCCACCATGCGGCCGATATCGCCGACATGGCGTACGATTGTGTCGGCGCACTGGGTGAAGGTGTCGGGGTCGGAGGTAATCTCGCGGGCGAAGCGTCGCTTGAGACGTTCGGCCGAGAGCTGGATCGGGGTGAGCGGATTCTTGATCTCGTGGGCGATCCGGCGCGCCACGTCCGCCCAGGCCGCCGTTCGCTGGGCCGACTGCAGTTCGGTAATGTCGTCGAAGGTGGCGACAAAACCGCGCGGGCGGCGATGGCTGCCCTCGCCGAGGCCGGCATGATCCGCACCGCGATCGGCCGAGATACGCACCAGCAGCGTCCGCCGCCGCGCCGGCCCGCCGATTTGCAGCTCGCCGGTGCGCGCCCGTTCCGGCATCTCGCGCGCCTCGGCCAGCAGGGGGCCGAACTCGGGGACGACGTCGGCCAGGTCGCGGCCGATCGCCGCCAGCAGGTCGAGCCCCAGCAGGGCAGAGGCGGTGCGGTTGGGCAGCTCGATGCGGCCGGCGGCGTCCAGCCCGATCACCCCGGCCGAAACGCCGGACAGCACCGCCTCGGTGAAGCGGCGGCGGCTGTCGATCTGGCTGTAGGCGTCCATCAGCTCGTTGCGCTGCGCCGCGAGCTGCCCGGTCATGCGGTTGAAGGCGCGCGACAGCCCGGCCACCTCGTCGCCGGTGGTCGCCTCCGGCACGCGCACGGTCAGGTCGCCGGCCCGCACCCGCTCGGCCGCGGCAATGAGCTGGCCGACCGGCCGGGCGATCTGGTTGGCGATCACCAGCCCGATCAGCGCCGCCGCACACAGCACCAGCAGGGCGATCAGCGCGAAGATCAGCGCAAATGTCAGCTGCAGCCCGGACCGGTTCTCGTCCAGCCGCTTGTACTCGGCCACCGCCTGATCGGTACGCGCCATGTGCTCCAGGATGGCCGGATCGACCGGCCGGCCGATCAGCAGCATGAGCGCGGGCGTCGTTTCCATCTGCACCACCGCGAGCACGCGGCTGGAATCGTCGGTGCCCAGCACCGCGACATCGCCGGCGCGCGCCAAGCCGGTGGCCCAGAGCGGCGGCGGATCGATGGCCGGACCGACGGAGGCCATCACCTGTCCGGTCACCGGCTCGAAGATCACCGCCTCGGTCAGGCCACGCAGCGTCGTCTGCGTGCCCAGCACCTGGGCAAAAACGCTCGGGTCGCGGCCAAGATAGCTGGTCACGCGCGTCAGGTCGTTGGCCATGCCCAGCGCATCGGCGCGGATGTTGTTGCGGTGCTCCTCCAGGTAGCCACGGGCCGCCTGCAGGCTCTCCTGCAGGGTGGTACGCACTGGCTCATTGAACCAGGCCTGGATGCCGAGATGAAAGAAGAAGGTGGCGAACACCGCCACCACGATGGTCGGGATGACGGCCACCCCCGAGAACAGCAGCACCAGCCGGATGTGCAGCCGCGAGCCCGCCGAGCCGCGCCGCCGCTCCACCCAGACCCGGGTGAGCCGCCCGGCCAGCACCGCGCCGAGCAGCAGCGCCACCACCATGTTCGCCAGCACCATGCCGAACACCAGGTTCGGCCGCGGCACGCCCTGCGCCAGCAGCATGAAGGTGGCGATACCCAGCGCCAGCGCGCCGGCCGCCAGCAGCAGCGTAAGCACCTTGTCCAGCAGGATATCGACGATGCGGCCGACGCGCGAACGGGGCGCCGGCACCGGCGGGTCCGGCGCGACCGGCTCGTGCACCAGGGCATCCCTCGACGGCGCAATATTCACGGCCGATCCCTCCCGATCAGGCGATCCCCCGCACCACCGGGATATCGAGGTCGCGGATTTTCTTGCGCAGCGTGTTGCGGTTCAGCCCCAGCATGGCCGCCGCCTTGATCTGGTTGCCCCTTGTGGCAGCCAGGGTGAGCTGGATCAGCGGCCGCTCCACCTCGGCCAGCACCCGGTCATAGATGTCGGAGGGCGCAACGCCGTCGCGATGGGCGGCGAGGAACTGGCGGATGTGCCGCTCGACCGCGACCGAGAGCGGCTCCGGTCCCCCGGCGGCGGGCGGCGGCGGCACCGCAGCGGCGCCGGGCGGCCCGGCATCAGCGAGTTCCGCCAGCACCGCCTCGGCGCCGATCACCTCGTCCGGGCACAGCGCCGCCAGGCGGCGCATCAGGTTCTCCAGTTCGCGCACATTGCCGGGCCAGCGATCGCCACGCAGCGCCTCCATCGCGCCCTGGTCGAGCGACTTCCCGGGCAGGCCGTCGGCGCGGGCGCGATCGAGGAAGTGGCGGGCCAGATCGGCGATGTCCTCGATCCGCTCGCGCAGCGGCGGCAGGCGGATCGGCACCACGTTGAGCCGGTAGAACAAATCCTCGCGGAAGCTGCCGACGCGGATGGCGGCGCGCAGGTCGCGATGGGTGGCGGCGATGATGCGCACATTGGCGCGGATCGGCTGGCGACCGCCGACGGTGGTGAACTCGCCTTCCTGCAGCACGCGCAGCAGCCGGGTCTGTGCCTCCGGCGGCATGTCGCCGATCTCGTCGAGGAACAGGGTGCCGCCGGTGGCCTGCTCGAAGCGGCCGACATTGCGGTTCATCGCCCCGGTAAAGGCACCGCGCTCGTGGCCGAACAGCTCGCTTTCGATCAGCTCGCGCGGGATTGCCGCCATGTTGATAGCGACGAACGGGCCGTTGCGGCGGCGGCCGTAATCATGCAGGGCGCGCGCCACCAGCTCCTTGCCGGTGCCGCTCTCGCCGTTGATCATCACGGTGAGGTCGGCGGTGGTGAGCCGGGCGATGGTGCGGTAGATTTCCTGCATGGCCGGGCTGCGGCCAATCAGCGGCAGCCGGTCCTCGGCCTCCCGCGGCGCCACGGGCGGCGCCGGCTCGGCCGAGGGGGTCGCCAGGGCGCGGCTCACGACCGCGAGCAGTTCCTTCAGGTCGAACGGCTTGGGCAGATATTCGAAGGCGCCGCGCTGGGCCGCCTTGACCGCCGTGATCAAGGTGGACTGGGCGCTCATGACCACGACGCGAAGCTCCGGCCGCACCCGCTTGATGCGCGGGATCAGGTCGAGCCCGTTCTCGTCCGGCATGACCACGTCGGTGATCACCAGATCGCCCTCGCCGTCCTCCACCCAGCGCCACAGCGTCGCGGCATTGGAGGTGCTGCGCACCTGATAGCCGGAACGCCCGAGCGCCTGGGTCAGCACGGTGCGGATGGAACGGTCGTCATCGGCGATGAGGACGGTGGGCGGGGTCATGGGCGGCGGTCCTGGATGCCGGCGATCAGCCGGGACGGACGGTTTCGTCGGTAAGCATCGGCAGGTGCAGACGGAACTCGGTGCGCCCCGGGCGGCTGTCCACCTCGATCAGCCCGCCATGGTCGGAGACGATTTTCGCCACCAGCGCCAGACCGAGCCCACTGCCCGCCGGCTTGGAGGTGACGAAGGGATCGAACAGGTTGGAGCGGATGTCGTCGGGAATGCCCGGCCCGTTGTCGCGCACCGCTGCCACCATCGGCAGGTGCAGCCGCCGCCTTGTGCCCGGCACGGCGAGCCGCACCCCGTGCTGGAACGCGGTGACCAGGGTGATCTCCCCATCCGGCTGGCCGGCGGCGGCGATCGACTCAGCGGCGTTCTTCACCAAGTTGAGCACCACCTGCACGAGCTGGTCGCGGTTGCCATGCACCGGCGGCAGGCTGGGGTCGTAGATCTCGATGAAGCGGATGGCAGCGCCGAAACCGCTCTGCGCCAGCCGCCGCACATGCTCCATCACACGATGAATGTTCACCGCACCGCGCTCGATCGGCTTCTCGCCGAACATCTCCATCCGGTCGACCAGGGCGCGGATGCGGTCGGCCTCGTCGCGGATCAGCACGGTGAGTTCGCGGTCGGCGTCGCCGACACTGGTCTCCAGCAATTGCGCCGCCCCGCGAATACCCGATAGCGGGTTCTTCACCTCGTGCGCCAGGATCGCCGCCATGCCGGTGACGCTGCGGGCGGCGCTGCGGAAATTCAGCTGGCGGTCGAGCGCGCGCGCCGCCGAGGCGTCCTGCATGACCAGCAGCACCGCCCCCGCCTCCTCGTGCAGCGGCGTACCCTGCACGGCGATGCCGGTCTTGCGCAGGCGCGGACTCTCGAAGGTCATGTCGTGGTCGGACACCGTCACCTCGCCGCGGCGGACCTGGGCGATCAGCGCGAACACCGGGTTGTCGGCCGGCACCAGGTCCGCCAGCCGCATCTGGCCGAGTTGCACCGAGGAGACGCCGAGGAACTGCTCGGCCGCGTGGTTGGCGAAGGTGAACCGGTTGTCGCTGTCGAGCACCACCACCGGCACCGGCAGGGCCGACATCAGCGTCGCCGCGTCGGGGGCGCGGCGCGGCGCCTTCCGTTCCAGCACGGCCACCGCGGCGCGGCGCAAGGACCCCTTCATGCCGCCTCCGCGAGCACGGAGTCGCGGCTGACCGTTCGCGTGGCCCCGCGGGCGATCAGCGGATCATAGAACCGGTCGATCAGCGCCAGCACGGCCGGCACCTCGGTCAGCCGGTTGACGGCGGCGCGGAACTCGGCCGAGCCGGGCAGACCGCGGGAGTACCAGGACAGGTGTTTGCGGGCGAGCCGCAGCCCTGGATAGGAACCGAAATGGTCCAGCATCGAATGATAATGGGATATAAGGATGCGCTTCTGGGCCGCCAGCTCAGGTTCCCCGGCGCGCGTGCCGGTGCGCAGAAACTGTGCAACCTGGGCAGGAAACCAGGGCCGCCCATAACAGCCGCGGCCGACCATCACCCCGTCGGCGCCGGAGCGGCGCAACGCCTCGGCAGCGTCGTCCACGGTGGCGATATCGCCGTTGACGATCACCGGAATGCCGACGCTCTCCTTCACCGAGCGGACAAAATCCCAGTCGGCGCTGCCGGTGTAGAACATCTGCCGGGTGCGGCCGTGCACGGTGACCATACGGATCCCGCTCGCCTCGGCGATGCGGGCTAGCCGGGCTGCGTTCAGGCTCTGGTGGTCCCAACCCATGCGCATCTTCAGCGTCACCGGCGCGGCCACCGCACGGGCGGTCGCCTCCAGAATGCGCGCGGCGGCAGCTTCGTCGCGCATCAGCGCGCTGCCGGCGCTCTGGCCGACCGCCACTTTCTTGACCGGGCAGCCGAAATTGATGTCGATGATGGCGGCACCGCGCCCCTCCGCCATGCGCGCCGCCTCGGCCATGGCGGCGGGGTCGCAGCCGGCGAGCTGGATCGCCGATGGCGTGCCGTCCAACTCGGCCATGCGCAGCGTGGCACGGTTCTCGCGCAGCATCGCCCAGGAGGCGATCATTTCCGACACCACCATGCCCGCGCCCAGCTCGCGGGCAAGCCGACGGAACGGCAGGTCGGTGACGCCCGACATGGGGGCGAGGATGACCGGCGTGTCGATCCGGATGCCCGCACCGAGCTCGATCGGACGCAGGCCCGCTGGGGTCGTGATGCTGTTGCCCATGATTTAGGCAAACTACGGCACGACCCGGACCGATGCAATGCATCTGCCGCAATTGGCAAGGCCAGGACGCGCCTGAGGGAAGGTCGGACCAGGATCATGCCGGCAAGGTGGCGACGGAGTTGTTTCCGAATCCCTGCCGGCCTCAGACCTCGCTGTCCTCAGGCACATTTTGCCCGGCTGGCGGATCGCGCTATGGGTGCGTTCCATGTCACGATCTTCCACCTCAGGCGGGGGCACCGCCCTGCTGCTCGTCGCCGCCGGTACCGGCAGCCGTCTCGGCGCCGAAACGCCGAAGCAATATTTGTGCATCGCCGGTCAGCCGGTCATCCGGCATGCGGTCGCCCGCCTCACCCCCGAGGTGGACCTGATCCAGCCGGTTGGCGATGCCGAGCCGATCGCGGCGGCACTGGCGGGGCTCGCCTATCTGCCCGTGGTGCCCGGCGGCGCCACCCGTCAGGACAGCGTGCGCGCCGGCCTGGAGGCGCTGGCGCCGTACGCGCCGGACGTGGTGCTGGTGCACGACGCCGCCCGGCCCTTTGTGCCGCCGGGCACGGTGGCAGCGCTGCTGGCGGCGCTGGAGCAGGTACCGGGCGCCATCCCGGCGGTGCCGGTGGCCGACACGCTCAAGCGCGGCGGGGCGAACGGGCAAATCATCGAGACGGTGCCGCGCGCCGGGCTCTACCGGGCACAGACTCCGCAGGCGTTCCGCTTCCCGCTCCTGCTGGCGCTGCACCGTGCGGCGCCGGTGGGGGCGACCGACGATGCCGCCATTCTGGAAGCCGCTGGCCACGCGGTCGCGCTGGTGGCCGGCGACGAGCAGAACATCAAGCTGACCTACAAGGAGGATCTGGTGCGGCTGGAACGCGTGCTCATGGGCGCCCTGATCCCTCGCGTTGGCACCGGTTATGACGTGCACGCGCTGACCGAGGGGCGCAAACTGATTCTGTGCGGCATCGAAGTGCCGCATGACCGCGGTCTGGCTGGGCATTCCGACGCCGATGTGGGCATCCATGCCCTGTGCGACGCCATCTACGGCGCGCTGGCCGAAGGCGATATCGGCCGCCACTTTCCGCCCAGCGAGGCGAGCTGGAAGGACGCCGACTCGGCGCGCTTCCTGCGCCATGCCGCCGGCCGCATCGCCGCCCGCGGCGGCGTGCTGGCCAATGCCGACATCACGCTGGTCTGCGAGCGCCCGAAAATCACCCCGCACGCGCCGGACATGATCGCCCGCCTCGCCGGGATCATGGGCGTGGAGCCCGGCCGCATTTCGGTGAAGGCGACCACCAGCGAGAAACTGGGCTTCACCGGGCGGATGGAGGGAATCGCCGCGCAGGCGGTGGCGACGGTGCTGGTGCCGGGCTGACAGCCCAGGGGACCGCGGATACCGATCAGTCAGAACATAAACGTGGTGCGAAGGGTGAACACGCCGGCCGCATTGGTTTTCGGGGCGAGGGCGGGGTTGACGTAGACCTGCATGTCCGGCGTGAGGAACAGGCCCTTGGAGAGCCAGTAGTTGTAGTAGAGTTCGCCGATCCATTCCGCGTCGCGCGAGGGGCCCACGATCGCCGACTTGTTGGTCTTGTCCCAGGCAACGCCAATTCCGGCCTGGTCGAGCCGCATGCGCCCGAACGGATCGTTGACGATGCTGCCGACCGCGATCGAGGTTTCGATCGGGATGGCAGCGCCGGAGGCGTTGTTGGCACGAAAGAAAAGCCCGAATGTCTCGTCGAGGTCCTGCGACGCACTGAACGAAATACCCTTCGACGCACTCGGCTGCAGTGGTACCGAGGGCTGCGTATAGTAAATGATATTGTATGTGCCACCGGCCAGATATGTTGTCGTCCACTGCGCCGAAACGAACGAGGCGACCATACTGCCGCCGAAGCCGTTGGTGGTCAGCGCATGCCCGGTAACGTCGGTCGCGCTCTGAAAGCCGGCGGCAAACTGCAGCGAGTCGGTCGGCGTGACCTGCACGTAGACACCGGTTCCGGCGTTGGTATAGGTTTCCGTGCCGTTCTGCGCGAGAGCGTAGTTGATGAAAGTGGTCTGCGCGTCTCCGGCGTATTTATTGTCGTCATAGTTGCCGAAAGAATACTGCCCGACGGCGAGGGCCAGCCAGTTGCCGGGAAAGCTGTGCGTGTAGGTGAGCTGGGCAATCTGGTAGCCATCCGCGCCCCAGGCGTTGGGCTGGGTAATCAGGCCCATGGTGCCCGTCCGCAAGGCCGTGGTGGGGCGGGTCCAGAACTGGTAGCTCTGGAACTGGATATCGACGGCACCCGAGCCTGCCGCCGTGTCGGTGAACGGCGTCCAGCTGATATCGGGCGTATAAACCAGTGAGGCGTTGGCGGCGCCGCCATGGGGCTTGGCCCATTGCCCGTAGATCGAGACGGGCATCGAGAACTGGACGTTATAGTCATCCTGGAGCCTGGTCTTGAACGCGGCGTAGTCGTCGTAGAGACTGTTCAGTTCGTGGGTGAGCGACTGGGTGAAGTCGGACGAGTCGGCCGGCGGGCCGAGATCGATCCGCGGAGTCGCGTGCCCGCTGGTGGACGCTGCCGCTGCTGCCGCCGCCGACGACGCGGAGGCGGCCGACGCCGCGGCCGCAGCCGCACCCGCCGCCCGCGCCGGGCTGCTCGCGATCGGCAGTGCCGACAGCGCCAAGCCAACGGCGCATGTCAGCCACAATTGCCTGCAGATCATGCATTGTCCCTCGAGAAGCCACCGCCGAAACGGCCGGAAGAAAGGCCAGGGCTCCGCCCTGGACCCGGCCCCCCTTTCCTGAAAAAGACCCGGGGCTGTGCCCCGGTTGTTATCCCGCGAGCGCCGCCCGCACCGCCGCCAGCGCCGCATCCGCGTTCGCCCCGTCCGGCCCGCCGGCCTGGGCCATGTCCGGCCGCCCGCCGCCACCCTTGCCGCCGACCGCCGCCGCCGCCGCCCGCACCAGATCGACGGCGCTGAACCGGTCCACCAGTTCAGGCGCCACCCCCACCACGATGCTCGCCTTGCCATCGGCGGTGGACACCAGCGCTACCACCCCGCCGCCGATCTGCTTGCCGATCGCCTCGGCAATGCCTTTCAGGTCGCGCGCCGGCACGTCGCCCAGGTTGCGGGCCGCCAGCTTCACGCCGGCGATCTCCTCGACCTCCGCGGCCCCGCCGCCTCCGGTCGCCAGTTTTTTCTGCAACTCGGCCACCTGCCGCTCCAGCCGCCGCCGCTCCTCGATGAGCGCGGCCACCCGCTCCGGCACCTCGGCCACGCCGGTGCGCAGCACCGCCGCCACCTCGGCGAGCCGCCGCTCGTTCTCGGCCACCAGCGCCAAGGCGGCCTCGCCGGTCACCGCTTCCACCCGGCGCACACCCGCACTCACGGCCGTTTCGGACACGATGCGGAACAGGCCGATATCGCCGGTGCGCCGCACATGCGTGCCGCCGCACAGCTCGACCGACCAGGCGGATTTTCCCTCCTCTGGCCCGCCCATGCTGACGACACGCACCTCGTCGCCATATTTCTCGCCGAACAGCGCCATGGCGCCCTCGCCCACCGCCGCCTCCGGGGTCATCAGGCGGGTGGTTACCTCGGTGTTCTCGCGCACCCGGGCGTTCACCACGTCTTCCACCCAGGCGATGTCGTCGCGGCTGATGGGGGTGGGCTGGCTCACGTCGAAACGCAGCCGGTCCGGCGCGTTCAGGCTGCCCTTCTGCGCCACGTGGTTGCCCAGCCGACGCCGCAGCGCCTCGTGCAGCAGATGGGTGGCGGAATGGTGCGCCCGGATGGCGGTGCGCCGCGCATGGTCCACTTCGGCCACCACCGCGGTGCCGACCACCGCCTCGCCCTCCTGCACGCGGCCAACATGGACAAACAGCTCGCCCAGCTTCTTCTGCGTGTCGGTCACGGCAATCAGCAGCCCCGGCGCGCTGATCTCCCCGGCATCGCCCACCTGGCCGCCGCTCTCGGCATAGAACGGCGTCTGGTTCAGCAGCACCGCCACCTCGGCCCCAGCCCCGGCGCGCTCCACCGGATGCCCGCCCACCACCAGGGCGACAATCTCCCCCTCGGCCTTCTCGGTCGAGTAGCCCAGGAACTCGCTGCCGCCCACGCGATCGCGCACATCGAACCACACCCGGTCGGTGGCCGCCTCGCCCGAGCCCGCCCAGGCGGCGCGGGCACGGCGCTTCTGCTCGGCCATGGCCGCCTCGAAGCCGGCCACGTCCACCCCGCGCCCCTGCTCGCGCAGCGCGTCCTGGGTGAGGTCGAGCGGGAAGCCGAACGTATCGTATAGCCGGAACGCCACCTCGCCGGGCAGCGTGCCATCCGCGCCGAGTTTTTCCGCCTCTTCGGCCAGCAGCCCCAGACCGCGGTCGAGCATCGCCTTGAAGCGGGTTTCCTCCAGCTTCAGGGTCTCCTCGATCAGCGTCTCGGCGCGCAGCAACTCGCCGTAGGCGGCCCCCATCTGGCGCACCAGCGCCGGCACCAGCCGCCACATCACCGGCTCGCGCGTGCCCATCATGTGGGCGTGGCGCATGGCCCGGCGCATGATCCGGCGCAGCACGTAGCCGCGCCCCTCGTTACTGGGAAGCACCCCGTCGGCGATGAGAAACGCGGTGCTGCGCAGATGGTCGGCGATCACCCGGTGGCTGACCTTGTGCGGCCCGTCCGGGTCCTGGCCGGTCACTTCCGCGCTGGCGAGAATCAGCGCGCGCAGCGTATCGGTGTCGTAGTTGTCGTGCTTGCCCTGCAGGATGGCGGCGACGCGCTCCAGCCCCATGCCGGTGTCGATCGAGGGGTGGGGCAGCGGCACCCGTGTGCCGGGCGGCCCTTCCTCGTACTGCATGAACACCAGGTTCCAGATTTCGACGAACCGGTCGGCATCGGCATCCGCGCTGCCGGGCGGCCCGCCCGGGATGGCTGGACCATGATCGTAGAAGATTTCGCTGCACGGCCCGCAGGGTCCGGTATCGCCCATGCGCCAGAAATTGTCGCTGGTGTCGATGCGGATGATGCGCTCTTCCGGCAGTCCGGCAATCTTGCGCCACAACACTGCCGCCTCGTCGTCCTCGCTGTACACGGTGACCAGCAGACGGTCGGCGGGGAGGCCGAAATCCTTGGTGACCAGCGACCAGGCATGAAAAATCGCCTGATCCTTGAAGTAGTCACCGAACGAGAAATTCCCCAGCATCTCGAAGAATGTATGGTGCCGGGCCGTGTACCCCACATTGTCCAGATCGTTGTGCTTGCCCCCGGCGCGCACGCATTTCTGGGCCGTGGTGGCGCGGCTATAGGGCCGCTTCTCCTGGCCGGTAAATACGTTCTTGAACTGTACCATGCCGCTGTTGGTGAACAGCAGCGTCGGGTCGTTCCGCGGCACCAGCGGGCTGCTCTCCACCACCGCGTGTCCGTTGCGGGCGAAATAGTCCAGGAAGCTGGCGCGGATATCGTTGCTGGAGGCCATGGGGCAGCTTGATCCTGACGCAGGGGGGATGCGATTACCTCACGTAGCGCAGCACCGGTACGGAGTCACGCCGGGCGGCAGCGGCGCCCCGGATATCGGCAGCGGACGTGAACGGTGGCTGGCGGGCATGCCCGCCGGGCGCTAAACCCCAGGTAGTCCAGACGAGGAGTCCGCACCGTGTCCCCGAATGCCCGGCTGTCTGTCGTCCTGCCGCTGCTGGCAGGCGCATCCCTGTTCGTGCAAGGCTGCCAGACGCTCGATTCGGCCGCTTCGTCGGTTACCTCGCTGTTCCAGGCAGACCAACCACCCGCGCCGCCGCCACCCACTGCTGCAGAACTCACCACCACCGGCCTCGACGCCGTAAAACAGCACGACTGGGACGCCGCCACGGCAGCCCTCGTGCCCGCGGCCAACCAAGGCGATACCAAAGCGCAGGTGGCGCTCGGCAAGCTGTATTTCAACGGCGTCGGGGTGGAACGCGACTTCGCCGACGCCTCGCATTGGCTGACGCTGGCCGCCGAGAAGAACGATGCGGAGGCGCAGTACACGCTCGGGCGGATCAACGACCTTGGCGGCACCGGCGTACTGCAGAATCGCGCCGCGGCGGCGCATTGGTACCAACTCGCCGCCGAGCAGGGAAATGCGGACGCGCAGTACCGCCTTGGCCTGCTCTACGAATTCGGCACCGGTGTGCCGCAGGATTTCAACGCAGCACTCGGATGGTTCCGCCGTGCCGCGGCGGGCGGCAATGCGCCGGCCAACGCGGCAATCGGCTTGCTGTATGCCCAGGGCCGCGGGGTGACGCAGAATGACCACGAGGCGGTGAGCTGGTATCGCCGCGGCGCCGAGGCGGGCGATACCGATGCGATGGTGCACCTCAGCGAGGCCTACAACCAGGGCGATGGCGTGCCGAAAGACCGCGACAAGGCGCGCGAATGGCTGCAGCGTGCCGCCGGAAGCGGCAACGACCAGGCCGCCCAACGCCTGTCCTTGCCGGAGCTGCCGGAGTGAACCGTTGCGGATCGTCGCCGGCGCAACCGTTTATCAGGCACGAAATGACATAGCGGCGCCCGTATCGGATTATTGTCCGGGCGGCGTCATCGGCGACTGGCGGTCGGCGTTTTCCCCGCGCCTTGCAGGACCGGTGGTCCCACCCTAATGCGAGGTCCGACGCCACCGGAGACCCGTATGGACATGCCGCACGCCGAAATCCGGGAGGAAGTGAAAAAACTCTGCGCCCGGTTTCCCGGCGAATACTGGCGCCGGCTGGACGCCGCCCGTGCCTACCCGACCGGGTTCGTGCGGGCGCTGACCGAGGCCGGCTACCTGGGCACGCTGATCCCGGAGGAATATGGCGGCGTCGGCCTGAACCTTGCCGCCGCCGCCGCCATCCTGGAGACCATCCACGCGGAAGGCTGCAACGCCGGCGCCGTGCACGCCCAGATGTACATTATGGGCAGTATCCTCCGGCACGGCTCGCCCGGGCAGAAGCAACACTACCTGCCCGGCATTGCCGCCGGCACGCTGCGGCTGCAGGCGTTCGGCGTCACCGAGCCCGGCAGCGGCAGCGACACCGCCGCCTTGCGCACCTTCGCCCGCCGCGAGGGCGACCATTACGTCGTCAACGGCCAGAAGATCTGGACCAGCCGCGCCGAGCATTCCGACCTCATGCTGCTGCTGGCCCGCACCACCCCGCGCGAGCAGGTGACGAAGCGGACCGGGGGCTTGTCCACCTTCATCGTGGACATGCGGGACGCCGCCGGCCACGGCATGACGATCCGTCCGATCAGGACAATGATGAACCATAATAGTTGCGAGGTCTTCTTCGACAACATGGCAGTGCCCGCCGGCAACCTGATCGGCCAGGAAGGCCAGGGCTTCCGCACCGTGCTGGACGGCATGAACGCCGAGCGCCTGCTGATCTCCGCCGAATGCGTCGGCGACGCCAAATGGTTCCTGCGCAAGGCCACCGCCTATGCAAACGAGCGCCAGGTATTCGGCCGGCCGATCGGTCAGAACCAGGGCGTGCAGTTTCCGCTCGCCCGCGCCTATGCCCAGCTGCGCGCGGCGGAATTGCTGCTGCGCGAGGGGGTTGGACAGTTCGATGCCGGCGCGCCCTGCGGCGAGGCGGCCAACCTGGCCAAGCTGCTCTGCGCCGAGGCGTCCTGGGCCGCTGCCGAAGCCTGCGTGCAGACGCATGGCGGGTTCGGCTTTGCCGAGGAATACGACATCGAGCGCAAGTTCCGCGAGACCCGGCTGTACCAGGTGGCGCCAATCAGCACCAATCTGATCCTCTCCTACGTCGCCGAGCACGTGCTCGGCCTGCCGCGAAGCTACTGAACGCATGGCCCATTTCGCCCTGCTGGCGCCGCCTTATACCGGCCACATCAACCCGATGCTGGCGATCGCCGCCGCGCTGTGCCGGCGCGGCCATCGTGCCACCCTGTTGCACACCGGCCCGCCGCCAGCGCCGCCCGCTCCCGTCGAGACCCTGCGCCTGGACCTGCCGCCGCCCGGGAAGGTGCCGTTCTCGCCGCTGCCGCCGGTGCGGCTGACCGCCCGGCGCACCGCCTCGCTGCTGCAGGTGCTGCCGGGGGTGCTGGAGCGGCTCGGCCTGACGGCGCTGGTGGTCGATCAACTGGAGCCGGCCGGCGCGCTGGCCGCGGCGTCCCTCGGCCTGCCCTGGATCACCGTCGCCAACGCGCTGGCGGTCAACCGCGAGGACGGCGTCCCGCCCCCCTTCACCGCCTGGGACTGGCGGCCGGACCTGGCCGGGCGGAACCGCAACCGCGCGGGCTGGCGTGTGCATGACCTGTTCATGCGCCCGCTGTCGCGGGTGATCGCCGACTGGGCGCGCGCGCACGGGCTGGCGCCGCGCAACCTTGACGACACGTTCTCCCCGATCGCGCAACTCAGCCAGATGGTGCCCGGCCTGGACTTCCCGCGCGCCGCCCTGCCGGCGACGTTCCACTATGTCGGGCCGCTCCGGCTGGCACCGGCGCCGCCGGCCTCGGCGTGGGGCCCCCGGCGGCTGGTGTTCGCCTCGCTCGGCACGCTGCAGGGGCACCGGGCCGGGTTGTTCCGCGACATCGCCCGCGCCGCCCAGGACTGCGACGCCGATCTGCTCATCGCCCATGGCGGCCGGCTGGCCACCGACGAGGCCGCCACCCTGCCGGGCCGCCCGACCGTGCGCGACTTCGTGCCGCAGGCCGAGGTGCTGGCGGGCGCCGCCGGGCTGATCGGCCATGGCGGCATGAACACGGTGATGGACGCCATCGCCGCCGGCGTGCCCGCGGTGCTGGTGCCGCTGGCCTTCGAGCAGGCCGCCATCGCCGCCCGGGTGGTCCGCGCCGGGGCGGGAATCGCGGTGCACGGGCCGGCCTTCCGCGCCCGCCGCCTGCGTGCGGCGCTGCGGGAGGTACTGGACGATCCCTCCTACCGTGAGGCGGCCGCCTCGCTGGCGGTCGAGGTGGCTCGGGCTGGGGGAGCCATACGGGCGGCCGATATCATTGTGGCGGCTGGGACGCTCCGGACCCCGCCAGGGGCCTTGACGGCGCCGGAAACCGGTTGCACCTGTGCCGCCTTCCCGCAGTCCGCGCAAGCAGAGGCCACCCCATGAACGCGCTCCTGAATATCGCGCTCGCCGCCTCCGCCTTCGTGGGCATGGAGGTCTTCGCCTGGGCCATGCACCGCTGGGTCATGCACGGTTCGGCGTGGACCTGGCACGAATCGCACCACCGCCCCCGCACCGGACCTTTCGAGCGCAACGACCGGTTCGTGCTGATCTTTTCGCTGATCGCGGTGGCGCTGTTCGCCATCGGCCAGGTAGTGCCGGGCCTGACCGCGGTGGCCATCGGGGTCACCCTCTACGGCGTGGCCTATTTCACCATGCACGAGGTGCTCGTGCACCGCCGCCTGCCGCCGCCCTTCACCCCGCGCAGCGGCTACCTGGCACATCTGGTGGCCGCCCACCACCTGCACCACGCCGTGCACACCAGGGAAGGGGCGGTCTCGTTCGGCTTCCTCTACGCGCCGCCGCTGCGCAAGCTGCGCGCGCAGTTGCGCACGCTCAACCGTCCGCCCGCACCTCAGGACTGACCAGACCACCCACCGGCCGCAGCGGCGGGGTGATCACCTCGCCCTGACCCCAGGACGGAATGCAGCGCAGCGCCTGGAAGAACGGCACCGGCGGCCGGCCGGTCACCAGCCGCATGCGGTCGAGCGCCGATGTCCGCCCGGCGAAGAAACGCTCGATCAGCGGCTGCGGCAGGTGGAAGAAGCGGGCGAACACGCGCCAGCGCTGGTCCGATGTGCCGGCCAGGAACAGCATGCGGTTGAGCACCCGGTAGAAGCCCTGCGCCTGCCAGGTGGCACGGGCGCGCGCCTCGATCATGCGGCGCAGCGATTCCGGCCGGGCCGGCAGCACCGCGGCCACCGCATCGGCCAGCGCGACCGCAGAGGGCAGCGAATACCCGGTGACCGGGTGGAACAGCCCGGCCCGCATGCCGAGCGGCGGCACCGGCCCGACCTCGTCCCAGAACGCATCGATGTCGCCGTCCAGCACCACCGGCAGCACGCCCTGCTCCTCGGAGAACTGCTCGGCCACGCGCCAGCCCTGGGCGGCGATGTAGCTGGTGATCTCCTGGCGCGCCATCTGGTGGGACAGCTCGGGGGTATCGCTGTAGCGGGTATCCTCAACCAGCAACCGGTCGGGGCCGAACGGCAGCACGTAGATGAAGCGGAACCCGTCGAGTTGCTGGACCGTGGCGTCCATCAGGATCGGGTGGTGCAGACCGTGCGGCGCGGTCAGCCGGATCTCCTGGCCGAGGAATTTCTGCCAGCCGACGCGGAACGCGCTGGAGGGCCTCGCCCCCCGCCCGTCCAGCACCGCGCGCGCCGCGACGGCGGTTCCGTCGGCGAGCGTCAGGCCCTCGGGGGAAACCTCGGCGATGTCGGCGGCACGGGTGAGGCCGGTCAGCGCACGGCCGAGCGCCGGGCCGGACAGGGTGCAGACCGGCGTCGGCACGACCCGCCGGAAACCGGGGAAACGCACCTCGTAAGCCGGCCATTCCCGACGCAGCAGCGGGCGCAACCAAGCCAGTTGCGCCGGCGTCACGTCGGGGGCGAAGAACGACCAGGTGCGGCCCGCGCCCACCGAGGCATGGGTGTCGAAGCCGGCGATGTGCAATTCCGGCCGCAGCGTGGCCACCCGAAAGGCGGCCAACGCGTTCGCCAGGCCCATGCCGGCGAACGCCACATCGTATCTGGACGCCCGCACAGGGTCCCGCATGGCTGGCTGTCTCCAATTGAAGTCCGGTGTCCAAGGCGGACGGCTCCCCCGAACGTGAGTCGTCCTGCCCGCATGTCAACCGCGCCGGCTCCGATCCATTGGCCCCTCGGGCGCGCGCAAAGTCAAAACGACGCGGCGGCGCCGGTCAGCCGATGCCACCGATATGGGTTGTCATCAGGCGAATCACAGTCTGGCCGGTCGCCTTGATCCCCACCCGGCGAGCCGTCCGGGGCGGAATATACTAATTATATACGTTGAAATCATAAACCCACTTGCCAGGCCGGCAGAACCATGCTGTTCTCCATATGCGCAGCGCCCGCCGTCCCGCGGGCCTGAGCGGTTTCCTCCCCTGACTTTGGCGGCGCCCGTTGGGGCGCCGCCTTTTTTTCCTGCGGATCAGCCGGCGGGACGCGCCAACAGGCCGGCGTGAGAACAGATCGGGGCGCCCTCAGCCCTCAGATCGTGTAGGCGAACGCCTCGTAGGACAGATCGGCGAGGATCTGGTCCATCGTGCGCGAGGGCTCATCGGGCGTGGCGGTGCGCACCACCCTCGCCGGCACGCCGGCCACCGTGGTGTGCGCCGGCACCGGCCGCAGCACCACCGACCCGGCCGCAATACGGGCGTTCTCGCCCACCTCGATATTGCCCAGGATTTTCGCGCCGGCCCCGATCATGGCGCCGCGGCGCACCTTCGGGTGGCGGTCGCCGGCCTCCTTGCCGGTGCCGCCGAGGGTCACGTCCTGCAGCATCGACACGTCGTCCTCGATCACCGCCGTCTCGCCCACCACCAGCCCGGTGGCATGGTCGAGGAACAGCCCGCGGCCGAGTTGCGCCGCCGGATGGATGTCGGTCTGAAACACCTCCGAGGAGCGGCTTTGTAAATACAGGGCAAAATCGCGGTTGCCGCTGTTCCACAGCCAGTGGGTCAGCCGGTGCGCCTGGATGGCGTGAAAACCCTTGAAATACAGGAACGGCTCGATGAACCGCTCGCAGGCAGGGTCGCGTTCATAAACGGCGGTGATGTCGGCCCGCAATGCCATCGAGATGTCGGGGTCCGCCTCCAGCGCCTGCTGGAAGGCGCGGATAATCAGCGGCAGCGAGATCACGTCGTTCTTCAGCCGGGCCCCGACGCGGTGGAACACGGCGGATTCGAAACTCGGCTGGTTAATGACGGAATCGAGAAAAAGCGGCGCCAGCATGGGCGCACGCTCATAGGCTTCCTCGGCCTCGCGCCGCATCCGCGCCCACATCGCGTCGGTGAACTGCTTCACCTCGGCATCGTCGCGCGGCACGACAGTCAGGTGGCCCAGCTGTGGTCGCGGCATGTCCCGTTTCCTTGTCTGTCGCCTCAGTCCACCGCCGGCCGGCTGGAGCGGCTCCGCTGCAGGGCGCCGGCCCAGCCACCGATATCGGCATGGGGGTTACAGAGGGCAAGGGAGGCAGGCACCGACCCCCTCACCGATGGCGCACACCATCGTCGCACGATCACGGCCCGGCAAGCGGGAAAACGCGGCTTGCAATCAAGAAACAAGGAAGGCCAGGGCTCTGCCCTGGACCCGCCAGGGGGCGGTGGCCCCCTGGACCCCGTTTCATAAGAATGGAGTCCGGAGGCAACGCCCCTCCAGGATCAGACCGCCTTCTTTAACGTCGGGGACGCCTTGAACCGGACGGTCTTGCCGGCCTTGACCTTAATTGCTTCGCCGGTACGCGGGTTCAGGCCCTTGCGCGCTTTGGTCTTGCGCACAATAAAAGTACCAAAACTCGGCAGCGTGAAGCGGCCGTTCTTCTTGAGTTCTTTGACGATCGCGGCCAGCACATCGCCAGCAGCGCGGTTCGACGCCGTGCCGGTCAGTCCAGCCGATTCCTGAATGACCTGGGCAATGAAAGCTTTCGACATGCGGTCCTGTTTCCTTCCGTGCTGGACTGCGGGTGAGCCATCTGCCGCGAATCGCGGACGATTCCGATTCGGATCATGAAGACGCCGCCTCCTAACAGGGGCTTTCGGCGGGCGCAAAAGATTTCTTTGCCCCTGGAAGAAGAAACGCGATCTTGTGTGCATTCGCGCCGTACCCACAATGCGCCGTGTCGCCTGGCTCCATCGATTCCCGAAAGGTGATGGCACCCTATGCAGACTTCCGAACCTCCCCGGCCTGCCCTGCCGGCCACCGAAAGCATCAGCCCGCGCTTGCGTGATCTCGACCGCTGGCCCGCCGCCCAGGTTCTGCTGGCATTGTGGGAAGGCCAGCTTGCCGCCGTGGCCGCCGTCCGCGCCGCCCTGCCCGCCATCGAATCGGCGGCCGAGGCAGCGCTGCCGCGACTGGCGCGCGGTGGCCGCCTGGTCTACGCCGGTGCCGGCACCTCGGGACGCATCGGCGTGCAGGACGGCGCCGAGTTGCCACCGACTTTCGACTGGCCCGAAGACAGGCTCGTCCTGCTGATGGCAGGCGGCGACGCGGCTTTCACGCGATCCATTGAGAATGCCGAGGATGATCGCGCCGCCGCACTGCGCGACGTGGCGACGCACAACATCGGCGCCGGCGATGTTGCCATCGGCATCGCCGCCAGCGGTTCGACGCCGTACACCACAACAATAATTTCGGAATGCGCCCAGCGCGGCGCGCTCACCATCGGCATCGCCAACAGCCCGCGCGGCGCCCTGCTCGCCGCCGCTGCGCACCCGATCCTGGTGGAGACCGGCGCCGAGGCGATCGCGGGCTCAACGCGGTTGCAGGCCGGCACTGCCCAGAAAGTTGTGCTGAACCTGTTCTCCACCCTCCTGATGGTGCGGATGGGCCGCGTCCATCGCGGCCTGATGGTGGACATGAACGCGCGCAACACCAAGCTGCGCGCGCGTGCCGTGCGCATGCTGCAGGACCTCACCGGCGCCGACGACGCCGCGGCCCGCGCCGCGCTGGACGAAGCCGGCGGGCGGGTGAAGACGGCGGTGCTGGTGTTGCGCGGCCTCGATCGTGCAACCGCCGAATCGTTACTTGAGAAGCATGCGGGGCATCTGCACGCCGCCCTCGCCGGGATCGGCGCATGAAGGCGCTGCTCGCCGCCCGCGTGTTCGACGGCGCCGACCTGCTGCACGATCGCGCAGTGCTGTTCGATGGCGCCCGCATTGCCGGCATCGTGGCGCAGGAAGCGGTGCCAGCCGGCACCGGGCGCATCGAGCTTGCGGAGCATCATGTGCTGGCGCCGGGATTCGTCGATCTGCAGGTCAACGGCGGCGGCGGCGTGCTGTTCAACGACGCGCCCGATGCCGACACCCTTCGCCGCATCGCCGCTTCCCATGCGGGCGCGGGCACCACCGCCCTGCTGCCAACGCTGATCAGCGGCACGCGGTCGCACCTGCGGGCCGCTCTCGATGCCGTTCGCACGGCGCTGGCAGCCGGTGTGCCGGGCATTGCGGGGCTGCACCTGGAAGGCCCGTTCATCGCCCTCGCCCGCCGCGGCATCCATCCGGCCGACGCGGTCACCGCCATGACCGACGATGATCTGGACCTGCTCTGCGCGCCGTTCCCGGCGCCGTTGCTGGTCACCATTGCCCCAGAAACGATTCCGGCCGGGCGCATCCACCGCCTGGTGGCATCAGGCGCGACCGTGTTCGCCGGCCACACCGACGCCACCTACGACACGGTCATCGCGGGACTCGAAGCCGGCATCTCGGGCTTTACGCACCTTTACAACGCGATGTCCGGCCTGGTTGCGCGCGCCCCCGGCGCGGTCGGCGCCGCGCTGGACCGCGCCGGCAGCTTCGCCGGCATCATCGTGGATGGTCACCATGCGCATTATGCCGCCCTGCGCATCGCCTTCGCCGCCAAGGGTCCCGACGCGCTGTTGCTGGTGTCGGACGCGATGGCCACTGCCGCCTCGGACTGCACCGTCTTCACCCTGAACGGCGAACGCATCCGCTTGCAGGATGGCCGGCTGGTGAACGACGCCGGCACGCTCGCCGGCGCGCACCTGACCATGGCGGAGGCCGTGCGCAACGCGGTGCGCCATGCCGGCCTGCCGCTCGCAGCGGTACTGCGCATGGCCACCGGCACCCCGGCCCGCGCCATCGGCCTTGCCGACCGCGGCCGCATCGCACCGGGCTGCTTCGCCGATTTTGTTGCCCTCGACAACGATCTTCGCGTCGCCGCGGTATGGCAGAACGGGCAGCGCCTGCGCTGATCCCGCGCCGCGACTACAGCGCGGCGTGGCTGACGAGCTTGGTGTTCAGATACGCCTCGATCGCCTCACTGCCGCCCTCGGAGCCATAGCCCGAATCCTTGATGCCGCCGAACGGCACCTCGGGCAGCGCGAGCCCGTGGTGGTTGATCGACATCATGCCCGCCTCCACCGCAGCGGCGATCGCATTGGCCGTCTTCGCCGAGCGCGTATAGGCATAGGAGGCCAGCCCGTAGGGTAGCCGGTTCGCCTCCGCCACCGCCGCCTCGAAGCTGGTGAAGGGGATCATCAGGGCGAGCGGCCCGAACGGCTCCTCGTTCATCACCCGCATCTCGCGGGTGAGGCCGGTCAGCACGGTCGGCGCGAAGAAATTGCCCGTGTTGCCGATGCGCTTGCCGCCGGTCAGCACCTCGGCCCCCTTCTGCACCGCGTCCTGCACGAGGCCTTCCATGGCGGTGATGCGGCGCGGATTGGCCAGCGGCCCCATCGTGGTGGCCGGCTCCAGCCCGTCGCCGACCTTCACTTTCTGCACGAGATCGACAAAGCGGCCGACGAAATCGTCGAACACCGTCTCCTGCACCAGGAAGCGCGTGGGCGCGATGCAGACCTGGCCGGCATTGCGGAACTTGTTCGCGGCCAGAACCTTCGCGGCGATCTCGATGTCGGCATCGTCGAACACGATCGCCGGCGCGTGTCCGCCCAGCTCCATGGTCACCCGCTTCATGTGCGCGCCGGCCAGCGCGGCCAGCTGCTTGCCCACCACGGTCGAGCCGGTGAACGAGATTTTCTTCACCACCGGGTGCGGAATCAGGTACTCGGAAATCTCCGCCGGCACGCCGAACACCAGTTGCACCACACCGGCCGGCACCCCGGCATCGGCATAGGCACGGACCAGTTCGGCGCAGGCCGCCGGGGTTTCCTCCGGCCCCTTCAGGATCACCGCGCAGCCGGCGGCGAGCCCGGCCGATAGCTTGCGGACAGCCTGGTTGATCGGGAAATTCCACGGCGTGAACGCCGCCACCACGCCCACCGGCTCCTTGATGACCAGCTGGTAGACGCCCTCGGCACGGGCCGGAATCACCCGTCCGTAGGTGCGGCGCGCCTCCTCGGCGAACCACTCGATCACGTCGGCGGCCACCAGCGTCTCGCCGCGCGCCTCGGCCAGCGGCTTGCCCTGCTCACGGGTCAGCAAGGTGGCGATGTGGTCCAGCCGCTCGCGGATCAGCCCGGCGGCGCGGCGCATCACCTTGCTGCGCTCGTAGGCCGATACCTTGCGCCAGGCACTGAAGCCACGCTCCGCCGCCGCCAGCGCGCGGTCGAGGTCCGGCCGCTCCGCATGCGCCAGCCGGCCGAGACTCTCCCCCGTCGCCGGGTTCAGCACGTCCAGCGTCCTGCCGCCCGCAGCCGGTGTCCAGGCACCATCAATGAAAAGTTGCACGTCGGGGTACATGGCATTTCCTCTCGGCAAGTACGGCGCATCGCGCCCGGCTTTTCCCATGATGCGACGCCAGCTTCGCGGGGTCGAGAACGGTTCGGCCGGGATGACGCCCCGGCGGGGAGCGTTCTGTCATGCGGCTGACGCGCAACCGTCATCGTCGTTGCACCTGCGGCTGCTATTCAGGCTGATCCAGCCTGGAGGAACCCAGATGCACCGTCACCACCGCACCGCCCTCCTGCCCGACACCACCGGCTGAGACCGCCATGTGGTTCGTCATGGCCGGCCCCGCCCGGATCAGCACCCGTGCCGCCGTCACGGTACGCTGGCAGGAACCCGCCGCGACGGCGCCGCGGCGGAACGGCACCAGCGCTGGGGCGGAGAACGCCGTTTCATGCCCTGCCACCAGCACCGTGCACGGCCCTCTGCGGGTGGGGAGGCGGCAACGGAACCGTATTCCTGGCGACGGTGCACCGGTGTAACGACGCGGCGGGGCGTTGCCCCGCGCCCCACCAGGGGCAGAGCCCCATAGGCGTTAAATTACCGCTTGACCCGACGCGACGGGGTACGATTCTGGGGGCGGATGCAGAGCACAGCATCTCTTCCGGCGGACCAGTTTGAGGAAGTTCTGCGTCGGCTGCCCGCCGACCTGG
>CAIXDS010000057.1 GCA_903918195.1 uncultured Acetobacteraceae bacterium | reverse complement strand
GCAGCGCGCGACCGATCAGATCCTCGGTGCTATCCCGTTCCGGCGCGTTCATCGCCGGGTCTCCTGGATGTCATGGATCGGGACCGTGCTGTCCCGGTCCGACACGAAGCCGGGAATGGCGAGGATGAGGTAGATCGCGGCGGAGAGAAGCGCTGCTCCCGCTGCGATTCGCAGGCTTTTGCCGATCATTTCCATGTGCCGCTCCTGTTCTGGATCTTCTTCTCGAAGACCCATCCCGGCGGCTGCTTCGGGAGCGCCGGGGCAGGAGCGGGCGCAGACGGGGACCCACGCGCCTATGCGTGGGGTGGCAAGCCCGGGAGCGCAGCGACGAACTCTTGCGGCGGCGCGCCTGCAAGCGGCAGCATCTTTTCTCGTGTCTCAGATTGGGTGTTTCCGATAAACTGGCTGTTGACGCCCCCATCATGGCGTCATGCTATTGCCTGCTACCGTGGTCGAACGGCGTTGACGTGGACCATGCGTCCGCTGGCGGCCATGCCGTACGGCAACCGGACGTGGCTGTCCTTCGGCGTCGAAGCCGGTTGACGGAGAGCGCGGGGACAACAACGGTGAATGTCTGTTCATCCGGCAGCGTCCATGGCTATTCGTGTTCGCCGTTCGAAGGTGAATTGCATCGGCTAGCACACCTGCAACGCAATCGGTATCGTATCCTGGTTCTCGTTGGCCCTCCCGCCGACTTGGTATTCAATGACAGGCACCCCTTCCCCCGCCCCCAAACGAACCCGGCAGCGCCGAATGGTCAATCGACAAGAATGCTCTGCGGCATCCCGGCACTTCGGCAGCGACGGAGTTCAGGCTGCAACCGACGTGCTGGGTGACGGGGCTGCCGCGACCGTCTCGGCCGACATCGAAATTCCGTTCGGCCAGGACGCTTCCGGGCGTATCTGGCACATTTCGCAGGTGGCGTCTGGACTTGCGTGCGCCTGCGTGTGTCCTGGATGCAGCGAGCCACTTGTTGCCTACAAGGGGAAACGGAAGCAGCACCATTTCGGGCACCGTGGGAACGGTGTGTGTGCAGGTGCCCTTGAGACGGCGCTGCACAAGTTCGCGAAGCAGGTGCTCTCCGAGAAGAACACCCTAATGCTTCCGCCGCTCGTTGCCCGATATGGCGAAACCGAGGATGTCCTCAAGCGTCCGGGAGAGTTCCGCTATGATTCGGTCTGTGTCGAGCCGACCAAGCCGAACATGCGGCCCGATATCATTGTGCGTCGCGGTGAGGCGGCGTTGCTGGTCGAGGTGGCCGTCACGCATCCCTGCGAAGAAGCGAAGTTGGCGCTCATTCGGGAACGGCGGCTGCCTGCCATCGAAATCGACCTGTCGAAGGTAGCGCGCGGTGCGACGGAGGAAGAGCACACCGAGGCCATCCTGTGGTCCGCGCCTCGCCACTGGCTGTTCAACAAGCACATCGAGCAGGCGGAGAACGAGTTTCAGCGCGCCGAGGCCGAACGCGCCGCCGCAGAGAAAGCCCGACAGGAACGAGCCTGGGGCAAGTTGGTTGCCTCCCTGACCGAAGCCTACCGGAGCGGGATTGGTGCCGGTCATCCAGGCTGGCTGGAGGCCGTCAAGGACGCCGGACTTGAGGCCGTTGTCGGGGTCACGATCGCAGGCGACGGTTGCTTTACGGTCCCCCCGGCGGTGTGGCAGTCGGCCATCCTGCGCCAATTTGTGCTCGGCCCCGGCCATTACAACGACTTCTCCCCATCAGAGGTCCTCGAGTGGCTGGCAGAACGAGGGTTCCTGAAGGCGGCGTTCAAGGAGGTGAAGGCCGCTGCCACAAGCTATCTGGTCACTGCGGTCGACGCCTTCCGGCCGCCTGTCAACGTTGTCGGCGAGTTCATGGGCCGGTTGGCTGAAAAGAGCGTCATATACCGAGGGCGCACTCGATGGTTCGCCAGCGTTCAGACTGCCTACGACGCCCGCAGTCGGCGCCAACTTTCTCAGGAGGCGCGGGCACGCGTCGCCGCTCTCGCGGAGCTGGTCGGCTCCATCAAGGAGTCCGCCCATCGAGGAGCCGACATAGACTTCAAGGCTTGGCTGGCGACTCGACATGACGGCCTCGATGAAACCCCCGAGCGCATCGCCCTTGCGGGCGGATTGCGCTTCGATGAAATCAAGCGCCGTCTATCCGCGTTGCAGGCGACCCTGAAGCCTGGCGGTCATCCGACGACCGACAGCTTGCTGGGCCTTCCCCTGGAAGTGGACCAGCAGGCGCGCTGGCGCGAGGAACTCGAACGCCAGGAATCATGGCGGCTAGCGCACGAACAGCGGGAGCGTGCAGCGGCTGAACGGCGGCAGGTTGAGACAAGGGTCTTCATGCTTGAGCTGCGGGGTACCGCGAAGCGGCTCCTGGGCGACGAAGACGGCGAGGCGTGGCTTACGAAACGGTTTCCCGAAGGCGCTGCCGACAATGCAGCCCTTGAACTGCCGGCCGAACGGATGTCTTCGTTGCGGTGGGCATTGGAGGCAGAGCGGCGGCGGGTTGCTGCAGAAGAGGATGCCAGGTTTCGCGCGGCGGAAACTGCGGAACGATGCGTCCGCCAGCTACGGACCGAGGCGGCCCGTGAGCCGGACCTATCGACGCAAGAGCGGATGGACCTGTGGATGACGGGGACCCGGCGCGAACTTGGCTGGGCATCCCCCGTGAATTACTGCGTCGACCAGGGAACTCTCGACCGCTGCCTGGGCCTCCTGCCGTCCCGGCTGGGGAAGGGTAGCGGAAAGGTACGCAGCCGACGATGACAACCAGGTGGCTTGGCAGCCGTCAGGCCGGCCCCGTCGCCCTCACCGCCCACGCCAGCAGCGCGTTGGCCTGCCGCTCGCTGAGTTGCCCGCCGGCCTGGTGCGCTGCCGGGTGCGCACGTTCTACGAACTGGCGCAGTGCTTCGAACCGCAGGTGCCCACAGGTTCTCTCCGCGTCCCAGCCATCGGGAAGGATCTTGGACGCAAGCAGCAGGAACTCCGCGCGGCGCCGGGCAACGTCCGGCGGATCATCCCCCCGCAAGCGAATCTCGAATGGCACACGGATGCCGCCATTGATCCGCGCGCGCGGCCCTGGTTGCCGCCCAACGATATCGATATTGAACCCTTCATCGAGCAGCCGTGCCGCAACCTTGCCGATCGTGGCCGGCAGCACGGCAACAAATTGCTTGTTGCGGTCCAACACGACCATGGTCCACGGCCCCCGGCGATGCCCGCGGTGGCGTTCCAGCGACAAGAAGTCGAGCGGACTGAACGGTCGCTGAATCTCCTCCATCTGGCGGCCCAATGCGTCAAGCCAGCCGCGATACAGCGTTCGCGGTCGCTCCGATGGTCGCGCGACCGGCGGCGGCTTCGGAGCCGCCAGGCCGGATGGCAGATCAGGCACGGACAGCCCGAGTCGTGCCGCCTCGCGCAGCGCGACGGCTGTCTGGTCATGTGCGTATTCGCCGCCGCACAGACGGAACTCGCTGGCAATCACAGTTGCGGAGGGCCAGGGCAGCGAGCCTGGGGGAACCCACTCGGCGGCCTTCGTTCTTTGCCATCCGGCGCAGGGACCGGTCAGCATCACCGCGCGCGCGCCGTAATCCGGCCCGGTATAGCGCTCGGCCAGCAACGGCGGCGCGCGCAGGAGGTGCGCAGCCTGTTCCTGTGCATCCGTTCCGGGCGGAGCCCGCGCGACCGCGTCAAGCAACGACAGGCGGGCGGCAATGCGCCACTTCCCGGCGGTTACCTCCTGGGGATAACCATCCGGAAGTTCGGCACCGATTCGAGCTCCGGCGTCGAGAAGGTCGGCGATCCATCGGTTTTCGCCACGGGGAATGTATCCAAGGCGGTGCCCTTCCGGCGTGTGAACCGCTACGGCCCAAGGATCGTACCGATTCGTCATCTCGCGGCGGAGCAACAGCGGCTGGCCGGGTCGGAGTGCGGCGGCGACGTGTGGTGCGTCGCCGTGGCGCGTGCCGACCACGATCGCTTCGCCGAGCGGTAGCGGGGCGCGCTGTGCCGCCGTGCCGGCCCCCGTAACGGCCCCGCGCGTAGCCGCGTCCCGCTGTGCTACCAGAAAGGCGACGGCGCGGAAAATGTCACGGCGGCTTGGCATCTTCCGACTCTGCAATGGGTGGGTCGGCAACGGGAAGAGGATTCCAGTCGGGCCGTCGGCTTCGCCTTGCAGGGTTGCCCTGGCCGGCGCGCCGCGTGACACTGCGATGCTGCAACAGTGATGCTTGATACGCGCATGCGGTTGCCTCCCGGCCACCGCATGCCGTACGTCCTTGGCCCGACCGGAGAACGGCCTCGCGTGAACACGGAAGCCGATACCTGCCGCCTCTTCGTGGTGCCCCGCCTCCAGGCGGCCGGCTGGGACAGCGCGCCGCATGCGATCCAGGAGCAGCGGACCTTCACGGACGGGCGGGTCATCTTCGTCGGCGGCCAGCCGCGACGCGGCCGGCTGAAGCGCGCGGACTACCTCCTTCGCTACCGACCCGACTATGCGCTGGCGGTGGTCGAAGCAAAACCCAGCTACCGCAGCGCCGCTGACGGTCTTCAGCAGGCCAAGGACTACGCCGAAATACTAGGCCTGAAGTTTGCCTATGCCACAAACGGGACTGATATCATCGAGTTCGACTTCTTCACCGGCCAGGAACGGGCCATCGCCGATTTTCCTGCACCAGCGACGCTCTGGTCCCGCCAGCGCGCGGGCCTCGGCGTCGCCGACGACGCCCTGGCCGGCAAGCTGCTCACGCCCAGCTACCCCGACCCCGCCAAGCCGCTCCGGTACTATCAGGAGATCGCCGTCCACCGGGCTGTCCAGGCCGTCCTGACCGGCCAGCGGCGCGCCTTGCTCACGCTGTGCACCGGCGCCGGCAAGACCGCCGTCGCCTTCCAGATCGCTTGGCGCCTCTGGTCGGCCGCCTGGAACAAGCGCGGCGACCATTTCAAGCCCAAGATCCTCTTCCTGGCCGACCGCAACGTCCTGGTCGACGACCCGATGGCCCGTGATTTCGCCCCGTTCGGCCGTGGACGCTTCAAGATCGAGGGCGGCCAGGTCAGCCTCGGCCGCGACATCTACTTCGCGATCTATCAGGCCATCGCCCAGGACGAGCGCCGCCCCGGCCTCTACCGCGAATTCCCGGCCGACTTCTTCGACCTGATTATCGTCGACGAGTGCCACCGCGGCAGTTCTCGCGACGACAGCAACTGGCGGGAAATCCTCGACTATTTCGAGCATGCCTACCAGATCGGCATGACCGCCACCCCGCTCCGCCAGGACAACCGCAACACCTACGCCTATTTCGGCGACCCGCTTTATACCTACTCGCTCGCCCAGGGCATCGCCGACGGCTTCCTCGCCCCCTACCGCGTCCACCGTGTCGTGACCGACACCGACGCGGCCGGCTGGCGCCCGAGCCGTGGCGAGCTTGACCGCTACGGCCGGGAAATCCCGGACGCCGAGTACCACACCCGTGATTTCGAGCGCATCGTCGCCCTGCGTGCCCGCACCGAGGCCATCGCCCGCCACCTGACCGGCTTCCTTCGTGCGACCGACCGGTTTGCGAAAACCATCGTCTTCTGCGTCGACCAGGAGCACGCCAGCGAAATGCGCCAGGCGCTCTCCAACCTCAATGCCGACCTGGTCGCCCGTTACCCCAACTACGTCAGCCGCGTGACCTCCGACGAAGGCAACATCGGCCGCGGCCACCTCAGCGATTTTCAGGACCTGGAGAAGCCCAGCCCGGTCATCCTGACCACCTCGCAGATGCTCACCACCGGCGTGGACGCGCCTACCTGCCGCAACGTCGTGCTCGCCCGCGTCGTTGGCTCCATGAGCGAGTTCAAGCAGATCATCGGCCGCGGCACCCGCCTGCGCGAGGATTACGGCAAGCTGTTCTTCAACATCATCGACTACACCGGCACCGCGACGGCGAAATTCGCCGACCCAGCCTTCGACGGCGAGCCCGACACCGCCACAACCACCCAGATCGATGCCGAGGGCGAGGTCGTCGAGACCGAGGAAACGCCTCCGGCACAGGACACGCCCGACGAGGACGCGCCAGAGCCGGCTGAACTGGTCCAGCCAGGCGGCGACCGCGCCGGCGAGCCGCGAAAATTCTACGTCGATGGCGGCTCGATCGAAATCGTGCAGCACCACGTCTACGACCTCGACGCCGACGGCAGGCGCCTTACCGCGCGCCGGATCACCGACTACACCGGCGAGAAGGTGCGCACGCTCTACGCTACCCCCTCGGCCTTCCGCGCCGCATGGACTATCGCCGACAAGCGCGGTGCGGTCGTCGAGGAACTGGCCGAGCGCGGCATCGACCTGACCACGCTCGCCACCGAGATGGGGCGGCCAGAGGACGACCCGTTCGACCTGCTTTGCCATCTCGCCTGGGGCGCCCCGCTGCGCACCCGCCGTGACCGCGCCACCCGGCTCCGAACTGAACGCCTGGACCTGTTTGACCGCTATGGCCCCGAAGCCCGTCAGGTGCTGGAAGCGCTGCTGGACAAATACGCCCAGCACGGCGCCGACCAGCTCCGCCTGCCCGATGCGCTGCGCATCCCGCCGCTCGATGCATTCGGCAATCCGAGTGAGATCGTGCGCCGGTTTGGCGGCGCTGATCAGCTGCGCGAGGCGGTCAGCGAGTTGCAGGAGCAGCTCTATGCCGCGTGACGCAAGCTTGATGCCGCGGGCAGGGAGCGACTCGGCCGCACAGCGCGAGGCGGAGAAAGCCGCACTTAAGTTGGTTGGGGAAGAACTCGGCCTGCACAAAATCGAGCCTCAACGACGCTTTCAGATCGGACCTGCTGCTGTCATCGTGGACGCTTTCGCCGAATCGCAGGATGAGGTCGTGCTCCTGGAAGTGAACGCGCGTGTCGGTACTGCCATGAAGACGGCGATGAAGAACAAGGTCTTGAAAGACACACTGAAGATGCTGCTGATCGAACGGACCCTTGCCCCACAATGGGTGGGCAAACGTGTCCGCAAGCTACTGGTATTCCTCGACCCCATAGCGCGCGGCAGCTTCGGTCCGAAGGCTTGGCCCAACCAGGCATGGGCTGAGTTCGGCGTGGAAACGGTGGTCGTCGACGTCCCTGAGCCGCATCGGACTGCGCTTGTTGCGGCCCAGAAAGCTCAGGACCTGCGTTCCGATGGGTAGGCCTCCGGCTAAGCCGCGCGCTGCGGCCCCGCAGACCACCGCCCAGCGCCTTGACAGCATCGTCAAGTCCGCCCGCAAGATCATGCGCAAGGACAAGGGGCTGAGCGGCGAACTCGACCGGCTGCCGCTGCTCACCTGGGTGCTGTTCCTCAAATTCATCGACGACATGGAACGCATCCACGAGGACGAAGCCAAGCTCCGCGGCCAGCCGTTCCACTCTGCCATCGAGCCGCCCTACCGCTGGCGCGACTGGGCAGCGCGGCGCGACGGCATCACCGGCCCCGACCTGATCCGCTTCATCGCCGCCGAGGAAACCCTCCGGCCGGACGGCACCACCGGCCTCGGTCTGTTCGCCACCCTGCGCTCCCTGCGCGGCCGCAACGGCGGCCGCGACCGCCGCGACGTCATCGCCACCGTCTTCGCCGAAATGAACAACCGCATGGAGAGCGGCTACCTCCTGCGCGATATCGTCAATCTGGTGGACGCCATCCACTTCAACGCCTCCGAGGAAATCCACACCCTCTCGCGGCTTTACGAAGGGCTGTTGCGCGAAATGCGCGACGCCGCCGGCGACAGCGGCGAATTCTACACCCCCCGCGCCATCGTGCGCTTCATGGTGGCGGTGACCAACCCGCGCCTGGGCGAAACGGTGCTCGACCCTGCCTGCGGCACCGGCGGCTTCCTCGCCGAAGCCTACGAGCATCTGAAGGCGCAGGTTCGCACCACCGCGCACCGCGAACGCCTGCAAACCGCCAGCCTGTCCGGCCACGAGGCCAAGCGGCTGCCTTATCTGCTGGCGCAGATGAACCTGCTGCTGCACGGGCTGGAATCGCCCGACATCACGCTTGGCAACACGCTCTCGCGCCAGCGCCTGACCGAGATCGGCGAGCGCGACCGTGTCAACGTGATCCTGACCAACCCGCCCTTCGGCGGCGAGGAAGAGACCGGCATCCAGAGCAATTTTCCAGATGACCGCCGCACGTCGGAAACCGCGCTGCTGTTCCTCCAACTCATCATGCGGCGGCTGAAACGCAACGGCAAAGGCCGCGCCGCCGTGGTCGTGCCGAACGGAACGCTGTTCGAGGGCGGTGTCGCCGCGCGCGTCAAGGCTGACCTGCTGCGCGACTTCAACCTGCACACCGTGCTGCGCCTGCCGGACGGCGTCTTCGCGCCCTACACCGACATTCCGACCAACGTGCTCTTCTTCGACACCACCGGCCCGACCCATGAAATCTGCTTCTGGCAACAGCCGGCGCCCGAGGGTCGGCGCAAATACACCAAGACTCTGGCTTTGCAGTTCGAGGAACTGGCCGATTGCGTCGGATGGTGGACGACCCGCGGTGACGACCCGCGCGCCTGGCGCGTGCCCGCGGACGGACTGATCCAGACTGATTCCGATGGGCGGGTCGTAGCGGTCAACCTCGACATTCAGAACCCGAATGCTCGCGAGGCGGAAGATCACCGGACACCGACCGACATCCTCGCAGGAATTGTCGCGCGCGAACAGCAGGTGCTCGACCTGCTGCGGGAAATCGAGGCTTTGGTCGCGGAGCGGGTGTGACGACGCGGCGGTGGCCCATGGTGGCGTTGGGCGAAGTGCTCTCTCTATGCCTTGACGCGCACGCCGTAGAGCCGGAGGTGACATACCCGACGCTCGGGGTGTATGGGTTCGGGCGAGGCATCATCACCAACAAACCGCCTGTCCAAGGTAACGAGATCGCTGCGTCCGTTCTCTATCGAGTACGAGCCGATCAGTTTATCTATAGCAAGCTGAAAGCATTCGAGGGAGCATTTGCCCTCGTCACACCTGATGGTGACGGGCGGTTCGTTTCCAATGAATTCCCGACTTTTGATTGCCGGGCGGGGAAGCTTCTTCCCGCCTATCTTGCCTGGTTCTTCAGACGCCCATCGGCCTGGGAGAGCGTCAGCGCCGAGAGTTCCGGCATCGGCGCCCGGCGCGAGCGTCTCCATCCTGACAGCCTGCTGACATACAAGGTTCCGCTCCCGCCGCTTCCCGAGCAGCGCCGCATCGTCGCGCGACTGGACGCGGTTGCAACGCGGCTTACCGCCCGCACAGAAGCCGCGCGGCGGCTGGAAGCAGACTTGGCCGCCCTGCTACGTGCAACCTTCACCCGCATCACCGCCGGCAGCCCGCGCGCCCGCATGGCCGACATCGCGCCTCTGGTCCGACGCCCCGTGACGATCGAGCCCGAGGCGTCCTACACGGAAATCGGTATCCGAAGCTTCTTCCGGGGCATCTTTCATCGGCGCACGGTGCCGGGCAGCGAGTTTACCTGGCAGGACCTGTTCCGGATCGAGGCCGGCGATGTCGTCTTCAGCAACCTGATGGCGTGGGAAAAGGGCATCGGGCTTGCCGGAGCAGCCGATATCGGCTGTGTCGGCAACCATCGGATGCTGACCTGTGCGCCGGATCGCTCGCGTGTCGTCCCGGCCTTTCTCTTCTTCTTCTTCACCACCCCGGAGGGCTTCGCCCAGATCGAGGCGGCATCGCCGGGATCAATCGCGCGCAACAAGACGCTCTCTCCTGATGGCCTGAAGACGATCGAGGTTCCCGTCCCCTCGCTCGACGCCCAGCGCTGGTTCGACCGCCTGCAAGCCAAGGTCAGCGCCGCCCGTGCCCAGCACGCCGCCGTCGCCACCGAGGCCGACTCCCTGTTGCCCGCCATGCTTCACCAGGTTTTCGGCAGCGCCCCGTGCTGACCCGCGTCACCGCGGTGGAATTCGCCAGGGCGGCCCGCAACGGTCGAACGCGGCCGGTCATGCTGGTCTGCGCCGACGCCGCGGGCACCGAGGTCGAGCTTTACGCCAAGCTCTCCGCCCGCTGCGATCTCGGCCCGGCCAGCCTGGCGCGGGAGGCCATCGCCGCGTGCCTCGCCGGTGACCTGGGCCTGCCCGTGCCGCAGCCCTTCCTGGTGGACCTGCCCGCCGCCTGGGTCGCTAGCGTGCCGGATGCCGATCTCCGCACGGCCATGGCCGGCAGCGTCCCCGTCGCCTTCGGCTCGCGCATCGCCGGGTCGCAGTTCGCCGCCTGGCACGCCGGCAATCACCTGCGTCCCGAGATGGTCGCCACCGCCCTGGCGATCTTCACCTTCGACGCGATAATCCAGAACGTCGACCGGCGCGACGGCAACCCGAACTGCCTCGTGATGGGCGACCATTTACGAATTATCGACCACGAACTGGCCTTTTCTCACGGGCTGATCCTCGGCTGGCAGCCGCCCTGGCAGATCGGCGCATTGCAGGGCCTCGTTCCCCCCGGAAAGCACATCTTCCGCGACAAGCTACGCAAGCATTCGCTCGACTTTGCCCCCATCCGGGACGCATGGTCCGCCTTGTCGGACGGTCGGGTTGATGGCTATGCAGCCGCGCTTCCACCGGAATGGGCGGCCGCCGCGACGGACGTGGCGGCAGCAATCCGCCTCATCAAGGACGCGCGAGACCATATAGACGGCTGCCTGGCCGAGGTACAAAGGGTCCTGACATGACCGAGCAGCGCCCATACACCTACACGATCCTGCGCTATGTCCACGACCCACGGGCCGGGGAGATGCTCAACGTCGGCATCGTCCTCCACACGCCGTCTGACCACCGCCTGCTGGTCAGGACGCGGAACACCTTCGGACGGGTGAAGGACGCGTTCCCCGACCTGGACGGCGAGGCATTCAAGCGCGCCATGCGGGCCGTGGACCGCGCGATCGAGGCGGTTGCCAAGGACCTGGCAGCGACCACCCTTCTGTCCGGCCAGCTCGACGCCGCCGCCCTGACCCGGAAGGCGCTGCCGGAGGACGACAGCGCCCTTCAGTGGTCCGTAGTCGGATCCGGCCTCACCGGCGACGCCGATGCCACGCTGGAGCGCCTGTTCGAGCGGCTAGTCCGCCGCAACGACGACCGCACCCTGCGCCGCCGGGTGGATGAGGAAGTCTGGCGCCCGGTGCGGGAGCGCTTGGCCGAGCGTCACATCCAGGTTCCCTTCGAGGAGAAGGTGGTCGCCGGCGACCTGGACAGCATCACCTTCAAGCACGCTTGGCGGAACGGGCAGTGGCACATCTATGAGCCGGTGTCGCTGGACCTCGCCGACCGCGACGGGATCATGGACAAGACCCGCCGCTGGCTGGGCCACCTGGCCGCCGTGCGCGACGCCACCGGCGATCCGCTGAAGCTCCATTTCATCCTCGGCGCACCGCAGGACCCGTCCCTCCAGCCCGCCTACGAACGGGCGGTTGCCCTTTTCCGGAAGGCTGATTTGCACCCCGAGGTAATCGAAGAAGGCGAAATCGACACGCTCGTGGGGCAGATCGAGGATGAGATCCGCGCACATAACGCCGAGGCAGCTGCCGGCAACTGATGGGCATGTGGCACCCAACAGGTGCCGGGCCATTCTTTCTGGCAAAGCGGCATGCCATGCCGCCCCCCGGCCTCGGCCGCGGGTTACAGCCCGACTTTGCCAGCCGGACTTGTGTGGCTGAGCTTGGAGCGCCGGACGTAGCTGCGCATGGTGGTCAGGCTGCGATGCCTTGTATGACCCATGATCTCCTCGTCCGGCACGCCGT
>CAIXDS010000056.1 GCA_903918195.1 uncultured Acetobacteraceae bacterium | reverse complement strand
TGGAGGAGACCTTCGGCAGCTACGCTGTCATGGCGACGTCGGAAGGCTCGAACACCGGCTCGTCGGGCAAATCCTTCGAGACAGGATCACGGTCACGCGGTGCCAACACCAGCTACCATGAAATCAGCCGCCCGCTGATCCGCCGGGAGGAGCTGATGAACGACTGCCGGACGGATGAGGTGTTCGTCATCATCCGTGGCGCGAGGCCGCTTCGCTGCGGTCGTGCCATCTACTTCCGGCGGCCGGAACTGGCGGAGAGGGTTGCGGCCAACAGGTTCAATGACCATTCCGCCGCCGCAGACTGACCAAGTCCGTCAACACTCTTCGGAGATTTCCCATGTCCAAGGAAGCTGCGTCCGCCGATCTGCAGGCCGCTGCCTACTGGCGGACCGTCGCCCGTGCCGACCGGTCCGAAATCAATGTGGCGGTGACGAAGGTCACTGATCTGACGGCGGCGGCGAAGCGCGAAGAAAAGAAGCCAACCGAGGGGCCGCGCCGCGCGAGGGGGATGAGTGCGGGCTGACACCGACCTGGTGGGGTGTCACGGGGCTGCGCCCTCTCGGGCCGGCTGCCGTCGTTTGGGCGACCTGCGTTACACCCGGCGTCTCGGTCGCGGCGGCGGGATCGAAACCCGTCCGGGGCGCATGCTGCCCGATCTGCCTCGACCGGGGCGGGCCATCGTCAACCGAGAGGCCAGGTGGCGATCACCAGCCGAAGATATCGAGGCCGTGGCTGCCGGCGACAGCCCCGGCAACGGTGATCAGACTCAGCGTCAGCAGCGCCCAGTGGAGCCGTTCGACCAGCAGGTAGGTTGCCTCCGGTGCCGTTGCCGCCCGGCGCGCCAGCAGCCGTTCCAGGAACAGCGGCTCCAGCACGAAGAGCATCAGCGTGAAGATGGCCCAGGTGAGCACCATGGCGTGCATCCACCAGAAACTGCCCGATGCGAAGCGGTCCCACGCATCCATCTGCCACGCCATGTAGAACCCGCTCGCCCCGGCCAGCGCGGTGGTGATGCGCGCCTGCCGCGCGAAGCGTGCCTCCAGATCATGGAACGCCGCAAAGCGTTGGGCGGCCGGATAGGAGCGCCGGATGGCCGGCAGCAGAACCGTGGTGACCATGCTCACGCCGCCGATCCAGAGAACGACCGCGAGAACATGCAGCGCGCGGGCGAGGGCAAGGTCCGTCATGCTTCAGGGGCCTGGCGCCGGTTGCGCCGCGAAGCGCGGAAAGAGAACATCGTTCTCGATGCGGATGTGCTCCACGATATCGCCGGCGAGCTTCCGGGCGCCGGCATAAAGCGCCCGCCAGCTCGGGCCGGCATTCTCCGGAATCGAAAAATTGCCTGTGAGCGAGATGAGCCGTTGCAGGTTCGTGGCGTGCTCTTCGTGATCGTCCAGCATCAGAGCGATGGCGGCCGGCGCGGGATGCTCGCCGTGCCGCATCGACGGAAACAGGCCTTGCTCCTCCTTCTGCATGTGCGCTTCGAGGTCCCATTCGATGCGCTGAAGCAGGTCGGCGAGCCCGGGCGGTACTGTCGGGTGCGCTTTGTGGCTGGCCTCGACCTGCCGGGCCAGCCTCACGAGGTCCGGCAGTTCGCGCCGATGGACGGCATGAAAGCGCGTTTCGATGAAAGTGATCAGCGCCTCGGTGTCGTGCGGCCCGGCGCCAGACGGTATGGTCGCGCTGTCGCCGGGATCCAGGGGGTGGTTGCCGCACCGCAGCTGCGAGGCGGTGTCGAGTGGCGTGCCCATCGTCGGCCTCCTGGTCCGCGGCCGTGGCGCAACTGCGTCCGCGCGATGCGGCGGACTGGCGGAAACGGCCCTGGAGCAGCCGCGGTGAAGGCACTTGAGTGCCTCCTGAAAAGTGGTACTGTCAATGCAGGATTAGTTCTGCCGTTCCGCATCCCCACCCGGCACTGCATGCCGTGCTGGAATGGCGCACCGGACGGGAACCGAGCCCAACGTTCCCTGCGAAAGTCACGACGTGATGTCGGCCATGCCTCGCTACCGTCCGGCCGAGGGGCCGGCCGTGCTCTCCGCCGGGTTCCGGCCGTTCTTTCTTGCGGCGGCGCTCTGGGCGGCCATCGCCATTCCGGCCTGGGTCGTCGTGTTCACCGGCAGCGCTGCATTGCCGACGGCGCTTTCGCCTTTTGTCTGGCACGTGCACGAGATGGTCTTCGGCTTCGGTGCGGCCGTCGTCGCCGGCTTCCTGCTGACCGCCATTCCGAACTGGACTGGCCGTCTGCCGCTGCAGGGCGGGCCGCTCGCCGGTCTCGTGCTGTTGTGGCTGACCGGAAGGGTGGCGGTTCTGCTCTCCGGGGAGATCGGCGCCGGCTTCGCCTCCGTGCTCGACCTGGCCTTTCCGCTCGCCTTTCTCGGTGTCGTCAGCCGCGAGATCATCGCCGGGCGGAACTGGCGCAACCTGCCCGTGGTGACGGCGCTTGGCCTGCTGTTCTTCGCCAATCTGCTTGTTCATCTGGAAGCCACGGGCATCACCACGACGGCTGCGGCCGGCAACCGGCTCGGCGTCGCCACACTGGTGATGTTGATCAGTTTCGTAGGCGGGCGGCTCATCCCGAGCTTCACGCGGAACTGGCTGGTCAAACAGCGCCCGGCCGGCCGTTTGCCGGCACTGTTCGGCTGGTTCGACCGTGCGGCGCTGGGCCTGACGGCAGTGGCCCTGGCGATCTGGGTTGTCGTGCCGGAGGCAGCGGTGGCGCCCTGGTGCGACCTTGCTGCCGGGACGGCGCTGTGCGTGCGTCTGTTGCGCTGGCATGGCCTTGCGACATGGCGCGAGCCGCTGCTCTGGAGCCTGCACCTCGCCTATGCGTGGCTCGGCATCGGCTTCCTGTTGCTCGGGCTCGATGCTTTCATCCCGTGGCTGCCGCCCACCGCCGCGCTGCATGCGCTCACCGCCGGCGCGATCGGCACGGCAACGCTCGCGGTCATGACCCGCGTGACGCTCGGGCATACCGGGCGTCCGCTGATCGCCGGCCCGGGTACCACAACGATGTATGGTCTGGTGACGCTGGCGGCGTTGCTGCGGCTTTTTGCGCCGTTGGCCGGGGAACAGTACGTCCTCGCCTTGTCGCTTGCCGGGGTTGCGTGGAGCGCCGCCTTCGGGCTTTTCGCAGTGCTCTACTTCGGGCCGCTCACGCGCCCGCGCCCACGCAGCGGGGAAGAAATGCGTCCGATCTAGCAGGCGGCGTCCGGCCGCTTCTTGCGGCTCGTCATTGCACATCGGGATATCGGTCGCTCTTCGGCGTTGTGACAACGCCGAAGACGTGTCGGTCGGCATGCAACGCGTCGGCGCCGCTACATCCGCCGTCCACGGCGGCGGCCGGCGGTGGCTTTCTCCGCTGTCCGCGCCCGGTGCGCCTGCACGCGCTCCATGGCGGCGCGCATTGCCTCGCGGACCTGCGGGCCGATGTCCCTGATCCGCTGCAACAGGTCGCGGCGTTCGGCGGTGGTGTTTTCCGAAACGGGTTGCAGCGTCTTCGCCGTTGCGTCGTCCCGCTTGCCCTGGAAGGTCGCTGCCAGCGTGCTCCTCGCCTGGCCCATGACCGCGCGCTGCTCAAGCCGCTGCTTGCCGGCCTGCATCATCCGGATCGTTCCCGTCCGCAGGTTCTCGGCCCGCGCCAGCATGGCGAGCGAGCTTTCCTTGATCGGCTGGC
>CAIXDS010000055.1 GCA_903918195.1 uncultured Acetobacteraceae bacterium | reverse complement strand
GCCGCCATCGCCTCCACCCAGCTGGTTGGCATCGGCACCACCAATCTCGGCGGGCTGACCTCCACCCAGGTGGCCGCCCTCAGCACCACCGCCCTGGTCAACGCGACGACCGAAACCACCGCGCTCACCGCGTCCCAGTTGAAGGGCCTCATCGCGACGCAGCTCAGCAACCTGACTTCGACCGAAATCGGCACTCTCAGCTCGACCCAGCTTGTCGGGCTGACCTCCGCCCAGGTGGCAGCGCTGACTTCGGCCGACATCTCAACGCTGACCAGCACCACGTTGCCGGGGATCACCACCGCCGCGATCGCAGGATTGACTTCGGCTGACGTGGTTGCCCTTGGCACGACAAACATTACGAGCCTGACGCCGGCCCAGTTCAGCTACCTGTCCACGACAGCAATCGCCGCAATAACGACAACCGAGATACCGGTCCTGAGCACGACCGAGATACAGGCATTGACCACGGCGCAATTCGCCGCGCTCACGGTCACGGATGTCGGGCTGTTGTCGTCAACGGAGATAAGAGCGCTTACAAGCCAAGAGATCAAGGCCTTTACGACCGCCCAGATCGGCGCCTTGACCACGACCGAAATGGGGTACTTCACCACCAGCGAAGCGAGCTCCTTTACTGTCAGCCAAATGCATGTGATGACCGCTGCCCAGATAAAAGCCCTCGCCTAGGAGGCGAAGCGGCAGAGGCAAATAGTACCGCGAGACTGATCGACGAGCGGAGTGGCGGCCAGCGATTGATGAACCTCCGGCTACTGTTCACCAGCCGGGTTTCGTAACGTGGCCGCCACAACGCAGATCTTCGTCATGCACTGCTGCTGACGACGTCAACCGCGAGCAAGAGTGAACGCATCCGTGCGGATGCTGCTTACATCTCTGTCTCGCTTCCCGGCCGCCTCGTTCGGAAATCCTTCACGCAAGTGCCGTAGACAGGCCCGTACAGGCCAGCACACGGGCGATGCAGCGAATGGAAAGCCTCCAGACCGAATCCGCCGTGACCGAACTTTGCGCAAACACCGGCGATACCGCGCTATCGCGGGTCGAGAAGCCGTCCTGGCTCGCCGCGCTGCTTGCGGTGTACGCATCTCATGCCATTGCGCCGGCCCAGACGCGCGCGATCCAGGCCCGTATGAGACATATCGGCTTCGAAGACATCGTGACGGCGATCGAGACCGCGCAACCCGGCCTGGCCGGACACAGTGAGATCCGCCTTTACCAGGACTGGATCGCTGGCAATCCCGCGCCGAACCCGCATCTCTTTGCGGCCTGGTTCAATCTTGGCGCGGTTCTTTCCCGCGAAGGCGATCGCGCCAACGCGGCGATCGCCTATTCCAACGCCCGCACATTGAAGGGCGATTTCCATCCGGCCGCCGTCAATCTCGGCCTTGCCCTCGAGGCGATGGGCCAGACGGAGGCGGCGCTGCAGACCTGGGCAGGCGCCATCCAGACCAACGAAGCCCGCACGATGCTGCTCAACCACAGGGCCCGCGTGCTGGAGGGGCTCGGCCGCCTGGACGAAGCCGAGGCCATCCTGCGCACATCCCTCCTGACCGACCCCGCGCAGCCTGACGCGTTGCAGCACTGGTTGCACATCCGGCAGAAGACGTGCCAATGGCCGATCTTCGAGGTGGACATCCCCGGCCTGTCGCCGAAAGAATTGCTGCGCTACAGCGGCCCGCTCGGCATCCTCGCACTGACCGACGACATCGATGAGCAACGCGAGCTGACCGCATCCTGGATCGCGCGCAAGATGCCACCCGCGCCGATTCACCTCAGCCCGCCCGAAGGCTACCGCCACGACCGCATCAGGATCGGCTATCTGTCGTCGGATTTCTGCCGCCATGCGATGAGTTATCTCATTGCCGAGTTGTTCGAGCGCCACGACCGCAGTCGTTTCGAGATTTTCGGCTACTGCGCAACTCTCGAGGATGGCAGCGATATCCGCCGCCGCGTCATCGCTGCGTTCGATCACTACCGCAACATCCGGGACCTTTCCGACGAGCAGGCCGCACGGGTGATCCGCGATGATGAGATCGATATCCTGATCGACCTCAACGGCCTGACCGCCCGCACGCGTCTGGCGGTGCTGCGCTGGCGGCCCGCCCCTATCCAGGCGACCTATCTCGGCTTCATCGGTCCCGTAGCGCTGCCGGAACTCGACTACATGTTTTGCGACGATTTTGTCATTCCGCCGCAGAGGGCTGCCGCCTACCGTCCAGAACCGCTTCGTATCGCACGGATCTACCAGGCCAACGACAGCAAGCGAGTGATTGGGCCGGCGCTGTCACGCAAGGACGCCGGACTGCCCGACGATCGCTTCGTGCTCTGCTGCTTCTCCAACCACTATAAAATCACCGAAGCCATGTTCACCGCCTGGATGGCGATCATGCGCAAGGCCGACCGTACGGTGCTGTGGCTCGCCGCAGATAACACCTGGTCGCATGCCAACCTGCGCGATGCCGCGGTACGGGCAGGCGTTGCTCCGGAACGGATCATGTTCGCTGAGCGTACCAGTCCGGAACTTTATATGCGCCGGCTCGGCCTCGCGGATCTCTTTCTCGACACCTTTCCCTACAATGCCGGCACGATCGCCAGCGACGCCATCCGGATGCAGTTGCCGCTGCTGACGCTCTGCGGCAAATCCTTCGCATCCCGCATGGCGGGGTCCCTTTTGAATGCTATCGGCGCCTGGCAAGGCATCGCCACCACCCTGTCCGAATACGTCACGACCGGCACGCTGCTTGCTACCGATACGCACGCCTATGCCGACTACCGGAAATGCTTCACCGCTGGCGCCTGGAGCGACACGGCCGGTAACATCGCCCGGTTCACGGCTGAGTTCGAGGCGACGCTGGCGCGGCTGACGGCAGACGCATGCGTCGCGGTATGATACCGGCACCCGCGTGGCATGGCTGGATATGATGGCCCCCGTCGCCGATGTTGCGGCTGACCCCGGCTGTGAAATTCCAGGACCCGGGTATGCCGGTCTCCTCGAACTGATCGGTGCGGTTGAGGCCTTGACGAACCGAGGCAGACTCGAGGCCGGCCTCGATCTCTACGAGCGTTGGTTACAACAGCATCCGGCCGATTCATTGCGCCACCTGGCCTGCTTCAACCATGGCGTCCTGCTGAGCCAGGTCGGCCGTCTGGTGGAAGCGGTCGCGATGTACAGTGAGGCGATCCAGCTCGTTCCGAATTTTCTGCAAGCCTCTGTCAATGCGGGGCTTGCGCTTGAGCGTCTCGGTCACCTCGACCTGGCGGTCGGCCAATGGCTCTACGTGGCCGATCGTCCGGTCCCAACCGACAGTGATTGCGTCCTCCATAAGGCGACCGCCCTGAAGCATGCCGGACGGGTGCTGAAAAGCGTCGGCGACATCCAGGGCGCCGAGGCGGCGCTGCGGCGAAGTCTCGATATCGACCCGCATCAGCGTGATACCGCCCAACATTGGATCGCGCTGCGCCAGATTCAGTGCAAATGGCCGGTGATCTCGCCGTGGGGGAACGTCATCGCGTCGCATCTGATGGCGTCGATCTCGCCACTCTCGCTGGCGATCCATACCGACGACCCGATGTTCCAGATGGCCAATGCTTACCGCCACTTCAAGCTGGATCTGGCCGTTCTTCCCGCGCCGCATACGGCCGGGCGTTTCATTCCGCAAACGCGACGCGCGCCACGACCGTTGCGGATAGGCTATGTCTCGCCTGATTTGCGTGAACATGCGGTCGGCCATCTGGTGGCGGAGTTGTTCGCCCTGCATGATCGCACCCGGGTCGAGGTGTTTGCCTACTACTCCGGACAGGTCGGGCCGGACGCCATGCAGACGCGCATCCGCCAGACCATCGACCACTGGACCGGGATTGCAGGTTGGAGCGCCAGACAGGCAGCCAGGCAGATCGTGCGTGATGAAATCGACATCCTGGTTGACCTCGGCGGCTACACCAACGGTGTGCCGGCCACCGTTTTCGCGCTACGTCCGGCACCGGTGATCGTGAACTGGCTCGGCTACCCCGGCACTATGGCGACGCCGCACCATCAGTACATCATCGCTGACGCCGAGATCATCCCCGAAGCCTACGAGAAATACTACAGCGAGCGCGTGCTACGGCTGCCTTGCTATCAGCCGACCGACCGCAAGCGGATCGTCGCTTCCCAGCCGTCGCGCAGCCAGGCGGGCCTGGCGGACGATGCCATGGTGTATTGCTGCTTCAACGGCACGCAGAAGATCACGCCCCTGATGTTCCGCCGCTGGATGGCGATTCTCGCCCGCGTGCCGCATGCGGTCCTGTGGCTGCTTTCATGTGATACTGCCACCGACGAGCGGTTGCGGCAGGAGGCCGGCCGCCACGGCATCTCACCGGAGCGGCTGGTGTTCGCGGCGCGGCAGCCCAATGCCGAGCATCTGGCGCGCTACAGGCTGGCTGACCTGTTCCTCGACACCTCGCCCTATGGCGCACACACAACCGCGTCCGACGCGATGTGGATGGGGGTGCCGGTTCTGACGATGACCGGCCACAGCTTCGCGGCGCGCGTGTGCAGCAGCCTGGTCCGGGCTGCCGGGCTGCCCGAACTCGTCTGCGACAGCCCCGAGGCCTATGTCGACCGCGCGGTCGAACTCGGCACCCGGCCCAACACGCTGCGGGACTTCCAGGAAAGGCTGCGGGCTGGCCGCGATCGCTGCGTATTGTTCGACATGCCACTGCTGGTAAAGCAATTGGAGTTGTTGTACGAGCAGATGTGGAGCGAATATATCTCTGATCGGATTCCCGAACCTGATTTGACAAATCTTGACCTCTATGCCGAGACCGGCGGCGAGCTTGAGCATGAGACGGTCGAATTCTCCGATCTGTCGGCCTATGAGCGAAGATATACCAACGCCCTTGCCTATCGCGACAGTGTTTCGCCCGTGCCGCCGGATCGCCGGCTATGGGTTAAAATTTGACTTGGGAGGGGCCATCTCTCATTGCTGCGTCGTCAAAAGCCGGTCCCCGATCGACACCAACCGACGCCCGGCCGGACCACGCCCGCGAGACCGAGGACGGAGAGCAATCGCTTGCCCCTTGCGACGAAGTCGGCGGCCACCCGCTCCGCCGCGAACGCGATGGACATCAGCCGCTGGTGGCAACGCGGGGTCCGTAACGGCACGGTGATCGGCGGACTGGTCGTTGTTGCGGCATTGTTGCTCCATGCCACCGACATCGTCGCGATCGCGGCGCCGCTACGGGACTTGCCGGCCGCGGTCGCCATTTCGGCCGCCGTCCACGTCCCGCAATTCCTGATGACCGCCCTGGCCTGGCGGACGCTGGTACCAGGCAAGTTGCGCCCCTCCGTCGGCATCATGGTCCTGCTGCGCTGGTACCGTGAATCGGCCGGCACGCTGCTGCCGGTCGGCGGCCTGGTCGGCCAGGTCGCCGCGGCCCGCCTGTTGATGCGGTCCGGCGTGCCGGGCGACCTGGCGGGCGCGACCGCGACTGTCGACCTGACGCTGGAAGTCGTCGCCCAGGTTTTCTTCACCCTGGCCGGGCTGGCCCTGTTGTTGGGCCGGGGCCGGGCCGGCGGGATGGAAGGTGTCGCCGCCGCCGGCGTCGGCATTGCCGCGAGCTGCGCCGTGGCCCTGCTGGTCGTGCAATGGCTGCCCCGGCACCGATGGGTGGGGGCACGGCTGGCGCCGCTCGCGTCCCGGTGGCCGGCGCTGCAGCTGCACCGCCTCGCGGCGCTCTACCGGGCCGTGCGCTGCCTGCATGCGCAGCCGCGGACCCTGGCCGCCGGGCTTTGCTGGCACAGCGCGGCCTGGGCCTTCGGCGCCCTCGAGATCGTGGGCGTGCTCGGGCTGCTCGGACGGCCGATCAGCTTCGCCGACGGTTTGATCGTCGAAAGCGTGGCGCAGGCGCTGCGCAACGCCGGGTTCATGCTGCCCGGGGCGGTCGGTGTGCAGGAAGCGGCAATGGTCGGGGCCGGCCTGCTGGTCGGCATCCCATCGCCGCAGGCCCTGACCGTCGCCCTGGTGCGGCGAACGCGGGAACTGCTGACGAGCATGGCAGGGCTGCTGGCGTGGCAGCGTTCCGAAGCGACCTGGCGTACCAACCTGGTACCCGTGCCGTCCGGCCAGGAGGAGGGGTAGGGGCGACGCGGGGGGCGCACTTCACGCGGTTGCCAGTCTCTGGCGTTCGGCCGCGCGCGTGGCCACCGGGAGTTCATCCACCCCCGCCGTGATGCCGAAATGTTCCACGTAGCGGGCAAAATGCTGCCGCTGCTCCACCGGGTCCAGCCCATGGTCCTCGAACCGGTACTGGTGCACGCCATAGCCGCCGTTCGGCTTTTCCTGCACCTGGTGGCGAATGCAATCGGCGGCCTCCGGCGATAGTTTCAATCCGAAATGCCTGTACATCCCCGCCACCGTGCCGAGCGGATCGCGCACGAGATCCAGGTACTGGATGTGGCAGACCGGCACGGCGAACGGCCACCGGGAATCGGCTTCGATCATCCGCTCGGCGCCGGCCAGCCAGCGAATGCCTTCCTGCCGTCCGATCTGCACCGCGTCCAGCCGCCGCACGAAGGGACGCCGCAGCACTTCGGTCAGCTTCGCGACCGAGGCCAGGACCTTCAGCGGGTCCCGGTGCACGAACACGATCCGCGCATCGGGGTAAACGGCCCTGATGGCATCCAGCGCGAACACATGGTCGGGGCATTTCAGCACCCAACGCCGGCTCTCCGCGTTTTGATGCTGCAACTGCAAATGCTGCAGGAACCGGCGGTGGAACCGGTAGGCTTCCAGATGGCCGGTGCGGTCCAGCCACTCGCGATAGGAGGGCACATGATAGGTGCTGTCGAACCGCAGGCTCATGAACACATGCGCGGTGATCTCGGAGCATTCCTGTGGCGACACCGCTGTCACCGGGTGCAGGCTGCGGAACTCCGGCGCCAGCCGCTCGAACGCCCGCAACTGCCGGTTCACCATTTCTATCCGGCGATCGGGCACGCCCTTCGGCGCGGCGCGGCCTGGGTAGGGATAAATCGTCTGCCAGACGCGCGGGAGCATGTTGGCGCCATCCTGCATCAGCAGCGACTGCAGGAACGTGGTGCCGGAGCGCGGCAGGCCGGTGATGAAGATTGGCGCCACGATTGGCTGCGCGGCGATCGCCGGAGTCTCCGCTTCTGCCTGGTGCATCCGCAGCAGGTTGGACAGAAAGCGGACAACGTCCCACCGCGTGGCAATTCGCCCGATCAGGCTGAGGTCCGACTCGGCGATGCAGCTGTCCAGGAAATGCCGCAGCGGCTCGCTGAACCGGACATCGCCGAACGCCGACAGGGCGGTGGCGCGTTGCGCCTGCCTGATCAGGTCATCCGCCGACAACGGCCGCCGCAGCAGGCCCAAGGCACCGCAGACGGCATCGGCGGCCCCGAGCACGACACGCTGCATCCTCACCGCCGCCATCCGCAGGCCGGATACGCCGGCGAGGCACAAGCCAGGGATGATGACGCGCCGATTTCCAGACCTGCCCCGCCGGCTTCGCGCACTCGTGAGAGGGCGATGGTCCGATTGCCAGCTTGCATGGCGTACGCTCCAACGGCGATGGCCCAACGGCGATGCGGTGGGCAGGCGCGTGCCCGGTCGGGTTCAGGGCCTCTGGTCAACGAGAGGATCGAATGCTTTATTTGCGTGCAGCCAGGGAAGCCGTTTCAAGTCGGTCGTTATCCAACCTATGGGCATGCCTGAAATGATGTCAATGCACGTGCCGTACGACTGCGTCGGAATGCCATGCGGATGATCGGCCGTCGCGCCCTGGTGCTGCGCTTGGGAATGGCGGGGGGCCTCCTTGTTTCGTTGGCAACTCATGCCACCGCGTCGGAGGTGACGGCGCCGATCGAGAAGCTCTATGCGGCGCTCCTCGGCATCATGAAGCAGGGCCGGTCCGTGCCTTTTTCACAACGTTACGATGCGGTTGCGCCGGTGATCGACACGGTGTTTGATCTGGCCGGCATCCTGCAGGTCTCGGTCGGTCCACGCTGGGCGGGATTGCCAGCGGACGAGCAGGCCGCGCTGATGGACGCCTACCGGCGCTACACCATCACCACCTACGTTGCCAACTTCGACAATTTTTCCGGCCAGCGCTTCGAGGTCCTGCCGACAGTGCGAACCATCGGCAGGGACGAGGTCGTGCAGAGCCGCATCATCCCCGCCAGCGGGGCCGCACGGCAACTGGATTACGCGATGCGGCAGGTTGGCGGGGGGTGGCGGATCGTCGATGTACTGTTCGACGGCACGATCAGCCGGCTGGCAGTGCAACGTTCCGACTTTCGGGCGGTGATGGCAAGCGGCGGCGGCGCGGCGCTGCTGGCCAGCCTGCAGCAGAAAACCGCCGACCTGCAGGCCAGCGCGCAATGACGCGAGGGACCGCACCAGGCGACGACATCTGACCGTGCGGGCCGCACACACGATGACGATGGGCCGGACAATCGGGTTGGTGGTTACGTTCGCTCAGCGATGGGCCTTGCCGGTGGTCGTGGCCGGCCTGCTGGCGGCAATGGTCTCGATCTGGTTCGCCGCCGGTCATCTGGGCATCACCACCGACACCGCCCTGCTGTTCTCGTCCGACCTGCCCTTCCGCCAGCGGGCCGTGATGCTCGATCGCGCCTTCCCGCAGTTCCAGGATCTTCTGGTGGCGGTCATCGATGCCCAGGAGCCGGAGGAGGCAGACGCAACCGCTGCCGCCCTGGCCAGCGCGCTCGCGGCCGACACCGTCCACTTCCGCACCGTCCGCCGGCCGGATGCGCTGCCCTGGCTGCACCGCGAGGGCATGCTGTTCCTGAAGCCCGACCGGCTCGCCGATGTGCTCGACCGCACCATCGACGCCCAACCCTTCCTTGGCCGGCTGGCGGCCGATCCCAGCGCACGCGGGTTGTTCGACGCCTTCTCGCTGCTGGCGACCGGGGTGGAGCAGGGCGGGATGAATCTGGGCCCCTACCAGGCAGCGCTGGAGGGCGTGCACCGCACCATGGCGGCGGCGATCGCCGGCCGGCCGGAGCCGCTGTCCTGGATGCGCCTGCTGGGCGGCGATCTCGCGGATATGGGTGGCCGCTACCGCTTCGTGCTGGCCCAGCCGGTGCTGGCCCACGGCCAGTTGGAGGCCGGCGGCGCCGCCACCAAGGCGATGCGCGAAGCCGCCGCGCAGTTGGAATTTGTCCGGTCGGGTGCCGCGCGGGTGCGCGTCACCGGCTCGGTGGCGCTGTCGGATGAGGAGTTCGGCACCGTCGCCCGCGGCGTCGTTCAGGGCATCGTGATCAGCGTCACGCTGATCACCCTGTGGCTGTTCCTGGCCGTGCGGTCCTGGCGGCTGATCCTGCCGATCCTGGGAACGCTAAGCCTGGGGCTGACGCTTACCCTGCTGTTCGCCGCCATTGCGGTCGGCACGCTCAATGTCATGTCGGTCGGGTTCGGCATCCTGTTCATTGGCATCGCCGTGGATTTCGCCATCCAGTTCGCCGTCCGCTACCGCGATATGCGTCATCGTCACGGCGATCCGGTGCTGGCCATGACGGAAACCGGCCGCGCGGTCGGCGCCCAGATCCTGGTCGCCGCTGCCGCCACGTCGGCCGGCTTCCTCGCCTTCCTGCCGACGGATTTCCGTGGGGTGGCGGAGCTGGGGCTGATCGCCGGCATCGGCATGCTGATCGCCTTTGCCTGCACGATCGTCTTCCTCCCGGCCTGCATCTCCCTCCTGCGGCCGCGTGGGGAGCCGGCGGAGGTCGGCTATCGCTGGGGTGTCTGGCTCGATTCGGCGATCCGGCGGCGGCGCCATCCGGTGCTGGCCGTGTTCGTTTTGCTGGGCATGGTCGGCGCCGTCCAGATCCCGCACTTGCGCTTCGATTCCGATCCCCTGCATACGAAAGATCCGTCCACCGAGGCGATGCGGACCCTCTACGACCTGATGGATTCGCCCGTCACCAACCCGTTCACCATCACCATCCTCGCGACGAACCCGGCCGAAGCGGAGGCGCTGGCGCAGCAGCTGCACCCGCTGTCGCTGGTGGAGAACGTGCTGTCGATCAACAGCTTCGTTCCCGCCGACCAGCGCCAGAAGCTTGCCCTGATCGCCGATGCGGCCGATGTCCTGACGATCGGTCTGACGCCGCGCGCGGTCGCTGCATCCCCGTCGGCGGAGCAGATCCGCGCCGCCGCGACGACAGCCCAGGCCGACATCGAGCGGGTCCTGCCGAAACGTCCGGACGACCGAACCCTGGCGGCGATTGCGGCCGACCTGCGTGCGCTCGTCGGCGCCGCCGACGCAACGTTGCTGGCCACCGACCGTGCCTTGACACGGTTCCTGCCGATGCAGCTCGACCAGTTGCGCACCGCGCTGCAGGCCGAGCCGGTAACGCTCGCCGCCATCCCACCGGAGCTTGCGCGCGACTGGCTGTTGCCCGACGGGCGCGCCAGGGTCCAGGTGCTGCCCAAACACGAAGCGCGCAACAGCGCCGGGCTGGCCGCCTTCGTCGCGCAGGTTGCGGCGGTGGCGCCGCAGGCCGGCGGATCGGCCGTGACCATCGAGGCATCCAGCGCGACCATCGTCGGCGCCTTCCGCTCGGCGGCACTCGGCGCACTGGTCGCGATCACGGTGCTGCTGGGGGTATCCTTGCGCCGTGCGCTCGACGCCGCTTTGGTGTTGGCGCCGCTGCTGCTGTCGGGCCTGATGACAGCAATCGCCATGGTGTTGATGCCGTTGCCGCTGAACTACGCCAACATCATCGCCCTGCCGTTGCTGCTCGGCGTGGGCGTGTCGTTCAATATTTACTTCGTCATGAACTGGCGCGCCGGACAAACGGCAGTGCTGGGCTCCCCGACGGCGCGTGCCATCCTGTTTTCCGCGCTCACGACCGGAACAGCGTTCGGTTCGTTGGCGCTATCGGGCCATCCCGGCACCGCGAGCATGGGCGCGCTGTTGATCACCAGCCTGGTGTGCACGCTGGTGGCGAGCCTTGTGTTCATCCCGGCCCTGCTGGCCTGTCTGCGGCCACGCAGATAGCGGCAACGAAGAATGCGGCTCCTCGCTGTTTGGGCCGTAAAAAGCGGGGGGCACCACCACGTTGCACGGCACGGCGAGTTCTGGGGAGTTTCCTTTCAAAACCCTCTTTCAGAATCGCGCTGAAAGGCAATGCCTATCTGCATGGCCCGTTAGCGCGCAGTTTTGTACAAATCGTGTGGTGACCCGATAAAATATGGAATTATTATTCCATTACAGAATTCATGTCGTAATGCTTCGGCTTTCGTGCACAATTTCCATTAACCACGACCACGCCTCGCGCTCGTCATCGCCAGCAGTCTTGCCGATGGCAATCTCCAGGTAGGCGAGTTCCCGATTCACCTTGTCGCGCGGCAGGAAGCGCAGGCGGCTGACCAGGATTGCCGCCTCGATCACTGCTGCCTGCGCGCGGTTGAAACCGCGGAACGGGGCATGCGTCTCCCTGTGCAGCACACGACAATGAAAACGCGGGCGCTGTTCGTCCTGTTCTATGCGCATGACGGCGAGTTCCTCATGTGCGAGTGCTGCGGCCAGACGCGGCGGCCCCCCCCCGCGCAAGGACACGTACGGCCAGGTGCGCCGGCCGGTGAGGCACCCCGCGAAGATGCGGACATCGTCAGTATGGTTGGCGACAAGCGCCGGTCGTGCCAGCAGGTTGTCGAGCGTGGTCGAGGGCCGGAAAGGCGCGATGATCCAGCCGCCTTCCTCTTCGATCAGGCCGAACGGCGCGATGTGGACCACGCCATCGGCCGAGAGAGTCGTGACGATCGTCTCACGTATCATTGGCATAGCGCTTCATTCTCGGTATGTGACAGACCCCGGTCAGACGCGGCGCGCGACAGGCGACCAACCTGCGAACCCGCGTCCCTCTTGAACAAGCACCACAGATTGTTCATGCTGTCAGGGATAAAACGTCCAAAACGAACGGCGCGCAACGGCTTCGCGGGCGCATGGTCACGACGGTCTTCGTCCTTGTTGCCCTACCGGATGTGCAGGGAGCAAAGACCACAGGAATCCATGCGATCGGGAAGGCGCCGGACCAGGACGGTCCACCGGACGGTAACAATAGAACAGGGAGAACGTCATGATCGTAATAACCGTATTATACCCCGCTTCGCCTGCGGCGACCTTTGCATTCGACTACTACATGGGCACCCATATTCCCCTGGTGCAGCAACGCTGGGGCGCGTTGGGCCTGCAGGAGGTACGGGTGCTGCGCGGCAGCAGCGGTGCGGACGGCACCGTGCCGCTCTACCTTGCTATCGCGCTGCTGGATTTCACCTCACTGGAGGCCTTCCAGGCCGCGGCGGCACAGCATGGTCAGGAGATTTTCGCAGATATCCCGAATTTTACCACCACGCAGCCGGTAATCCAGTTTAACGAGGCGCTGCAGTAACTTCAGCACGATTACAGCATCCGCCGCTCCGACCGAATATCCCACTGTCTTGCGGGTGCTGCTTTCGTTTTCTGCGTCGGGCATCATCGCTGTTGCCGCGACCGGGCAGAACGGAATGAACATCATGCCTGCGAGCATGTTGGGGTTGGTACGTACGTCGTTGCCCAGCATCGCACGAGTGCTGGTTTACAATTTATCGTGAGTGCCTGCCGTGCTGCTGGCGTTGTGTGCACGCAGCGGTTGCCGGTAATCCCATTGAAGCCATCTGTTGGGATTGCAATTCTGCCGTGCGAAAAGCGGCAACCCGCTTCGGTTGCAGAAATCCACAAATAGACTCTCCATCCGTGCAAGACGATCCGATAGAGGTGGATCACGCGACCGCGTCGAACCGGGAGCGCCGCTTTCCCCGCCAGATCAGCCAGGAACCGCAACCATCGCCCGTTTGTTCGGGGATTCCTGGGTGGCCGGGTTCCTTGTGACCTGCCGACCGCAGTGATATGCATATGGTATCGCATCGGGGTAGCGCGTGTTCTTCCGTATCAAACCTTGCGGAGAGCGCTGCTACCTGCAGATCGTGGACACTGGGAGATCACGGTCGTGATGAGTTGGAGAGCGATGCTGTTCTTGAGGAATAATGATAAAATTGACTTCAGAGAATTGGAACGGCGCGTTTCACTAGAGATCGCGAAGTTTTCCGGTTCCACATCATCTTCGCCGGAAGGTGGTGAGCCGCATGAGGACGTCGTAAGGCTCGATGCCGAAGTGCGGCGCGCAGACACGACTGGAGAAATCAAGATGACTGACGAACCGACCGCACGCCGCTCGCTCATGAGCCGCGTGTCGGTTTGGATCTGGGCTGTGCTGCACGTTCGTACCCTCCTCAGGCGTGCCATCTCTGGTGTGTATGCAGCGGAGACCGCGAACCAGCGCATCGATGAAATCGAAGACCAGATTCGTGCCTTGATCAATCAGGGCGAACATCGAAGGACGGTAATCGAGGATTTGAGTGGGCGCTTAGACACTCTGACGACCACGATGACGCCGGTGCCATGGCGCCTGGCGGCACTTACGTCAGAGGTTTCGACGCGCCTGGCGGCACTTACGTCAGAGACGTCGACCATGACGACATCTCTTAACGAACAACTGGTGGCACTCCGGGGCGAGATTCTGTTTCAACAGCGGCGGCTTACGCGTTTGGCGATGCCGGTGGCAACGAAACAGGTTGAGGAATCTGCTACCGACATCGTGGATCAACGTCTCGATTCGCTATATTTGACTTTCGAGGACGTATTCCGAGGCAGTCGAAAGGATATAAAATCACGACTGGCACCATATGCCGATCCACTTTCGCTTGCAGGCGCCGGCCAGCAAGATAAGCCTGTTATAGACATTGGCTGCGGCAGGGGAGAATGGCTCGAATTCCTGAAGGAGAACGGATTCTACGCATATGGCATTGACATCAACAGGATGATGGTCGAACGCAGCCTTTCGTTCGGTCTTGATGCGCGCCATGCTGACATCATGGAGCATCTTAACAGTATCGAGGATGCAGGCCGGAGTGCCGTGACGGCATTCCATGTGGTTGAGCATCTGCCGTTCGCCACTCTGGTGGACTTTCTCGATGAAGCCATCCGTGTCCTCATTCCCGGCGGGGTATTGATCCTGGAGACGCCAAATCCCGAAACGATGCGGGTTGGTGCCACGACATTCTATAATGATCCGACGCATCGTAATCCGTTGATGCCGGATGTGCTTCGGTTCATCGTCCAGCATCGTGGATTTTCCGATGTCCAGGTTCTCAAGCTGCATCCCTTCACCCAGGGGCTGCTGCAGGAGACCACGGCGGATGCCGAAATGCTCAACGAAGTCTTGTTCGGGCCACAGGATTACGCGATCATCGCGCGGCGCCCCTAGAATGGCGGCTTCTCGGCCGCAAAGCGGATTCTTGATTTGGTGTTCCGGTTCACCAGTTGGCTGGATCGGAATACCAGCTCAGTTTGTGCATCCTGGGCGGTTCGGCAAAGTGCTCACGCTGCGACCTGCTCACACGCGCAACTGCTGCATCTGGGCCAGAATCCAGTGGCGCAACCGTGCCAGCGCGGGTTCGTTCCAGCGGTCGCGGCGGGTCACGAACCGGTAGGGGTGCAGCGCGATGGTGCTGCTGCCGATCTCGGTCAACTCCCCGGCGGCGAGTTCGCCCGCGCACAGCAACTCGTTGCCGAGCGCCACTCCCTGGCCGAGCTTGGCTGCCTCCAGCGCGAGATTGGCGTGCCACAGCCGCGGACCGCGCAACGGGTCGGGCGGATCGACGCCGAGGGCGGCAAACCAGGCGCGCCACTGGGCATGGCTTTCCTCGTGGATCAGCGGCATCGACACCAGGTCGGCCGGGCTCTGCACCGACCGGTGCGCCGCCGCCCAGTAGGGGCTTGCCACCGGGAACACGCGCGGTCGCACGATGACGGCACTGCGCAGCGCCGGGGCCGTCACCTCGCCGTAGATGATCTGCGCGTCGGCTTCGAACCCGGCGAGGTCGGCCATGCTGTCGTGCGGCCGCACGCTGATCTCGATCGAGGGATACAGCGCGTAGAAATCCGGCAGTCGCGGCATCAGCCAGCGCAGCGCGAAACCGGGGATCGACCAGATACTGAGATTGGCCGAGCGGCGGCTGCAATCCACCCGCGCGGTTGCCATGGTCAGGTCGGCCAGGATGCGGGTGAGGCCGGCGGCGTATTCGGCGCCGGCCGTGGTCAGCGCCACCCCCTGGCGGGAGGTTCGTACCAGTTGCACGTCCAGCAGCATCTGCAGGCTGCGCAGGTGCCGGCTGACCACGGTGTGGTCGATCCCCAGTTCCTCGGCGGCTTTGCGCACGCTGCAATGGCGGGCCACTGCCTCGAAGGCGCGCAGCGCGGGGAAGGGCGGTATCCGCGCCATGCCCCGTCAGGCACCGCCCGCCCGCAGCCGCTCGCCGCGCCGGCGCAGCGCTTCCAACGCCGCCAGCAGCGCCACCGAGAACAGCGTCAGCAGCGCCGCCGCGGCGGTGATGGCGGGGCTGATGTTCTCGCGAATGCCGGCGAACATCTCGCGCGGCAGGGTGCGCTGGTCGGGCCCGGCCATGAACAGCACCACCACCACTTCGTCGAAGGAGGTGGCGAAGGCGAACAGCGCGCCCGAGGCAATGCCGGGCAGGATCAGCGGCAGGGTCACCATGCGGAAGGCGGCCAGCGGCGTCGCCCCGAGCGAGGCCGCCGCCCGCACGAGCGTCTGGTCGAACCCTTGCAGCGTCGCGCTCACGGTGACCACCACGAACGGCACCGCGAGGGCCGTGTGCGCCAGGATCAGCCCGGCAAAGCTGTTGGTCAGACCGAGCGGGGCGAAGAAGAAATACAGCCCGACCGCGGTGATCACCACCGGCACCACCATCGGCGACAACAGCACCGCCAGCACCAGCGGTTTCAACCGGCTGCGCCATTGCGAAAGACCGAGTGCCGCCAGCGTGCCGAGCAGCATCGCCAGCACGGTCGTGCTCACGCCGATCACCATGCTGTTGCGCAGCGCCATCATCCAGCGTGCCGAGCCCAGGAACTCCTGATACCAGCGCAGGCTCAGGCCCGGCAGCGGATACAGCAGATAGCCGCCGGAGCTGAACGAGAGCGGAATGATTGCCATCACCGGCGCCATCAGGAAGAAGAACACCAGGCCCGACACGATCACCACGCCCATCCAGCCAAGGCGCTGACCCGCCGTGCGCGGGGTCTGGTTCGCGGTTCTCACTTCAGTCCTCCGGTGGTTTGACGGTCCGCGACCAGCCTTGCATAGGCCATCGCCAGCAATGTCGTGACCGTCAGCAGCACCGTGCCGAGGGCGGCGGCCATGCCCCAGTTCACCGTCTCGTTGGTGAAGAAGGCGATGAAGTAGCTGATCATCTGGTCGCCGCCGCCGCCCACCAGCGCGGGCGTGATATAGTAGCCGATGCACAGGATGAACACGAGCAGCGAGCCGGCGCCGATTCCGGGCAGGGTCTGCGGCAGATAGATCTGCACGAACGCCCGCCAGGGCGGCGCCCCGAGCGAGGCGGCGGCCCGCATATAGGCCGGCGAGATTGCTTTCATGCTGCTGTACAGCGGCAGGATCATGAACGGCAGCAGCACGTGCGTCATCGCGATATAGACGCCGGTGCGGTTGAAGATCAGCCGCAGTGGCGCGTCCACCAAGCCGGACCACAGCAGCAGCCCGTTCACCAGCCCGTTGCCCTGCAGCAGCACGATCCAGGCGCAGATGCGTACCAGCAGCGACGTCCAAAACGGTAACAGAACAAAAATCATGAACAGGTTCGCCTGCCGCGCCGGCAGGCTCGCCAGCAGGTAGGCGGTTGGAAAACCGAGCAGCAGACACAGCGCGGTGACGATGAAGCCGATTTCCAGCGTGCGCAGCAGCACATCGACATAGACCGCCTGCTCGGCCGGCGTGGCGGCGATATGCCCGTCGGCGGTGCGGTGCAGGTCGAGGGCTGCCAGCAGATAGAAATCGGTCAATGGCCCGGAGGCGCGATGGATCGCGCCCCAGCTCTCCAGGTCTCCCCAGCGCGGGTCGATCGCCAGCAGCGTCGCCTGCGCGTCGCCCGCGGCGGGGGGCTCGGCCTCGAGATGGCGGGCGGTATTCATCAGCAGCGAACGGAATCCGGCCACGTCGTAGTTCAGCCGCTTGGCGGCGGTCGATGTGGTCTGTTCGCGCGCGGCGTCATCAAGATCGGCGGCGAGGGCGGCGAAGGTGGCCTCGCCGGGCAGCGCCTGGCCATTCCAGCCGTGCAGCGCGGCGACGGTGCGCGGCAGCACGCGGGCGACATCGGGATCATCCACGGCGTGCCACAGCATAGTGCCGATCGGCACCAGGAAGGTGAAGCCGAGGAACAGCAGCAGCGGCAGGATCAGCACGGCATGGCGAAGCTGGCGGGCCCGTTCGACCCGCCGCAGGCGCAGCTTGAGCGAGGCGAGGGGTGCGGACACGGCGCCATCCTGATCTCGAAGCAGCTTCACACGGCCGGGAAAAGGCTTCCCCGGCCGCGACGGAAGGCGTGTTACTTCGCGGCCCATTTGTTGAACCGCTCGGTCAGGCGGTCGAGGTTCTCCAGCCAGAACGTGTCGCTGACTTCCGTGGCCGACCGCAGGTTGACCGGGTTGGTCGGCAGCGCCGCGAGGAATTCGGGGGCGATCAGGGAGTTCGCCCGCTTGTTGGGCACGCCGTAGGCGATGTACTGTGGCAGCTTGGCCTGGTTCTCGGCGGCGCTGGCGAAGTTCAGGAACTGGTAGGCGGCGTCGGTGTTGGGCGAGCCCTTCAGGATCACCCAACTGTCGATGGTGTACAGCGCCCCGTTCCAGACGACGCCGAAATTCTTGTGCTCGTTGCGGTTCGCCGCATCGATGCGGCCGTTATAGACCGAGGTCATCGCCACCTCGCCCGAAGCCAGCAACTGCGGCGGCTGCGCGCCGGCCTTCCACCAGACGAGGTCCTCCTTGATGGTGTCGAGCTTGCGGAAGGCGCGGACAATCCCGGCTTCGGTGGCGAGCACCTTGTACACGTCAGCCGGCGCCACCCCGTCGCCGATCAGGGCGATCTCCAGCGTCGTCTTCGGCCCCTGGCGCAATGCGCGCTTGCCCGGATATTTCTTGGTGTCGAAGAAATCGGCCCAGCCCTTCGGCGCCACATGAATCTTGTCGCGGTCGTAGCCGAGGACGAAATCATAGACGATGGCGCCGATGCCGCACGGGCTCACCGCCGCGGGCAGAAAGGACGTTTTGCCACCGAGGCGGTTGTAGTCGAGCTTCTGGAACAGCCCTTCCTCGCAGCCGAGCGCCAGTTCCTCGCTCTCGACCTGCACCACGTCCCAGGGCGCGTTGCCGCCTTCAACCTTGGCGCGCAGCACACCGATGCCGCCGTCCCAGGATTCGTCGGTCAGCGGGATTTTCGTCGCCGCCGTGAACGGCTCGAAATAGACTTTCTTCTGGGCATCCTGGTAGGCGCCGCCCCAGGAGACGACGGTGAGATCGCGTGCCGCGGCGCTGCCCCCATACAGCAGGCCGGCGAAAAGCAGGGCGGCGAGTCCGAGTGGGCGACAAGGAATGTGCATGTCTTTCTCTCTCTGTTCCCGTGATGGCAGGGTGAAGGAAGGCGGCGGTCAGACCGGATCGAGCGCGCGGCAATCATCGGCGGCGAAGGCGACCGCCACGTCCTGCCCGCAGGCGAGACCGGCCTGCCGCCCGGCGGGCAGCCTGACCATGAAATCGGTGGTGCCGGCAACGTCGAGCAGCGCCAGGGCGTGATCGCCGAGATAGATCAACTCGGTCAGGCGGCCGGGCAGGCGGTTGTCGCCGCGCGGGTCATCGCGCATGGCGAGCAGCCGCACCCGCTCCGGACGGATGGACAGTGAGGTCGCGCCGTTCGCGCGTGGGTTGACCACCAGGGCCTGCACCAGTTCGCCGCCGCCCAGGCGTACGCTGCAATGCGGCCCGCGACGCTGCTCGACCTGGCCGGAGAGGGTGTTGTTGTCGCCGATGAAGTTGGCGACGAAGCTGTTGGCCGGCCGTTCGTACAGCACGTCGGGGGCGGCGACCTGCTGGATCGCCCCGTCATTGAACACGGCGATGCGGTTCGACATGGTCAGCGCCTCGCTCTGGTCGTGGGTGACGTAGACGACGGTTACGCCGGTGCTCTGGTGCAGGCGTTTGATTTCCACCTGCATATGCTCGCGCAGCCGCTTGTCCAGCGCACCGAGCGGTTCGTCCATCAGCACGAGTTGCGGATTGAACACCAGCGCACGGGCGAGCGCCACGCGCTGCTGCTGCCCGCCCGAGAGCTGGCTGGGCCGGCGCTGCGCCAGCGCCTCCAGCTTGATCATCGCCATCGCGCGTGCAACCCGCTCGGCGGTCTCGGCGCGGCCGACATTCCGAACACGCAAGGGGAAGCCAACGTTTTCGGCCACCGTCATGTGCGGGAACAGGGCGTAGTTCTGGAACACCATGCCGATGTTGCGCCGGTGCGGCGGCACGTTCTTGATCGGCCGGCTATCGACATAAATCTCGCCACTGGTCGGCGTCTCGAACCCGGCCAGCATCATCAAGGATGTGGTCTTGCCCGATCCCGACGGTCCGAGCAGGGTGAGGAACTCGCCGCGGCGGATGTCGAGGTTAAGGCTTTCCACCACCAACTGCTCGCCGTCGTAGGTCTTGTCGACGTCCTCGAAGCGCACGAGCGGTGCGGCGTCTGGTTCGGCGACGTGGCGCGGCGCGGTCTCCGTGGCGCTCATCGGCATGGGCATCGGCATGGGCGCGGGGGCCGACACCAACCGGCCAACGAGACAGACAGCACAGGCATCGAGGCGTTCCTTTCGTGCCGGATCGCGCCAGGGGAAAAGCCAGGCGCCGGGAAAGGGATTGGCAAGCGGGATGCCAGTGGCCGCGGACCGGCCGTTTCCCCACGGTATCGCCGGTTTGCGTTGGTAACGTCTTGCGAAATCGTCACAAGATCTTCCCAAGACAATGACGCAACGCCCCAGGATATGCCCAAATAACAGGCATTATTGACCGCGCAGACCGACGTATAGCGCAAGAATGAGCCGTCCGGGGAGTGTCAATTGACTGAGACCGCTTGGCAGGCTTGAACCAGACGCCGATCTGACCAGAAAACAGGCCGTTTCGGCAAGACGCATCCTGCACCACTTTTGGTGCATGCCGTGCACCAGAAAACGCCGGCATATCGGCCACCACGGTGCATGGGAGCCCCCACAAAGGGTGGATTATGCACTTTGGCCGCCCCGCCCTGTGGTGCTCAATCGCCGCGCCGCCCCATCGCTGGGGGCAGCCTCACGCCAGGAGCCATCATGCCGACCAATGCCGAGCTGCTCAGCCGCCGCAACGCCGCCGTGCCCCGCGGCGTGGTGCATGCCACCTCTCTCTATGCCGCGCGCGCCGAGAACGCCGAGCTATGGGATGTCGAAGGCCGCCGCTTCATCGACTTCGCCGGCGGCATCGCGGTGCTCAATACCGGTCATCGCCATCCCAGGGTGGTGGCGGCGGCGACCGCCCAGATGGTGAACTTTACCCACACTGCCTTCCAGGTGGCCGCCTATGAACCCTACATCGCGCTCGCCGAGCGCCTGAACGCGCTGGCGCCGTTCCGCGGTGCGGCGAAAACGGTACTCTTCACGACCGGCGCCGAGGCGGTCGAGAACGCGGTCAAGATCGCCCGCGCCGCTACCGGCCGTCCGGGGGTGATCGCCTTTGCCGGCGCCTTTCACGGCCGCACCCTGCTGACCTCGGCGCTGACCGGCAAGGTGGCGCCCTACAAGCACGGCTTCGGCCCGCTGGCTTCCGAGGTCTACCACGTGCCGTTCCCGATCCCGCAGCAGGGCGTGAGCGTGCAGGACAGCCTGCGTGCGCTGGAGTTCCTGTTCCGCGCCGATATCGAGCCGAGCCGCGTCGCTACCATCATCATCGAGCCGGTGCAGGGCGAAGGCGGTTTCTACCCGGCCCCGGTTGAACTGCTGCAGGCATTGCGCACGCTGTGCGACCGCCATGGCATCGTGCTGACCGTGGATGAGGTGCAGACCGGCTTCGCCCGCAGCGGCAAGATGTTCGCGATCGAGCATTCCGGCATCGAGCCCGACCTGCTGACGGTGGCGAAATCGCTCGGCGGCGGCTTCCCGATCTCCGGCGTGATCGGCCGCGCCGCGTTGATGGATGCGGCCGAGCCGGGGGCGCTCGGCGGCACCTATGGCGGCAACCCGGTCGCCTGTGCGGCGGCGCTTGCGGTGCTCGATGTCATTGCCGAGGAGAAGCTGCTCGACCGGGCGACCGCGATCGGCACCGCGATCAAGCAGCGGTTGCAGCAATGGACAGCGCGGCCGGACCTGCTGCCGATCGGCTGCGTGCGTGGCCCGGGGGCCATGGTCGGCTTCGATCTGTTCACCGAGCGTGACGGCAGCACGCCCGACGCGGCGGCGGCGAAACGCGTCACCGCGCGGGCGCTGGAGGAGGGGCTGATCCTGCTGTCCTGCGGCAATCTCGGCAATGCCATCCGCATCCTGGTGCCGCTGACCGTGCCGGATGCGGTGCTGGAGGAGGGGCTGGGCCGATTGGAGAAGGCGCTGGCGGCATGACTGCGCGCGCCGGCTTGCAGCCGCCCGCCATCATGTGGCCACGGGCCGGGAACCACGGGCTCCGCCGAGAATCTCGACCGACATCGACTTGATCAATGCCGAGACTCGTGTCCCCGGCGCCAGCGCGAGCCGCGCGATGGCGTCGGGTGTGACGCGGGAGAGCACGGAACCACCGCCGAGCGCCACCTCGACAAGCGTCGCCCGGTGGTCAGGGTCCGCCGCGATCGCACGGACTGTCCCGGGCAGGACGTTGTGCAGGCTGAGCGCGTCCTTGAGGAGATCGACCTCTCCCCGCGCCAGGATGACTTCGCGGGCCGGAACGCGGACGCGGAGGAGGGTCCCTTCCGGCAGGTCGGCTTGCGGAACCCACAGCGTGGCGGGACCGCAGCTGAGGCGGGTGAGTTGCCGGGTTGCGTCATGTGCGGCGACGCGGCAGATCAGCACGGCGCCGGCATCATCCCGCCGCGCCAGCGGCAGATCCGCCCGCGCCGAGATCTCCGCCACCGGTCCCGCCGCGACAACCGATCCGGCCTCGATCAGGACAACGGAATCGGCCAGTTGCGCAAGTTCGTCCAGCGAGTGCGTGACGTACAGCACAGGCAACCGCAGCATCGTCTTCAGACGCGCGAGATAGGGAAGAATCTCGGACTTCCGCGCGGTATCCAGGCTGGCCAGCGGCTCATCCATCAGCAGCAATTGCGGCTGCCTGAGCAGGGCGCGGCCAATCGCAACCCGTTGGCGCTCGCCACCTGAGAGCGTGTTCGGATGGCGGCTCAGCAAGGCGTGGATGCCGAGGAGTTCGACGATTTCGTCGAAATCGATCTCCCGCTCGCGAGTACGCCGCATTCCGAAGACGAGATTGTTGCTGACCGACATGTGCGGGAAAAGGCGCGAATCCTGAAACACCAGGCCCACCCGACGCCGCTCCGGCGGCAGCCAGATGCCGGCCCGTGTGTCCGCCAGCATGTCGCCGCCGATGGCGATCCGACATTGGTCGGGACGCAGAAGTCCGGCAGCAGCGGCGATCACCGTTGATTTGCCCGACCCGGACGGACCGAACAGCACGGTGACGCCCGGGCTCGGAACGCTGAATTCGATCGCAATGTCGATGGCCGGAAAATGATGCCGCAGTTCGACGGAAAGATTCATCGGCCGAGCGCGGCGTTCAGCCGCCTGCCGGCCCATTCGGAGGCCAGCAATCCCACCAGCGCCAGAGTCAATGATACGAGCGAGAGTTGCGCCGCTTTCGCCTCGCCGCCCGGAACCTGGATCGCCGCGTAGATGGCCAGTGGCAGCGTCTGCGTTTCGCCGGGAATGTTGGCGGCGAAGGTGATGACGGCGCCGAACTCACCCAGGCAGGTCGCATAGGCCACGATCGCGCCCACCAGGATGCCCGGCGATGCCAGCGGCAAGGTGACGTTGAACAGGCGATCGAGCCGGCCGGCCCCCAGCGTACGCGCGGCCTGTTCCAGGCCCAGATCGGCGGCCTCCAGGGACAGGCGCACCGACCGGACCATCACCGGAAACACCATCACCGCGCAGGCGAGGGTGGCGCCGGCGGTGGTGAACACCAGCCGGATGCCGAACCAGTCATGTAGCAGCGCCCCGATGGGGCCGCGCACACCGAACAGGATGAGCAGCAGCCAGCCTGTCACCACCGGGGGCAGCACCAGGGGAAGATGCACCACGGCGTTCAGCACCGACCGGCCCGGAAACCGGCTGCGCGCCAGCACCCAGGCCGTCAGGATCGCCAGGGGCAAGGCGAAGCCGACAGCACGCAGCGCCACGTCCAGCGTCAGCCGGACCGCCTGCCACTCTTCCGCGGTGAGGATGGCGGCCTACTCCACCTTGAACCCGTGCCGGACAAAGACGTCGCGGGACGCTGCTTCGGTCAGGAAGTGCAGCAAGGCGCGCGCCTCCGGCGTATCGCCGGCTTTGGTCACCGCGAAGGGGTAGGTGATGGGATCGTGACTGTTGGCCGGAAAGGTGCCGGCAATGACAACGCTTTTGCTCGCAGCGGCGTCGGTGCTGTAGACGATGCCGGCTGGCGCCTCACCACGTTCCACCAGAAGCAGGGCCGCGCGCACATCATCGGTCCGCGCGAGCCTTGGTGCGACGGCATCCCAGACCCCGAGCTTTTTCAGCGCCTGTTCGGCGTAAATGCCAACCGGCACATGCGCGGGATCACCGGTCGCGAGGCGCCCGTTGGCTCCGAGCAGTGAGGCGATATCAAAGCCGGGGCCGATCTGAATCTTCGTCGGCCTGGTGGCCGGCACGATGAGGACAAGATCGTTGCCCAGCAGGTTCTTGCGGGTGTCGACTGCGATCAGGTTGTGGGTTGCCAGATAGTCCATCCACTTCTCGTCCGCTGAGGAAAACAGATTGGCCGGCGCCCCTTGCTCGATCTGCCGCGCCAGCGTCGAGCTTGACGCGAACGACTGGCGCAAGGCCGGATGCCCATCCGCCTGCCAAAGTGCCGCGATCTCCTTCATTGCGTCGGTCAGACTGGCGGCGGCAAACACCGTGAGTGGCTGGGCATTCGCCGAAACAGGTAGCAGCAGGAGAAGCGCAAGAATGAGGCGACGCATTGGCGGGTTCCTTTCAGGGCTCGACGGTGCGTGTGGCGTTACGCAACTCTTCGATCTGGGCGCGCGAGAGAACGCGGCCGTAGACAACGGAATTGAAGATGGCGCCGGCCGTCCCGGCGTCATTGCCGCGGAGCCACACCACCCCGATGAGGCGGTTGATCGATGGCGGCCCGTCCACCCATCCGAACGGCAGGGACGGCGCGATCAGGACGTGATGCTCGCGCACCGCCCGAAGCGATCGCCACGGCTCCGAACCGACGCCTGCCCGCATCGCCGGATCGGCGAAGACGAGAAGATCGGGGTCAAGTGCAAGAATGTCTTCCACCCTGGCATGACGGAAGGTTCCCGGACCATCGGGGGCAAGCACCTTCCAGCCAAGCAGCGCAAACACCTCCGTGGCCCCGGTGCCGGGTGCGGCAACGGCCAGGCCATCAGCCCCGCGTGCGTAGACGACCGTGCCGCGCGGCGCTGACGTGTCAGGCAGGGTCAGGATGGCCTCCGAGAGGCGTGCCAGCGTCTCTGCCCGATCCTCGCGGTGCAGCGCATGGCCGAGCGTCCGCAGCACCGCCGGTATCATCGTGAGTTTGCCGTCGAGCAGCAGCGTGGGGATGCCGGTATTCTGCTGCGTGTTCTCCGCGGCCTGGACGTAGCGGGAACCGACATCGCCGTAATCGAGGATAAGGTCTGGTGCTGACCCTTTGATCACATCCGTCGCATCCTGGGTGCCGGTCACAGGCGGTGCCACGGGCAGGGCTGTCAGACTGTCCGGCAAGAACGCCCGCGCGGCGGCAGACGGGGGATGCGGCCAACCGAGCATCAGATCGGGCGCCAGTGCTGACAGGAGCACAGCGGCCGGCGGCCCGGCCGGCAAGACCCGTGCGATCCGGTCGGGAAGGTGAACCTGCCGTCCCGTGGCATCCGTAAGGTCCGCGCCTTGCGCAAGCTGCGGCAAGGCAAGCAACACCAGCAGCAACCAGCGGCACATCTGTCCCTCCCGCCCGAACGCGCCGTTATCGCGGAATATTGCGGCTTTCACTCAATCAACCGCGAGAATCACATGCGCCGCGTCGAACAGCGCGATCACCGCCACCCCGGCCTGTAATGCGAGCGCGTCGGCGCTGTGGCGCGTAACGACCGAGGTCAGCGTCTTGCCGTCGCCGATATCGACCACGATTTCGCTGTTGACGCCCCCGTCCACGCGATCCAGCACGGTGCCTGACAGCCGGTTGGCCACCGACAGGCGCGGCGCCTCCTCGGTCCGGGCCAGAATGACGAAGCCCGACTTGATCAGGGCGACCACGTCCCGCCCGGGTGCCAGTCCCAGGTCGTCGACGCTGTGGCTGGTAATCACCGCCACAATGCTGCTGGTCGCGGTCACGCGGAGCGCGACTTCGGCGTTGACCGCGGCGCGCGTGATGTCGGTCACCCGGCAATGCAGGGCGTTACGGGCGCTCGTCTTCATGGCGACGTTCCAGAACAGCAGGTCGATCGGGGCGTCGGCTTCATCGCGGCCGATCGCGGCAGAGATTTCGGAGAGCTTCGCCTCCAGGCGGCGGAACGCGGCGATCAGGCGATGGCCGCCATCGGTCAGCGTCGCGCCGCCGCCGCCCCGGCCGCCGGACTGGGTGAGCAGGGCGGGCGCGGGCAACAGGTTGTTGACCGCGTTCAGGCCGTCCCAGACCGCCTTGTAACTGTAGCCGAGTGCCTTTGCCGCCGCGGTGATGCTGCCATGGGCGGCAACCGCCTCGAGCATGGCAATCCGGTCGCGTCCGACCGGCAGATGACCGGCACCGCGCAGCGCGAGCAGCGCCTCGGTCCGGGGACCATTGGCAGGAACGGCATCGCTCGTCATATACATTGATTATATGACGCCGATCCGACTGGCAACGCTGACCTGCCGCCGCAGACACGAAAAAAGGCCCTGGCGGTTGCCAGGGCCCCTGCCGGAACGGCGGTGGCTTACTTGCCGATGATAACGTCCGACGACTTGATGATGGCCGAAACCTGGTCACCGACCTTCAGGTCGAGATCATCCGCCGCATCGTTGGTGATCGAGGACGTGATGTGATGGCCGCCGGGCAGCGCCACCTTCAGGGTGGTCGTTACGGCGCCCTTGTGCAGGCTCTCGACGGTGCCGGTCAGGATGTTGCGTGCGCTGAGCTTCATGAGGCGATCCCCTTGGTGTGTTGCGTCACTGGTCTGTGGCGGCAAAGGCGGTACGCCCTTACTGCGCAAATGGATACCGCGGCGCCGCCGGCAAGGGAACGTCATTCACGTGATGGCGGCTTTGCGGAAAGCGTTATATATCATTAATAAATGGCGCTAAACATGGGGTGGCACGATCTATTCAAGATGGTGGGCCGGAATTTTGTCAACCATTTCGTGCGTAGCAGCTGGCGGGTTGTTTTGCCGTGGCATGGCCGGTCAGTAACGGGATCATGATTTGAAACTCGTCGGGTGGGACCTTTCCCCGCCATTGTCGCCAGGCCGGTTGTGCCGTCGGCCGCCTGCTGCCGTCATGCTGGCACAAGCACGACATCCGCAACCATTCCGCTGTGACGAGCAACAAATTCTCGTCTTCGGATGGCTTTCGCCATAGACCGTCGCACCGACCAGGACGGGCCAGGAATGCCGCCACCGGAGACCACGTCTGCAGACAACCCGTTCGATGACGTCATCGGCGTCCTCGTGCTGCCCGGCTGCATGGTTATCCGCCTGGCCAGCGGCGTCCCGGCCGACAAGGTCAAGCCGGTCGTGCTGGGCGGCGGACGCTGCGAGAAGCTGCGGTCCACCCATCGCTGGATGAGCGTCGATCCGCTGCGCCAGGAGACCGCGCTGGTGATGGAGGTGGATCTCCAGGACCTGCTGTTGCGGCCGGATCTGCGCATCCAGGTCTGGGTGCAAGGCTACCTGGCGTGGGACCGGAGCTTCCCGGACAGTGCCTTGCCGACCCTGGTGGGCCGTATCGAGGCGGTGCGCGACTACTGCCTGACGGGCTGGGCCGCCGATCTGCGCGGCGAGGCCGTGCCGCCGCTCGAGCTGCTGATCGACGGCGAGGCTGTCGCCGATGCCGCGATCGCGATCACCCGGCACGACCTGAACCGCTACGTGCTGCCGCCTTCCTGCGTCGGCTTCCGCATCCCGCTGCCGGCCCGGGTGCTGGACGGGGCCACGCACGACATCCGGGTGCGGGTCGGCGATGAGACCACCTTCGCCCTGGCCTGGCAGGCCCGGCCACGGTTCGAGGTTGAGGCCGGCCGCGACGGCGCGGTGTCGCTCTGGTTCTTCGATGCCGCTATGCCCGACGCGCCGGTCACCATCTCGCTCTGCCGCGACGGCACCGTGCTGCACAGCGGACCCACCCGGCCGTACGCCGAAACGATGGTGCTGGCCGGGCGGTCGCAGACCGGCTTCACCGCCGCCCTGCCGCCGCCGGCCGCCGCCGGCATCGAGCTCTGCGCCGGTCGCGATGCCCAGCTGGCCTTCGCCAGCCTGCAGCCGCGGACGCCGGCCACGGTGGCCAGGGCGTTCCGCCGGATCGCCGCCGAGCTGCTGCGGGCCGAGCGGACGCTCGGGCTGGACACCGGCTGGAGCCGGGACCGGTTGACCGGGCTGCGGGCGGGGGCGGAGCTGGAACGGACCGTCCGGCCCGGGCTGCAGGTGGTAACGCACCGCCCGCCGGGCGGCGTCTCGGTGCTGGTGCCGGTCTACAAGGGGGTCGCGGACACAAGGGCGTGCCTAGAGTCGCTGGCCGAGGCGGTGCGGGCCGGCACCAGCGGGATTGCCGAGATCATCCTGGTCGATGACGCCTCGCCCGAGCCGGCCATGGCGGAGCTGCTGCGCGAGCAGGCGGGCAGGGGGCTGTACCGCCGGCTCGGGGTCGCCGTGCAGGTGCTGCGCAACCCGGGCAACCTGGGCTTCGTGGCCTCGGTCAACGCCGGCATCGCGGTGGCCATGCCGCGCAACGACATCCTGCTGCTCAATTCGGACACCGTGGTGCCGGTCGGGTTCGCCGCCCGGCTGCAGGCGGCCGCCTACAGCCGGCCCGACATCGCCTCGGTGACGCCGCTGTCGAACGACGCCACCATCCTCAGCCTGCCGGACCGGACCGGCGGCAACCCGCTCGGGGTGGAGCTGGTGGCCGTGCTGGACGACTTCCTGCAGGCACGTGATGGCGATCGCGTGCTCGACATCCCGGTCGGCGTCGGCTTCTGCATCCTGCTCAGGCGGGATGCGCTGGCCGATGTCGGCGGTTTCGGCGCCGAGTGGGGCCGCGGCTACTGCGAGGAGGTGGATTGGTGCCTGCGCGCCCGCGACCGCGGTTGGACGCATGCGGCGGCGCTCGATACCTTCGTTCACCACCGCGGCAGTGTCTCGTTCGGTAGCGACGAGCGCAGCCGCATTCTGGCGCGCAACCACGCGCTGCTGGAACAGCGCTACCCGGAATATGTCGGCGACCTGAAGGCCACCATGGCGGACGATCCGCTGCAGGCAGTGCGGCGTGAGGCGTTCTGCCTGCTGCTGCGCCGGACCGGCCAGCCCTGCCTGGTTCACTTCACGCACAAGATGGGCGGTGGCACCAGCAAGCTGCTGGAGGCGCTGGCCGGGCGCTTCGCCGCCTCCGGCGGGGTCAACCTGGTCTGCTCGCGCGTGACCGATGACTGGCTCGGCGCACCCGGCTACGAGGTGCACTGGCGCGAGCGCAACCTGACACTGCGTCTGCATCCGGCGGCGATAACCGGCTTCGTGCTCGATCTGGAGAAGCTCGGCCTCCCTGGAGCGGCGCTGGTGGTGCATTCGCTGACCGGGGTGGGGCCGGACATCTACGCCGTGACGGCGGCGACCACGCTGCCCTGCGCGGTCTATGTGCACGACTTCCAGTGGTACTGTCCGCGGGTGGTGTTGGTCGATCAGACCCGGCAGTATTGCGGCGAACCCGGGGCGCAGTACTGCCAGCTCTGCGTCCGTGCCAATCCGATCTACGACTTTGCCGAGGACGACGCGCTGATCCATGCCGACCTGCCGCGCTGGATCGCGCGCAACGCCTTGCTGCTCGAGCGGGCCCGGCTCGTGGTGGTGCCCTCGCGTGACACCGCCACGCGCATCGCCGCCCATTTTCCCCGTCTCGCGCTGCGCTGCGTGCCCCACCCGGAGAGTGTGGAGTGCGGCCTGATCAGCCGGATGCCGGATGCGGACCGCTGGACCCGCATCGCCGTGGTGGGCGGCATCAGCGTGCAGAAAGGCAGCGAGGTGCTGCGCAGTCTCGCGCTGCATATCGAGGCAACCGGCGCGCCGGTGAGCATCGAGGTGATCGGCACGGTGCAGGATCCGTCCCTGTTCGCCGCCATTGCCGCGGTGACGATCGGCGGGACCTACCGTCCCGAGGAGCTGGCCGGACGGCTCGCCCGGTTCGACCCGCATATCGTGTTTTTTCCGGCCGTCTGGCCGGAGACGTACTCCTTTGTACTTTCCGAGGTCTGGGCCGCCGGGTATCCCGTGGTGGCCTTCGACATCGGCGCCATCGCCGAACGCATCCGCGCGACCGGCGCCGGCGTGGTGCTGCCGTTCGAGACCGGCCCCGCCACGCTGCTGGCGCGCCTGCTGGACGCACGCCGCCAGGTGGCGGACCTGGCGGGGCTGGAATTCGCGATCGGCCATACCGGGTCGTTCGCCGACGACCCGGTGGCGGAGTTGTTCCGGGCGGAGGGCGCCCCGTGTTGCGACGCATACCAGTAGAGCGCCTGAGTGTCCGAACTTAGCCCCCTGGCCTTCCTTTGAGACAGCCATGAACCCAATCGTCCTGATTCCCTCCCGCCTGGCCGCCACCCGGCTGCCCGGCAAGCCACTCGCCGACATCCATGGCGAACCGATGATCGTGCATGTCTGGCGCCGCGCCTGCGAGGCCGATCTCGGCCCGGTGGTGATCGCCACCGACCATCCCGACATCGCCGCCGCGGTAACCGCAGCCGGCGGGCGGGTGGTGATGACCCGCGCCGAGCATCCCTCCGGCACCGACCGCATCGCCGAGGCGCTGGCGCTGGCCGATCCGGACCGGCGTTACGATGTGGTGGTCAACCTGCAGGGCGACCTGCCGACAGTAGCGCCGCACGTGTCCCGCCAAGCCGCCGCCGTGCTGGCTGACCCCGATGTCGCCGTGGGCACCCCGGTGGCGCCGATCACCCGCGCCGAGGAGGCGGATGCGCCGAGCGTGGTGAAGATGGTCGGCACCCCGGTCGGGCCCGGCCGGTTCCGCGCGCTCTATTTCACCCGTACCCGCGCGCCCTGGGGCGAGGGAACATTGTACCACCATATCGGCCTCTATGCCTGGCGCCGGCAGGCGCTGGAGCGCTTCATCGCGCTGCCCCCGGCGCCGCTGGAGCGGCGCGAGAAGCTGGAGCAGTTGCGCGCGCTGGAAGCCGGCATGCGCATTGATGCCGTGCTGGTGGACGACGTGCCGCTCGGCGTTGACACGCAAGAGGACCTCGAGCGCGCCCGCCTGCTGCTCGCTCCCTGATTTTTGCCCCCCGATTTTTGCACTAACCACGGAACGGCACAGCATCATGTTGGAATCGCACGTAGACCAGGCCGCCGCAGCGCCCGGACCGGATGAGGCGCTGCAGAGCGCCGTCCGCACGCTGGAGATCGAACGGCGCGGCCTGGAGGCAGTCGAGCAGGCGCTGCACGGCGAGCTTGGCGCTGCCTTCGCCGCTGCCGCCGCCGTGATCGAGGCCGCCGGCGGCAACGTGGTCGTTACCGGCATGGGCAAGTCGGGCCATGTCGGCCGCAAGATCGCCGCCACTCTGGCCTCGACCGGCACGCCCAGCCATTTCGTCCACGCCGCCGAGGCCAGCCATGGTGATCTCGGCATGATCGGCCCGCGCGATGTCGTGTTGGCGCTGTCCTGGTCCGGCGAGACGCCGGAGCTGTCTGACATCGTCGCCTATACGCGCCGCTTCGGGGTCAAGCTGATTGCCATCACCTCCTGCCGCGGCAGCGCGCTGGGCAATGCGGCGGATGTCGGCCTGTTCCTGCCGGCGGTCCAGGAAGCCTGCCCGAACGGGCTGGCGCCGACCACCTCGACTACCTTGCAGATGGTGGTGGGGGACGCGCTGGCGGTGTTGCTGCTGGAGCGGCGCGGCTTCACCTCCACCGACTTCCAGCGCTTTCACCCGGGGGGCAAGCTGGGCGCCCGATTGTCCAAGGCGCGCAGCCTGATGCACGCCGGCGCCGAGTTGCCGGTGGTGCCGGGCAGCGCCGTGCTATCCGAGGCGATCGTCGAGATGACCTCGAAGCGCTTCGGCATTACCGGCGTGGTCAACGAGACAGGCGACCTGGTCGGTGTGCTGACCGACGGCGACCTGCGCCGTGCCTTCAAACGCGGCTTCGTCGACGGGCCGGTGACCGAGGCCATGGGACGGCGTCCGCACAGCGTCGGCCCCGAGGTGCTGGCGGTCGAGGTGCTGGCACAGATGAACGCGTCGCGTATCACCTGTATTTTTGTGGTCGAGGACCGCAAGCCGGTCGGGCTGATCCACGTTCACGACCTGCTGCGCGTGGGGATCGTGTAGCCGCGTCGCCGATCGGCGCCCTGCCAGCGGATTGCCGCACGGGCAAGCGGCCCGCCAGGGCTATAACCAGACGTGCACATTCTGCGACGTTACCGCCTCCTGCCGCGCCGGGTCCTGCAGCAGGCGGGCCGGCATGCCGCGGGTGGGTACCACCAGCAGCCGCAAAGCGCGCGCCTGACCCTCGTAGCGCAGCGCGTGCAGCAGGCCCGGATCGACGATCGCCGCGGTGCCAGGCGGCACGGCGTGGCGGTCCAGCAGGCCGTGGTTTTCCAGGTCGGCGGCCTCGGTAATAGCCGCCACCCCTGGGCGGACCCAGCGGGAGACGCCGTCGCGGTTGAACTCGGGCAGCAGATGACCCTGGCGCAGCGCGTCGACATGTACCGGCGCCCCTCCCAGCGGCACCACCACCAGCAGGCACTCGGCCGGCGAGGGCAGCTCCATTTCGGTGCTGGGCTGCGCCAGCGGGCGGGTGGTGTTGGCGATTTCCGCCTTCAGCACCACCGGCTGGTCGTCCAGCACGAGTTGCAGCAGGCGCAGCAGCGGTCCCCGCAGCACCTGGTCGATCGTCTCTTCGTCGGCATCGGCGGTAGCCGGCAATTCGGCGACGTCCTCGACCACTGTCAGCCCGTCGCGAACCAGGCCCCCGAGTGCCGTAGCCTCGTCGGTCGTGACCTGGCCGATCTCGAGCTTGCCGTCCAGCACCGCGGCGGCATCGATCCGGTGGCTCCAGAGCCCGCCGAACACGCTGCGGTGGCGGCCTGCGGCAGGGTGCGAACGGTGGAACATGCTGAAGAACTCGACCAGACCGGTGGGCGTCCAGCGCGGCAGCTCGGCGTCGCCGCCGTCAGGCCGGACGGCGATGAATGACAGAAAGAGCGGGTCGATGTGGCGATTGAACTGGATCGTATAGCCGCACTCGCCATCACCGAAGCCAGCGGCAGCCAGGTCATCGCGGAAGATGTCGGCAACCCCCTCACCGATGATTTCTCCGTTCAGCACGGCCTGGACGAAAATGCTGTCCGGGGAATCGGGCGAGAAAGCCCATCCCGACGCATGCTCGGTCGTGACGAAATCCAGCGAACCACGAATGCTCATAGACGCCTCTTGCTCTCATCGGTTCCTCCCCGATCCTTGATCGAGGCGGACGTTTCCCAGGGCGGCATTGCGCGCTGCCCTATGGACAGCATGGTTACAGATCCGACGAGTGGCCTTGCCTGCCCAGAAACGCGGCGCAACGAATAACAAGCCTTAACCTCCTTTGCACGTAATCAATCATCGCTGATCCATGACAAGGCAGCGGCAAATCTGCCGCGCTTGTTTGCGCGCATGGCCGGGTCGGCCGGAGCCGAACATGGCCTTGCTGTATCAAAACATGTATATTCATCGTTATATTTGGCTGGACTGGCCATTCTGGAAGGGTTTCGAGCGCGCGCGGACGATGGCCGTCCGTGGGGTGATGTCGAGGCGTGAAGGCGGCTTCTGAGAGTTCGTCCTGAAAGCGTGCCAGGGGGGCAGCGCCCGCCATTTACCTTCTTGGCCGCGAGCCGTGCCGTGTGGCGTACACCAAGCGTTTACCGGTTTGCTCAAAAATGGTCCGGAGCACACGCCCGGAGACGTCCGATGAAGCTCTATCATGACCCGCGCGCCCTTTTCGGCATCGACGACAATGCGGATGACCAGAGTCTGGGGTCATGGCCATGGCCGCTCCTGAACCCGGGCAGCATCGTGGTCGGTGCGGTTGCAACCGTAACCAGTACGACAGCCGCCCTCACGCAGGTGCTCTATCTGACGGAACCGGGCGACGCCTCGGCAATCAGCGTCAACGACATAAACCAGGGCCAGATCGGCGACTGCTTCCTGCTCTCGTCGATCGGTGAGTTGGCACTGTTTCACCCGACCGCGATCACCAACATGATCCAGGCCAACGCCGACGGCACTGAGACGGTGACCCTGTACACCGCTGCAGACGGAAGCCTGCCCACCTACGGCACGACGGCCTTCAAAGCGACATCGGTGACCGTGACGAATACGTTCCCGAGCAATGCGGTCAACAACGGTGCCACCCAGGACGTGGTCGGCGGGCAGAAGGAGATCTGGGTCCAGGTCCTGGAAAACGCGGTGGCGACCCTGTGCGGTGGCTACAACGCGATCGCCAATGGCGGCAACCCGATGATCGCGATGGAGGAACTGACCGGCTGCACCGCGACCTACATGGCGCCGGCAGCTCTGACCGTGGCGGAGCTGAATACCTACACGGCTGCCGGCGACCTGATCGTGATGGATACCTCTTCTGCATCTGGCCTGCCGTACAGCCTGGTGAGCGACCACGCCTACATGTTCGCGGGCCTGAGCACGGTCAACGGCACGCCCATGGTGCAACTGGATAACCCATGGGGACCCAGCTACGATCCGCCGCTGATCCCGTTGTCGGCGCTGTCCCAGGGCATTGTGGAAGTTGATATTGGCCAATACACGGCCGCCACCGTCGTGCCGACGACGCTGGCGATCAGCGGCGGCGTCGCCAGCCAGTCCGTGACCGACGAAGCGACGCTCAAGCCGTTCGCCAACCTCAGCATCACCGATTCTGCCACCGGTCAGACCGAAACCGTTACGGTGACTCTCTCGGCGGCGGCGAACGGCGCGCTGTCGAGCCTCGGTGGCGGGACCTACACCGCCAAGACGGGAGTCTACAGCGTGAGCGGCACGGCCAGCGCCGTCACCACGGCGCTCGACGGCCTTGTGTTCACCCCGACCGCCCACCAGGTGGCCCCGGGCACGACGGT
>CAIXDS010000054.1 GCA_903918195.1 uncultured Acetobacteraceae bacterium | reverse complement strand
GCGCCGGGCCGCGCGCATGATGCTGGCCGCGGTGCTGTCCTGCCGGGAGAACCGCTCGCAGAGCGGACCCTTCGCCCGGATCGCCGGCGAGGCGATCGGCGCCTCGCTGCGGCTGCCGAACATGGCGACCGACGAGTTCCTGTCCTGCCTGTCGCGCGGTGCGCTGGAGAAAGCCGCCGCGGCCGAGGGCGTGCGGGTCGAGGTCCGGGCGAAAGACACGCGGGCGCGCATGGTCGTGCGCTTCACCGATGGCACCTTCGTCTATCCGGGCGCCCTCTTCCGGTTGGCGCCCGGGGATCAGACCGCCGCCGCCGAGCGCCGGCACGACCGCACCGGCGCCGGCTGGGTCGGCCCGGTAACCGTTGCAGACGGCGAAGGCGACGCCGTCGCCGAGCTGGAGGACGGTTACGAAGACGACGCCGGCGACCTGCGCGAAGCAGCCTGACCCGAAGCTGAACCTGCCCTGGTCCGGTTGTGCCGGGCCGGGGCTTCCCCGCCGAACGAGGACTCTACCATGACCCACCTGACCCCAGGCGGCGCCGCCACCGCCACGCCCCCGGCTCTGTTCAGCACAGCGCAGTCCAGCCTGCTGGCACCTCATGCAACCCGCGGACGGCTTGACCGCGCCGGTCTGTGCGCCGGCATCGAGCGCCGCCGGCAGACCTTCGCTGATCTCGAGGCCGGCCTGGTCATCGCCTGCGAGCAGGCCGCCGCGCGCGGCGCGGCTCACGCCGTGCGCATCGACGACCGTGCGACCTGGGACCGCCCCACGTGGCAGCGATACCTGGAGGCAGCCACCCGCCTGGAACCCGACTACGGCCCGCCCATGCGCCGGCTGTTGCAGGAGATCGACCAGCTTGCCCGGCTGATCGACCTGCCGGTCGCTGCGTAGCGGTCTCCTCACGGAGTGGATGACGACTGACCGCTTGTGGCCGTTGCGGACTGTCCGCTTTCGGGAACTCGACGCGGCGAAGCAGACACAGGCGAATGGCCGAGGCTTCGGCAAATGCCGCCCAAAGCTAACCTCAGTGCGCTCAGAAACCGACATCCTGTTGCGGTTACGATCCGGGTCTGCTATCAACCAGAATGGGCGTAAAAAACACGCTTCTGAGCCGTTCGCGCGCTATGTCGCGTTACGGCGCTCATGCTTGGGCGCATGAAAGATTTGTGGTACCATTCGGTGGTTCCAAACCCAATGCTTTTTACTGTTAAGGTTCGGCATGTTCACACGGCCTCAACCTATCCAACCTCCACTGCGCTCGCTACATTGCCGGACGCGTATCTGAGATAGTTAAGGACCGTATCTTGATCCCCCCGGCGCCTCTGTACCCCTCCTTCGATCCGACATGCCGGAGCCATCGGTGTCAATCGCGGTAACCGCGCCGCAGAAATTCGATTTTCAGGATGTCGTCTGCGTTGACATGATGTTGCGATTCGCATGCGCCGACAACGCATGCTTTTTTGTCGAACCGATGAATGGGGAGGACGGAGAACTGCAATTCTCGGCGGGCTCGTCCCCGTCGCGCATGGAAATACAGGTCAAGGGTGCCTCTGGCGCAGTGACGCTCGCTACTGTGGCGTCCTGCCTCGCCCACACGCCCGCCCGCACCGCTGACAACACGCTTCTCGAACGTTTAGTCGCAGATCCCACGCGATTGGCCGTGCTAGTAATGTCTGGGCGCTGCGACGATGCCGCATCCGTCTTCGCTGTGGGTCGCGACTGGACCGGTGGACCTCATCCCGACGCTCATATCACTGCGGTGCAAGCGGCAGCCGTGCTAAGCGCCTTCGGTGCTGCGAATATCCCTGGGGCTAGGGATAGCACGCTAAGAGCCTGTTTGAGTCCGTATTTTCAATGTGTTGCGTGTTTAGAGCCGCCAGCGCGGCCCCCATTCGCGCCCGGAGGAGCCGTTGATCCGGGAGAGCTGTCGCTCGGTGCTTGCCGCATACTTGCACGCACGGGGGCCGCG
>CAIXDS010000053.1 GCA_903918195.1 uncultured Acetobacteraceae bacterium | reverse complement strand
TCGAGATTGCCAATGTCCACCGCGTCCTTCGCGCCTACTGCCGCGAAAAAGCGTCTATGGGATAGTCAAACAGGCTCTAAAATGGATGTAGTCCATGTGAACGGCGTAATCCTGGTCATCGCGGATCGTGTGCTCCCAATACCGGCGTTGCCAAATGCCGGGCCTCGCGCTTGCGGACCAAAGATGCGCGGCGGTCGTCCGCCCGTTGGACGGATCGCGAGAACATGGCCTTGATCGTCTGCCATCGAACCGGGAAGTCGTGGTCGCCAGGCGGCAACGTCCATAAGCAATGCATGTGGTCCGGCAGCACCACCCAAGCATCAATGTGAAAAGGATAACGCGCCCGCGCGGCTCGAACGGCGTTACGAAGTGCGCCGATCTCGGCCGCCAACACATCGGAGCGGCGATCATGCAGATTGACTGTGAAGAAATAGGATCCACCGTCCACCCGGTTGCGGCGATAATTGGGCATGGACTCAACAGTCTCGCTTTCCCGTACGGAGACACCGGCCTCGCGGGCGGAGGCGGTAAACGTTCGGCGGAAGAGACATCATTTTCCTGGGGGCACGCTTGAGGGGTTTGCGTTGGTGGGCTGAAGCCCACCCTACAGGATCAGCGTCGGCTTTGGAACTTTCGCGTTACGAAGTGACCTGTCCGCTCTCGGCCAGGATCGAACTTCCGTCCATCACCAGCGCGGCTCTGAAAAGGTTCGGAACGCGACAAGCAACCCGCGCCATCAACGGCCAAATGTTCGATTGCCTGCCGCGCCCGGATACGCGTACACCACCATCTCCCAGCCTCACGCCGACCATCCACCGCGCGAAGCCCCGCTCCAATTCTCCGTGCAACCCCGTCCTTTACTTCGCGGGAAGCCGCATCACCGGATCGGGATCATCAAATGCTCATACGGCGTCCCGGCCCACATCACGTACGGCTTCGACGTATCCGGATCGGCGTTCTTCGGATAGCCGGGCATCGCCTTCACCGCCGGTCCCACCACCATCACGTGGGAACCGGTGGCGATCCAATGGTTTCCGGCCTCCGGACCCTTGGCGTACGGGTCGGTGTTGCTCGCGTCCGAGCCGCCGGCGAGCATGAACATGAAGCCGACCTTGTCGGGTGGGGTCTGGTGCGTCATCCAGGCGTGCGCCCATTCCATGGCGTTCGCGTCCAGGCACATCGGGTCGGGGCCGGGCGTCGTCGGGTTGTCCGGCATGCAGGTGAACCCGTTGGTGCCTTTGCGCAGGATTCGCATCCCGCCCTTCTCGTCCATCACGACGATGGTCGCGCCCTCCGCGACGGGTTTCGGCGCGGCGGCCATGGCGCTGGCGATCAGGTCCGCGTCGGTCGGCGGCGCCTTTTGCTCGGCCGGCGCCGCAGCGACCAGGCCCGCCGACAACACGGCGATCACACTCACCGGCCCGGAACAGGTTCGGTGCATGGTAACTTCCCCCCATTGATCCCCGCAGTGCGCAATAGAAACTACTCAACCTGAAGCGCACGGCAGCATTTCTTTGGGCGGAAATACTACGCTTTCGGACCTGGCCTTGTCGAAGGGATCGAACATCCCAGTCATCACGACTGCGAGCGCCGGTTTCTGCCGGCTAAACCTCGTCCCGTCCGTCGCTGAACTCCACATCCCGGTGCACATGCACCGACATCAGCAGCCCGAAGCTCACCATCACCGTGATCATCGCCGAGCCGCCATGCGACACCAGCGGCAGCGGCACGCCGCCCACCGGAATCGCGCCCATCACCATCGCCACATTCGCGAACACGTACATGAAGAAATTCATGGCAATGCCGAGCGCCAGCAGCCGCCCGTACTGGTGGCGGCAGCGCAGCGCGATGCCCATGGCACCCAGCACGATCAGCCCCAGCAGGCCCAGCAGCGTCACCCCGCCGACAAAGCCGAATTCCTCGGCCAGCATGGTGAAGATGAAGTCGGTTTGCTTCTCAGGCAGGAAGTTCAAATGCGCCTGCGTGCCCAGCAGGTAGCCCTTGCCCCACATGCCGCCCGAGCCCAGCGCGATCTTGCTCTGGATGATGTTGTAGCCGGCCCCCAGCGGGTCGCTCTCGGGGTTGAGGAAGGTGGTGATGCGGGCGCGCTGGTAATCATGCATGTGGGCATAGGCGAGCGGTGCGGCGAGGCCGACACCGGCCGTGGCCAGCACCACCTTCCACCAGCGTATCCCCGCGGCCAGGAACACCGAGGCCCCCACCACCGCGGTGATCATCGCCGTGCCCAGGTTCGGCTCCTTCAGGATCAGCGCCACCGGCACCGCCACTGCCAGCGCCGGCGGCACCAGGAACAGCGGATTGCCCATCCGCTCCCACGACGCCTTGTGAAACCAGGAGGCCAGCGCCATCACCAGGGCGATCTTCATCAACTCGCTCGGCTGCCACTGCATGCCGCCAAGCTCGATCCAGCGCTGCGCCCCTTTGCCCACGTGCCCCATGTGCATCACCAGCAGCAGCAGGGTCACGCCACCCGCATAGGCGAACCAGGACAGCCGGGCGATGAAGCGGATGTCCACCAGCGCGATCGACAGCATCAGCATCAGCCCGAAGGCGAAGCGCAGGATATGGCGCGACGCATACGGCTCGGGCGAACCGCCGCCGGCCGAATACAAGGCCGCATACCCCACCCCCGCCAGCGCGCAGAGCAGCAGCACATAGGTCCAGGAGATCCGCCACAGCTTGCTAGTCAGGCCGAACGAGGTCTCGCGGATCAGCCGCTTCTCTAACAGGCTCATCGCGACCCGTACCGTTCCATCGCACCGGGGGCGGGGGTATCGGCCACCCGCTGCGGCGCCTCGCGGTGCATCACCGGATCACGGGTCAGCACGTCGGTCATGATGTCGCGTGCCACCGGCCCGGCCGTGGCGGCGCCGGCATTGCCGTGCTCGACCACCACCGACAGGGCATAGCGCGGCGCGTCATAGGGCGCGAAGGCCACGAACAGCGCGTGCGGGCGGAACTCCCAGGGCATGTTTTCCGACTTGAAGCCGTGCTCGCGCTGGTCGCGGGACACCCGGCGCACCTGCGTCGAGCCGGTCTTGCCGGCCATTTGCATGCCCGGCATGGTCAGCCGGGCGATCGGCGCGGTGCCACCCGGCTCGTTGACCACCTGCCACATGCCATCGCGCACCGCATGCAGGTCGTGGTCGGGCAGGCCGAGCAGCGGCCAGTCTTCCGGCTGCACACCCGGCTGCAGCACGCCGCCGATGGTGCGGGTCAGGTGCGGCTGCACCGCCCGTCCGGTCGCCAGCCGCGCCGCCATCACCGCCAGCGACAGCGGCGTGAGCTGCAGGAAGCCCTGGCCAATGCCGTGCACCACCGTGTCACCGATATTCCAGGCGTGGCCCTGGGCAATCCGCCAGCCGCGCGTCGGCACCAGGCCTTTGCGCGCGCCCGGCAGCTCGATATCCAGGGTCACGCCCAGGCCGAACCGGTTGGCCATGGCGGCGATCCGGTCGATGCCGGTGCGCCGCGCCGTTTCATAGAAGAACACGTCGCAGGAATTCTTCAGCGCGCCGCGCAGGTCGAGCAGCCCGTGGCCGCCCTTCTTCCAGCAATGGAAGCGGGTATCGCCGAGGTCCAGGTAGCCCGGGCAGTTCAGCCGCTCGGTCTGGTCGATCGCGTGCGCCTGCAGCCCGGCCAGCGCCACCACCATCTTGAAGGTCGAGCCCGGCGCATACAGCCCGGCCGCCGCCTTGTTGATCAGCGGTGCGCGGCGGTTGGAGGTCCATTCCACCCACTGCGCCTGCGACACCCCGGAATTGAACAGGCTCGGATCGAAGGACGGGTTGGTGGCCATGGCCAGCACCTCGCCGTTGCGGCAATCCAGCACCACCGCGCTGGCGCTTTCGTCGCCCAGCCGGTCCAGCACCGTTTTCTGCAACTCGCTGTCGATCGTCAGGCCGATGTCCTGGCCCGGCTTGCCTTCCTGGCGGTCCATTTCGCGGATCACCCGGCCGACCGCGTTCACCTCCAGCTGCATCGTCCCGGCCCGGCCGCGCAGCGGCAGGTCGTGGAATTTTTCCACCCCGGCGCGGCCGATCCGCAGGCCGGGCAGGGCCAGCATCGCGTCGTCGGCCACGTCCGCCTCGTTGGGCGGCGCGACGTAGCCGACGACATGCGCGAGCGTGCTGCCGAACGGGTACAGCCGGGTGGTGCCCACATCGACCAGGATGCCCGGCAGATCGGGCGCATTCACCTCGATGCGCGCCATGTCCTCCCAGGACAGGAACTCGCGCACCACGACGGGGATGAAGCGGCGGTGCCGGCGCACCTCGCGGTCGATGCGCGTGCGTTCATGCTCGGCCAGCGGCACGATGCGGCTGAAATTATCCAGCGTGGCATCGACACTCTCGGTCTGTTCGGCGACCAGCAGCGCCCGCCAGTTCGAGCGGTTCCCGGCCACCGTCTCGCCGAACCGGTCGAGCAGCCGCCCGCGTGGCGCGGCGATCAGGCGGGTGCTGACCCGGTTGGTCTCCGCCAGCGTTCCATAGCGGGCGCCCTCGACCACCTGCACCTGGTAGAGCTTGGTGCCGAGCAGCCCGAGCGCCGTCACCTGGCCGGCGGCCAGCAACAAGGCCCGGCGGGTGAATACGCCCGTGCGCTTCACGTCGCGCTTCACGTCGCGCTTCATGGGGGCGCTCATGCCCGGGCCGGCTCGGCCACGGTGGCGTGCGCCTGGGCCAGCACCACAGCCAGCAGCGGGTACAGGCCGGCCGACAATGCCGCCTGGAAAAACACAGGCATTGCCGGCAGCATCTGGAACGTCAGCAGCGAGATGAGCGCCCATTGCAGGGCAGCCGCCCCGGTGGCGATGACCGCGAAGACGAGCCACACCATCAGGAAGCTCTGCCGGGTCAGGTCGTAGCGCCACAGCATGGCCAGTCCATGCACGATGAGGAGAACCAGCACGCTGATGCCGAGCGGGCCGAAGCTCAGCAGGTCGGCGAGCATGCCCAGGCCGAACACCAGCAGCGGCGGCAGCGAGGCGGGGCGGAACAGCGACCAGAAAAACACGCAGCCCAGCACCAGCGCGCATTGCAGTTCGGCCTGTCCGGGCAGTCCGAGCGGCGCCGCCAGCAGCAGCAGCAGCAGGGCGGTGGTGGCGCCCGGGAACATCCGCCGCGCCGTGACATCCAGCTGTCGCCGCAGGGTTGGCCGCGGGCGGATGCCGGGGGTGCGCTCGTGCATCAGCGCCGCCGGTCCGCCGCCGGCCGGGCGATCGACGCCTCCGGCGGCAGTACGCTGCGGATGCCGTAGTCGAACAGGCGCACGATCTCCAGCTGGTCGAGCCGGGCGGCCGGCTCCACTTCCGGTACGTGCTGAGAATTGTAGTGGACCGTGCCGACCGGCAGACCCGCCGGGAAGGCGTTGGCCTCGGCGCTGGTCACCACCCGCTCGCCCTCGATGGGCTGCACATCTTCCGTCCAGTAGGCCAGCCGGGGGCGCGTTCCGTTGGTGCCGGTCAGGATGGCGCGGCTGTGGCTGCCCTCCAGGATCACCGGGATGCGGCTGTTCAGGTCGGTCAGCAGCAGCACGCGCACGCTGCGCGCGCCCACTTCGGTGACCCGTCCGACCAGGCCGCGATCGTCCAGCGCGATCTGGCCCTTGATGATGCCGTGATTCGGCCCGGCCGAGAGCAGCACCGCGCGGGCATAGACGCCGCTGGCATCAGCCACCACCCGGGCGGTGACGAAGCTGGGTTGGGGGTCCGGAATCCAGTGCAGATTGGCCTTCAGCGTGGTGTTCTCGGCGTCCAGCGCCAGCGCGATCGCCTGCCATTTGCGCAACTGCTCGTTTTCTTTCTGCAGCCGCACGTTCTCGCCGGCCTGCGCGAGCACCAGCCCGATGCTGTCGGCCGCGTCGCGCAGCCGGGCGAGCGGCTCGGCCAGCAGCCCGTAGATCGGTGCCAGCGTATCCGCCAGCACCATGTGGGCCCGCTCGGCCATGACGGTGTCGGCCTTGCCCAGCAGCATCAGCCCGAACGCCGCTGCGATCAGCACCGGCAGGGTGAGCCTGGCGAGTGCCTGCCGTACGGGAATGGACAGCCGGATCATGACGCTATGCCCGCGTGCCCCTGCCGCCGCGGGGATGTGGCTGCCGCGCTGTCGGCTCGCGATGCCGGCTCAGCCGCCCCCCGTTCATCCGCTGCGGATAGTCGCACGGCGGCAGCGGCGTCAACGCTTTCCAGCGCCTGCAGGTATGCGCTCACAAGCCGTTGCGGCAGCACCCCCGGACGGCCGGCACGCAGCCGTTCGGCGAAGGCCGCGAGGCTGCCGCGCCGCCGGGCCAGCTCCAGATTGCAGGCAAGGTAATCCACCGCATCATGCACCGGGTGCACCATCTCAATGGCCGGCGCCACCCCGAAATCGTCGCCGAGCAGGAACCATGGCTCGTCCAGATGCTCCCAGGCGGGGCGGAAGCTGCCGAGGTCGATGCAGCCGGGCAGCAGGTCGAGCATCGAGGCGAGGCGGAAGCCGCCGCGTGCGTGCAGTTCCGAGGCGACATAGGCCTCGCAATGAATCGCCGCGCCCCCGGTTGCCTCGCCCGCCGCCTCCCCCGCCGTCTGGCGCCGCCCGTCCAGCAGCGCGGCGGCAGCGCGGGCGGAGACCAGCACGAACGGAAAAAAGCAGGCCAGCACCTCAGCGTAGCGCGGCTGCGCCGCGGCACGCCAGCACCAGTCCGGCTGCGCCGGGCTGAGATACGAGGTCAGCAGGTCGATCGGCGCGTCGCCGCCGAAGCCGAGCCGGGCGATCAGCGCCTCGAGGAAGGCGGGGTTGCCGCGGGTGAGATGCACGTCCGATTCCAGCATGGCGTAGACATCATAGCCGGGCAGCGCCGCGACGGCGCAGTACAGCGCATAGTCGCCGCAATGCCACAGCGTTCCCGGCTGCGCGGCATCGAGGCCGAGCTCGCGGCAGGTCTGCAGGCTGTGCGCCAGCTTCGGATAGCCGGCGGTGGCGATCGGCCCGGCGCTCTCATCGGCCAGCACATACAGGTCCCACAGCCCGCTGGCGGAGAGCACCGCCATCAGGTCGGCGACCTTGCGGGTGAAGGCGTGCGTGCGCACCAGCATGGCCACGCGCGGCCAGCGCACCGGCGCCGCCACACGCGGGGCGGCCAGTTCGGCAAGCTCGCGCATGATGTTCTCCGCGCCCCGGCTCGCTGCGCCCAGGAATACGCCGCGTAGGTGCAGTCGTCCATCAGCGTCGCGCACCGCCTGATCGAAGCGCGTTGTCACCATGCCGCCTTCGCTGAGCAGTTCGAGCCGCCCGCCGGCGACGCGCCAGCCGCGCTCGTTCATGCAGTCGTATTCAGCGACCTTGTGGTCGAGGCCAAGCCGGAGTCGTCCCGCCAGCAGCGAGCCGTCACCGCGTGTCAGCCGCCAGGTTTTGCCGCAGACTGCCTCATCCGAGAGAAGCATGGCACCCCACGCCGGCCGGACGTCCCGGCGCCGGCTGACGCTGTCAGTACATGGAGCTCAGCACATTGCGCAAGCGCTTCAGCTCCTCCAGCGCCCGCCCGGTGCCCAGCGCCACGCATTGCAGCGGGTCCTCGGCCACCACCACGGGCAGGCCGGTGGACTCGCGCAGCACCTGGTCCAGCCGGTTCAGCAGCGCCCCGCCTCCGGTCAGCACGATGCCCTTGTCCACGATATCCGCGGCCAGCTCCGGCGGCGTGTTCTCCAGCGCCACCTTCACCGCCTCGACGATCGCCGCGACCGGCTCGGCGAGGCTTTCGGCGATGGCGCGCTGGCTGACCAGCACCTCGCGCGGCACGCCGTTCATCAGCTCGCGGCCCTTCACCTCGCGGTAGGGGCCATCCTCGTCGTCATAGGGCGGCGAGGCGGCACCGATGTCCATCTTGATGCGTTCGGCTGAGCTTTCGCCGATCAGCAGGTTATGGTGGCGGCGGATATAGTTGATGATCGCCTCATCCATCTTGTCGCCGCCGACGCGCACGCTGCGGGAATAGACGATGCCGCCGAGCGAGATCACCGCGACCTCGGTGGTGCCGCCGCCGATATCCACCACCATGCTGCCGGACGGTTCGGTCACCGGGAGCCCGGCGCCGATCGCGGCGGCCATCGGCTCCTCGATCAGCAGTACCCGCCGTGCCCCGGCGCTCTCGGCACTTTCCTGGATGGCGCGGCGTTCGACCGCGGTGGAACCCGACGGCACGCAGACGATGATGATCGGCGAGGCGAAGCCGCGCCGGTTATGCACTTTGTGGATGAAATGCTTGATCATTTCCTCCGCCACCTCGAAATCGGCGATGACGCCGTCGCGCAGCGGGCGGATGGCCTGGATGTAGCCGGGGGTGCGGCCGAGCATCTGCTTGGCCTCCTCGCCGACTGCGAGCACCGTCTTCTTGCCGCGCACATCGGCGATCGCCACCACCGAGGGCTCGTCGAGCACGATGCCGCGCCCCTTGACGTAGACCAGCGTGTTCGCGGTGCCGAGGTCGATGGCCATGTCGGCTGACATGAAGCCGAGCAACCGTGAGAACATTGGGGGGTAACCTTTTTGGCGGATCGGGAAGGCGGAGGGCTTAGCCTTCCCACCCTGCCGGGGCAAGAGGCGGGCAGGTTAAGGAAGGCCAGGGCTCTGCCCTGGACCAGCCAAGGGGCCGAGAGGCCCCTTGACCCCAATCATTTAAAACGGATGGGTTCCAAGGGCCTCTCGGCCCTTGGCGGGTCCAGGGCAGAGCCCTGGCCTTCCTTTACTTTCCTCTCAGGGCAGCCGCGCAAGCAGCCGCACCAGCCGCTTCGTGCCCGCCGCGAACAGCCGCCCCATAAAGAACGTCCCGGCCGCCCGTTTGCCCGCCTCCGCCAGCGTCGGGTACGGCACGATCAGCCCGGCGAGCACCGACAGGGGCACAAGCCGGGCAATCGCGAGCGTCCAGACGCCGATCATCTCGCCGGCATGCGGGGCCAGGATGCCGGCGCCGAGCACCCGGCCGCGCCGTGTCGTGACCAGCTTCACCAGCCCCTCGGGGCGTCGTTCGGCCTGGGCGCGGTCGTTCTCGGCCAGCGGCCAGCGCAGGATGCGCACGTCGTGGCCGGCGGCCCGGGCGTCAGCTTCGGTCAGGCCGACCTGCGCCAGCTCGGGATCGGTGTAGATCACCCGCGGCAGGGCGGCGTAGTCCACCCGCGCGGGCAGCCGGAACAGCGCGCGGCGGACAATGATGGCGGCGTGATAGCTGCCGACATGGGTAAAGGCGCGCGGGCCGATGCCCTGCGGGTCGGCGATGTCGCCGGCGGCGAAGACGCGCCGGTTGGTCAGGCTGCGCAGCCCGGCATCGGTGGCGATGCCGGCCGGCCCGGCCCGCACACCGCCGGCCTCCAGCCCGAGGCCCTCGATGTTCGGCCGCCGCCCGGCGGCGACCAGCAGGTGCGAGCCTTCGATCCGCCGCCCGTCCTGCAACACCAGCGCCGGACCCGGTTCGGCGCGGGCAACCGCCACGCCCTCCAGCAAGGCGATGCCGTTGCCGGCCAGCGCGGCGCGCAGCCCGGCGGCCAGCTCGCAATCCTCGCGCCCGGCAATGCGGCCCGCCTCGATCACCGTCACCCGGCAGCCGAGCCCGGCATGCGCCTGCGCCATTTCCAGCCCGACCGGCCCGCCGCCCAGGATCAGCAGGTGCGCCGGGCGTTCCGGCAGGGTGAACAGGCCCTCATGGGTGACATGCGCCACCCCGGCCAGCCCGGGGATCGGCGGCAGCACGGCGCGGCTGCCGGCGGCGATCACAATTCGGTGAGCGGTCAGCCGGCGCGGCCCGTCCGGCAGCGCCACCGCCAGCGCGTCGGGGCCAACGAAGCTTGCGTGCCCGGCCAGCACGGTGGCGCCGAGCGCGGTGAAGCGGGCGGCGCTGTCCATCGGCGCGATGGCGGCGATCACGCCATGCACATGCGCCTGCACCGCATCCCAGTCGATCTCGGGGGCGGCGATGCGCAGGCCGAACCGCCTGGCGGCGTGCGCGTCCATGGCGGCGTGCGCGGCGGCCAGCAGTGCCTTGCTGGGCACGCATCCGGCATTGAGGCAGTCGCCGCCCATGCGGCCGCGCTCGATCAGCGCCACCCGCAGGCCCAACTGGGCGGCGACGGCGGTGATCGAGAGCCCGGCGGCGCCGGCGCCGATCACGGCGAGGTCGAATTCAGCCATGGTGTGGCCTCCAATGCCGCCAGGCTACCGGCAGCAGCGACAATGCGGCCAGCCCCAGCAGCGGCAGCAGCACCGGCGGCGACCAGATCAGCGACAGGTCGGGCCGCAGGCCGGCGGCGAGCACAGTATCGACCCCGGCGCCGAGGCTGGCGAACACGAAGGCGGCCGGCATGATGCCGATGAAGGTCGCGCCGGCGAAACTGGCGAGCGGAAACCCGACCAGGGCAGGGGCGAGGTTGGTCAGCCAGAACGGCACCGCCGGAATCAGTCGCAATGCCAGCAGATAGGAGAAGCCGTCGCGCTGCAGCCCGGGCCGTACCCGCTCCAGGAACGGGCCGGCCCGGGCGGCGAGCAGCGGCGCCAGCGCGCTGCGGGCGGCCAGAAAGAGCAGGATTGCGCCGATGGTCGCCCCCGTCACCGCCAGCGCACCGCCCACCAGCGTGCCGAACAGCAGCCCGCCACTGACCGTGAACAGCGCGCCCGCAGGAATAGAGAGTGTGACCGCTACGGCATAGGCGGCGACATAGGCGGCTGCTGCTGCCACCGGCGCGGTGGCGACCAGCCGGCGCAGCACGGCCTCGTGCGCGGCCAGCGCCGTCCAGCTCAGGTGCCGCTGCAGGCCGGTGGCGAAAGCGGCGGCCAGCAAGGCGAGGATCAGCAGCAGCGGCCAAAATTTTCGTTGAACCGTCATCGGACTCCTGTCGGGCCGTTACGCATGCGTCTGGCGGCGCATGGTTGACGCGCCGGCCGGCGCCCCCCTATAAGCCGCCGCCTGAGCGGGACCCGCCGCAGTTGGGCCCCGCCATTGCTCGTTCCGCCGCCTGCCATCGCTCGTTCTGCCATCTCCTGGGCTGGCAGCCGGCGGTCCTGAAGTCCTATCGGAGAGTGTCGTGAAGCGCACCTATCAACCGTCGAAGCTTGTCCGCAAGCGCCGCCACGGCTTCCGCGCCCGCATGTCGACCGTCGGCGGCCGTAAGGTGCTGGCCAATCGCCGCGCCAAGGGCCGCAAGCGCCTGTCGGCCTGACGGGAGCGACCATGGCGCCGGCGCCACAGCGCCTGAAGCGCCGTGCCGAGTTCCTGCGCGTCGCCGCGCGGGGGCGCAAGGTGCCGGCCACGGGGCTGGTGTTGCAGGCATTGGCGCGGCCCGATGGTGGCCCGGCGCGGCTGGGCTTCACCGTGACCAAAAAAGTGGGAAACGCCGTGGTCCGCAACCGCACCCGACGCCGGTTGAAGGAGGCCGCGCGGCTGCTGCTGCGCGAGGCCCCGGTGCAGGGCGTGGACCTGGTGCTGGTGGGCCGCGATGCCACCCGCAAGCGGCCGTTCGCGGCGCTGATGGACGATCTGCGGCGCGCCCTGGGCCGCGCCGGCGTGACGCCGTGACCACCCACGCCGCCCGCGTGCTGTCGGCCGGAATCGTGGCCTACCAGTGGACCTTGCGACCTTTCATCGGCGCCCATTGCCGCCATGAGCCGAGCTGCAGCCACTACGCGCTGGAGGCGCTGGCCCTGCATGGGGCGGCGCGCGGCAGCCTCCTGACCGTGCGGCGCATCCTGCGCTGCAATCCCTGGACCCCGGGCGGCTACGACCCCGTGCCGCCCGCACGACCCCACACCGATGCTCCGCTGGCCCGAGGGCCGGACGGCATGTCGATGGACCACCGGAAGGCACACTGATGGACCAGAAGCGCCTGTTCATTGCGATCGCCACCTCGATCGCGATCCTGGTGGTGTTCCAGTACCTGATGCCGCCCAAGCCGCGCCATGTGGCGGCGCCGCCACCCGCTGCGCTGGTGGCGCCGTCGCCGGCCGCCGGGGTGCCCGCCGGGGCGCCCCCGGTGCCGATGGCCGGTCTGTCCACCGCCGCGCCCGCGGTGCCAAAGGAAGTGCCGCGCCTGAAGATCGACGGGCCGCGCGTGGCCGGCAGCATCAGCCTGCTCGGCGCCCGGCTCGACGATGTGGTGCTGCGCGACTACCGCGAGACCATCGACAAGTACAGCCCGCTGGTGCGTGTGCTGGAACCGCGCTCGGAGGATCATCCCTATTACGTGCAGTTCGGCTGGTCGGCCGGCCCCGGCACGCAGATCAAACTGCCCGACAACGACACGCTGTGGAGCGGCTCGGGCGAGGTGACGCCGGACAAGCCGGCGGTGCTGACCTGGGACAACGGCGAGGGCCAGACCTTCGAGATTACCGTCAGCATCGATGACAACTACATGTTCGCGGTGCAGCAGCGTGTGCGCAACGCCGGCAGCCAGCCGGTATCGGTGTACCCGTGGTCGCGCATCCGCCGCGACTACACGCCGCCGACCGCCGGCTACTACATCCTGCATGAGGGCCTGCTGGGCGTGCTGGGCGGCACGCTGAAGGAGCAGACGTACTCCACGGTGAAGACCGAAGGCGAAAAGAGGGGCGGGGTATCGTTCGAGAGCACCGGCTCCGGCGGCTGGGCCGGCATCACCGACAAATACTGGCTGGTGACCCTGGTACCCGACCAGGCCACGCCGCAGATCGCGTCGTTCCGCCACATCTCCGAGCAGGGCCAGGACCGCTACCAGGTTGATTTCGTGGCGACCACGCCGCAGACCATCGCCCCTGGCGGCGAGGCGGCGGCCGCCAGCCGCACCTTCGCCGGCGCCAAGGAAGTGAACCTGCTGGACCGCTACGAGAGCCGCGACCACATTCCGCTGTTCTCGTATTCGGTGGACTGGGGCTGGTTCTGGTTCCTGACCAAGCCGTTCTTCGTCGCGCTGGACTGGCTGTACTGGGTGTTCGGCAATTTCGGCGTGGCGATCATCGTGTTCACCCTCATCGTGAAGTTGGCGTTCTTCCCGCTGGCCAACAAGTCGTACCGGTCGATGAGCAAGATGAAGCTGCTCGCGCCGAAAATGACCGAATTGCGAGAACAGTACAAAGACGACCCGGCCAAGCTGCAGCACGCCATGATGTCGCTGTACAAGGCCGAAAAGGTGAACCCGGCCAGCGGATGCCTGCCGATGTTCGTGCAGATTCCGGTGTTCTTCTCGCTTTACAAGGTGATCTTCATCACCATCGAGATGCGGCAGGCGCCGTTCTTCGGCTGGATCCGTGACCTTTCGGCGGTCGATCCGACCAACGTGTTCAACCTGTTCGGCCTGCTCCCCTTCAACCCGGCGGAGTACTCGTCGTTCCTGCACCTCGGCGCCTGGCCGTTGGTGATGGGCTTCACGATGTACTTCCAGCAGAAGCTGAACCCGCCGCCGCCCGACCCGGTGCAGGCGAAGATATTCCAGTGGATGCCGATCATGTTTACCTTCATGCTGGCCAACTTCCCGGCCGGGCTGGTGATCTACTGGACCTGCAACAACCTGCTGACGATCGGGCAGCAATGGCTGATCCTGCGGCAGACGACGCTGGATAAGCCGCGGCTGGCGCGCACGTGACGGCCGGGGCCGCGGCCCCGGACCCCGGTAATCCATGACCCCTGAAGAGCACGCCACCTGGATCGAAGCCGGCCGCCACCTGTTCGCGCAGGAATGCCGCTTCTTCCATGCGACCCAGACGCTGGAGCACCTGCCGCCCGCCGAAGGTCCGGAACTGGCCTTCGCCGGGCGCTCCAACGTGGGCAAGTCGTCGCTCGTGAACGCGCTGACCGGGCGCAAATCGCTCGCGCGCACCTCCGGCCAGCCCGGCCGCACCCGCCAGCTCAATTTCTTCGACCTCGGCGGCCGGCTCGTGTTGGTGGACATGCCGGGCTACGGCTACGCCGAGGCGGCCAAGCAGGTGAAGCAGGACTGGCAGGGGCTGATGTTCGAGTACCTGCGCGGCCGGCCGACCTTGCGGCGGGTGGTGTTGCTGCTCGACGCCCGCATCGAGCTCAAGGAATCCGATGACGCGGTGATGGAACTGCTCGACCGTGCCGCGGTCACCTACCAGCTCGTGCTCACCAAGGCCGACGCGGTCAAGCCGCCGGCGCTCGCGCGCAAACAGGCCGAGATCGTCGCGCTCGCCCGCCTCCATCCGGCCGCGCACATGGATGTGCTGACCACCAGCAGCGAAACCGGCACCGGCATCCCGGAACTGCGCGCGACGCTGGCGGAACTCGCCAGGGTGATCGAGTGAAGGAAGGCCAGGGGCTCTGCCCCTGGACCCCGCTAAGGGCGGAGCCCTTAGAACCCATTCGCTTTAAGTGATGGGGTCCAGGGCAGAGCCCTGGCCTTCCTTGACCGGGCGACCGCCCCGCCGCACAAGCCGCCCACGCACGTGAGGGAGCGCCGCATGACCGACATCACCACGCCGGCAGCCCGCCAGGCTGCCGAGGAACAGGCCGAGGTCCTGGCCCATGCCCTGCCGTTCCTGCGCCGCTACGCCGGCGCCACCATCGTGGTGAAATACGGCGGCCATGCCATGGGCGAGGAGCATCTGGCCGCCATGTTCGGCCGCGACATCGCCCTGCTGAAGCAGGTCGGCGTCAATCCGGTCGTGGTGCATGGCGGCGGGCCGCAGATCAACGCCATGCTGAAGCGGCTGGCCATCCAGTCAACCTTCATCGATGGCCTGCGGGTGACCGACGACGCCATGGTGGAAGTGGTGGAGATGGTGCTCGCCGGCACCGTCAACAAACGCGTGGCCGGGCTGATCAACGCCGCCGGGGCGCTGGCCGTCGGCATCTGCGGCAAGGATGGTGGGCTGATCCGCGCCCGCAAGCTGACCCGCACGAAAAAGGACCCGGACAGCCATATCGAGAGCGTGCTCGACCTCGGTTTCGTCGGCGAGCCCGAGCATGTGGATGTGCGGGTGATCCACGCGCTGACCGGCGCGGGCCTGATCCCGGTGATCGCGCCGGTGGGCGTGGGCGCGGAGGGAAAAACCTACAACATCAACGCCGACACGGTGGCCGGCGCGATCGCGGGGGCCCTGTCGGCGACGCGTTTGCTGATGCTGACCGACGTGCCCGGCGTGCTGGATGCGGAAAAGCGGCTGATCCCCGAAATGACGGTGGCCGATGTCGAGGCCGGGATTGCCAGCGGCGTCATCACCGGCGGGATGATCCCGAAGGTGGAGTGCTGCGCCGATGCGGTGCGCTCCGGCGCCAAGGGAGCGGTGATCCTGGACGGCCGTCAGCCGCATGCCTGCCTGCTCGAATTGTTCACCGAAGGCGGCATCGGAACGATCATCCGGGCCTGAGTGACTTTACGGCTGCACGGTCACCTCGACGCCGTAATAGGCGTTGCCGGGACTGAGTCGTACGCCGAACTGGTCGGGTCCGACATAACCGGGCGTCGGGCGGTAGATCACCGCGGTCGTCGTCTGGCCGCTGGAAATCTCCACCGTGCCATGCTTGGGCGCGTCCACCAAGTAGCCGCTGTCGAACGGCAGGCGTACTCCTGACCCGCCGCGAGACGTGCCGTAGTAACTATCGCACGCTTGGCCTTCGTTGCTGACTGTCATCTTACGATCGGTTCCGACGAAGTAGCTGAACATCGTTGGGCCGGTAACCACGCAGTGCCGCGCCGTGCCGGGCGGGACCGGCATGGGAGCAGCCGCCGGTACCGGCGGCTGCACAGTGGTATCGGGTGGCGGCTCCATGGTCGCTTCGAAGCTGTAGTAGCCGTTGCCAGGGCTGAGCCGCACGCCGAACTGGTCGGGTCCGACATAACCGGGCGTTGGGCGGTAGACCACCGAGGTAGCCCTGTCGCCTTTGGTGATCTCCACCGTGCCATGCCTGGGCGCATTGACCACGTAACCGCTTTCGTACGGCACGCCCTGGCGACTGAAGGGAGCCTTGCACGCCCCGCCCTCATTGCTGACCGTCATCTTACGCTCGGTGCCAATGAAGTCGCTGAACATTATCGGACCGGTGACCACGCAACGCCGGGCCATGCCGGGTGGGACGGGAATGGGAGCGGGGTTCGGCAAGCTCGCCGGCACGACCGGCGGTGAAACGGGCGGCAGCGTCATCGCTGGTGCCGGTAGCGGCGATGGTGAAGGGAGCGCCATCGCTGGTGCCGGTCGCGGCGCTGGTGAAGGGAGCGTCATCGCTGGTGGCGGCATCGGCGCTGGTGAAGGGAGCGCCATCGCCGGTGCCGGCACTGGTGCCGGTGCCGGTGCCGGCGGCAGGCGCAAGGGTACCGTGGCAGCGGCCGGTGTGAAGGCGAAGTCCCCCTCGATCGGTGAACTCGACAGCCACGGAAGCTGCGCCCCGCCGGTCGCCCGCTTCACTGCCAGCGCCACCTGGTTGAACATCCGCAGCACGTCCAGCCCCGGCCGGCGGATCTGTTCGGCCAGGGCCGCGGTGTAGGGGCTGTTCGGACCGAACCCATCCGATGCCACCGTTCCCGGCTCGGTGGCGTAGGCAATCAACGTTCCCTCCGGCGCACGCATCTGCGCCAGACCGCTCTCCCCGCCGCGCAGCCCGCGCCCGCCGAACGGGTTGTTGCGGCAGGCATCGAGAATCATCACGTTTAGCTGGGTTCCGGCCCCTTGCAACTGTCGCAGCACCAGGCCGGCATCGACCATCTGGAAATCGAGATCCTGGGGGCGGGTCGGATTGGCGCTGACCGGCACGAGCCAGTTGGTGCCCTGCACCTGCAGGCCGTGCCCGGCGTAGTAAAACACCGCCACGTTCGCGCCGGCGACCTGCCGGCCGAACGCCTGCAGGGCCGCATCGAAATGCGTCTTGTCAGCGTCCAGCAGCGGCGCTCCGCCGACCAGCGTGAACCCTACGTCTTGCAGGGTCCGGGCGATCAGGCGCGCATCGTTGCCGGAATTGGCGAGCGCCGGCACGAAACGGTAAGCGCCGTTGCCCACCACCAGCGCGACCCGGCGCTCCTGCGCGTCTGCCTGGGGTGCGAGACCGACGAACGCGAAACCCATTGCCATGGCGAGCTGGCCCAGCCTGCGTCCGCGCATGATGACGATGCCCCCATTGTTTGGCGGCGCCGCTTGTGCGGCAGCGCCCGCCAGTCGATCTCATGGGAGCCTATAATTTTTTCGGCCGGAAACCAGCAAGCCTTGCTGCCGTGCTATCGCCCCATGCGCATGAGGAAATCGATCTGCCAGCGCATCTCGTCAACGGCGAGCGGAAAGGTGCCGCCGGGGCCGCCGCGCAGCACGCCCGCCGGCGGGGTTCGGGCCAGCAGCGTCTGCAGGGGGCCGGCCACCTGCATGGAGAAGCCGGCGCGCCATACCAGGCTCACCAGCGCCTTGGCGCTGCGCAGCGTGGCGGCGCGGTCAACGGCGGAGGCGGGCACGTCGGCCGCCACCGCCAGCAGGGCGGTGGCCATACGCGCCTCGCCGCGCCGCAGCGCGCCGAGCAACGCCGTTTCGTTCAGCTCATCGCGGTCCGCCAGCAGCCGCGCCTGTGCCATGGCCTCGTCCATGTTCGGCGCCCGCGCCGGTTCGGGCGGCGCACTGCCCTGCCGCCGCTGCTCCAGCCGGCGCTTCAGCTCCGCGGTGACATCGGCAGGCAGGTCGGCGCGGCTGGCCATCTCGTCCAGCAGGTGGGTGGTCACATAGTCCGACAGGGCGCGGGCGGCAGCCGGCGACAGGCACGGCCGGCGGACCAGCGGCGCGTGCCAGTCGGCCCGCTCGGCGGCGCGGGTCACCAGCGTGTCCAGCGTGGCCTCGCGGATGGCGGCCGAGCGGTTCGCCAGCAAGGCGCGGATGGCGGTGCTGTCCGGCGTGGCGGCGACCGCGTCGGACAGCGTTTCGTTCAGGCCGGTGCGGGCGGCAACCGCGGTGGCGGCGGCGCTGTGCGGGGCGGCGCCCAGCAGCGCCAGCAGATCCTCGGTGGTCAGCAGCGGCGACAGCCGGATGACCGGCTCGCTCACCGGCACCGCGCTGTCGTACGCCAGGCGCAGGATGAGGTCGCGCGGCGCCTGCGGCATGTCCTTGAGCACGTCGGCGATGGCGGCGCGCACGCGCACCGCTTCGTCCTCGACCAGTTCGGTCAGCACCCGCAACGTGTGCAGCTGCAGCCGGTCGCGGTCGGACGCCTGCAGGCTGGGCACCAGGGCGGCCAGCTTGCGCGCCAGCAGGGTGCGGACCCGCTCGTCACGGTCGCGGGCGAGCAGGCGGTCGGCGTCGGCCGGCGCGGCGGTGTTCAGCGCGACCGCGGCGCGCACCGTCACCGCCGGATCGGCGGCCAGCGCCTGCAACAGGTCGGGGGCGGAGTCCGGGCTTGCGCCCAGGCGCACCCGGGTCGCCTCGTCGGCCGGCATGGCGTCAAGCAGCGGTGCCGGCGGCCGGCTGACCGGCGCGGGGGGCGCGAGCGGTGTCATGCGTCCTCCGGATGGGCGACCCGCCAATGGCCGCGGCCGCTGCGCTTGACCTGATACATTGCCTGGTCGGCGCGGTGCATCACCGCCTCGATATCCTCCCCGCGGGAGGGCCAGCGGGTGGCAATGCCGATCGACAGGGTCAGCGGCACGTCGGCGCCCTCGGTCATCGCGGCCAGGGCGCGCGGCCCGGCGGTACGCAGGTGCTCGGCCCGCTCGGCGGCGGTCAGGTCGTCGGCACCGTCGAACCACACGGCGAATTCGTCGCCGCCCTGGCGGGCCACCAGGTCGGTTGGCCGCACCGTGTCGCGCAGCAGCGAGGCGACCACGCACAGCGCCATGTCGCCCGCCTCGTGGCCGCGCAGGTCGTTGAGCTGCTTGAAATGGTCGAGGTCGATGAACATCAGCGTCCCGGGCAGCCCCTCGCGGTCGAGCCGGTCGAGCCGGCGGTTCAGCTCGTCCATGAAGGCGCGGCGGTTGAGCAGCCCGGTCAGCGGATCGGTGCGGGCCTGGCGTGCCATCTCGCGCTGGATGCTGTCATGGTCGAGGATCATGCGGATGAGGCCGCCGGCCGAGGAGGCCAGCACACGCTCCTCGTTGTCCCAGTCGCGGCTGCCGGGACTGCGCCACAACGCGACCCCGGTCTGCTCGGCAAACCGGGTCTGGCTGGCGCACACCAGCAGCTTGCGCCCGTCCGGCGCCATCCTGACCTGCGGGTCGGCCTGATTGTTCTGCAGCAGGCTCAGCGCGGTGTGCAGCACCGCCGCCAGCGCGCCGCCGGTCTGGTAGAGCACGCCCGGCCGGCTGCCATCCCCCAGCACGTCGAGCACCGCCGCGCCCTCGGCGCCGACCGCGGTGGTCAGCGAGGTCAGCGCCGCCTCCATCATCTTGGGAGCCAGCACTTCCTGGCGCATGCGCCACAGGATGTGGTCCAGCACCTCGCCGCGCCGCAGGGCGGCGGCCACGGCGGAATCGTGGTCGTCCTGCGCGGAGGTGTCCTGGCCGATGCCGCGGGCGCCGATGATGCGGCCCTCGGCATCGGTCAGCGGGGCGGCGGCGAAGGCGAGACAGATGCTGCTGCCGTCCGGCCGGTTCAGCCAGGCCCGGCGGCGGCGCACCGCGCTGGTCGGACGGAACGGATTGAAGCCGGATGTGCCGTCGGCATCCGCCAGCAGCAGCTCCGCCGGTTGCCCCAGCAGCGTGCGCGCGGGCCACCCCAGCGCCGGATCGGGCGAGACGAACACGAAGCGGCCCCAGGAATCGGTCTCGAAGGCGAGGTCCGCGGTCAGGGCGACGAGGTTGCGCCAGCGGTTGCGGCTGTCCAGCAGCGCGCTGCGCAGCATGGTGCCGGCCGGTGAAGTGCCAGACGGTCCGGAGCCAGACGGTCCAGAATCGGGAGAGGCCGGAGCGGGTGCCGGTGCCGGCGGCAGTATCGGTGCCTCGGGGGCGACGAGCCGCGGGGACCGGGAGAGGTCGGATTTCGTGGACACCCGTTTCATGGTCAGCCCAAACCCCCGATGTGGACCGAACGCGGCGGAACGCCACGTCCGGGCTGCCGGCGTCGCGCCCCGATGCGTCGTCAGCGGCTGTCTGGCCGCGGAGTGGTGCAGCGGAAGCGGTCGCCTCTGCCGCCAATCGTAAAGGATCGCGTGTAAATGCCGGGTTATCGACGGCGCCGTCCGCAGCCGGTCAGCGCACCATGTTTTTCAGCAGCGTGACCTGCCAGCACATTTCCTCCTTGGCGAGCGGGAAGGAACCGTTCGGGCCGCCGCGCATCACCGACCCCGGCGGCGTATGCGCCAGCAATGTTTGCAGCGGCACCGCCACATGCATGGAAAAGCCGGCGCGCCATACCAGGCTCACCAGCGCCTTGGCGTTGTGCAGCGTGACGGCGCGGTCCACCATGGTACACGATACATCCGCGGCCACCGCCAGCAGGGCGGTGGCCATATTCGTTTCGCCGCGCTCCAGCGCGCCGAGCAACGCCGCCTCGTCCAGCCCGCCGGCGTTCGCCAGCTTGCGTGCTTCCCACATGGCTTCGTCCATGGTCGGCGTCCGCACCGGCTTGGCGGCAACCAGGAACTCCGACAGGGAGGCCGACTGGCTCGGCCGGTCGGCCATCAGGGCTTGCCAGTCCGGGCGTCTGGCCGCGCTCAGCGCGTCCAGCGTGGCCGGGCGGATGGCGGCGGAGTGGTTGGCCAGCAACGCGGCGATGGCGGCGGCGTCCGCACTGGCGGCGACCGCGTCGCACAGCGTCGCGGTCAGCCCGGCGCGGGCGGCAACCGCGGTGCCGGTGGCTCTGTTCGGGGGCGCGGCCAGCAGCGCCAGCAGATCGTCGGCGGTCAGCTGCGGGGACAGACGGATGACCGGGTAGCTCACCGGCACCGCGCTGTCCTGCGCCAGCCGCAGGATGAGGTTGCGCGGCGCTTCCGGCATTTCCTTGACCACGTCGCTGATGGTGGCGCGGACCCGCACCGCATCGTCGGCGACCAGCGCCGCCAGCACCGGCAGCGCGTGGTGCTGCGGACCGTCGCTGTCGGCGGCCCGCAGGCTGGGCAGCAGGGTGGCCAGTTTGCGCGCGAGCATCGAGCGTATCCGTTCGTCACCGTCGCCGGCGAGCAGGCGATCGGCCTCGGCCGGTGCGGCGCCGTTCATGGCCACCGCGGCGCGCACTGTCACCGCCGCGTCGGCCGCCAGCCATTGCAGCATATCCTGGGGCGACTCCGGGCTCGCCCCCAGGCGTACGCGGGTTATTTCGTCGGCCTGCATACCGCCATACACATTTGCCGGCGGCGGCGTGGCGGCCGGGGACGGTGCGTGCTCACTCATGGGCTTTCCGGTGGGTTCTCCGGTTGGGCGTGGTGCCAGTGGTCGGGGGCGGCGATGCGCACGGACCTGGCAACCCGGGAGGGGCGGATGTGGTCGATTCCCGTGTCATGGTCAGGCGTATCTCCCGATGCTGGCCGGGCGCGGCGGGATGCTGCGTACGGGCTGCCGGCGCGGCCCCCCGATGCATCGCCCAAGACTGCCTTGCTTCGAACCGGCATAGCGGGACATCGGTTGCCGCTGCCGCCAGTATCGCGGACCAGCATTAACGGTTCGTGTGTAAATCGGCGTGTACTTGCCGGCGCCCCCCTGGGCCGCGGCAGACGCATTGACACTCCTTCGGCGGCTGCGCATGGTCCGCGCGCACCAGCCGGCATGCGGGCCGCACCGCGCGTACCGCGCTGTTCTGCCGAAGCCGCGTGCCGCGCTGGGGGAGTTGCCGCCGAAATGACCGATCACCCGCTCCGACTGACCATCGAGGCTCTCTGGGAGCGTCGCGACCAGCTCGGCGTCGCCACCGAAGGCGAACCGCGCGCCGCCGTCGAGCAGGCGCTGGCGCTGCTCGACCAGGGCGAGCTGCGGGTGGCCGAGCCGACCGGCGATGGCTGGCGCGTCAACGAATGGCTGAAGAAAGCGGTTCTGCTCTCCTTCCGGCTGCAGGATTCATCGATCGTCCCCGGCGCCGGCGGCGCGCCGGCCTGGGACAAGGTGGCGATGAAATTCGCCGGCTGGGATGCCCGGCACTTCCAGCAGGCCGGGTTCCGCGCCGTGCCGGGCGCGGTGGTGCGCCGCAGCGCCTATGTCGCGCCGGGCGTGGTGCTGATGCCCAGCTTCGTCAATGTCGGCGCCTATGTCGATCGCGGTACCATGGTGGATACCTGGGTCACGGTGGGAAGCTGCGCGCAGATCGGCAGGAACGTGCATCTGTCCGGCGGGGTGGGCATCGGCGGCGTGCTGGAGCCGCTGCAGGCCGCCCCGGTCATCATCGAGGACGATTGCTTCATTGGCGCCCGCTCCGAGGTGGTCGAGGGCGTCATCGTCGAGCGCGGCGCGGTGCTGTCGATGGGCGTGTTCATCAGCGCCACCACCAAGGTGGTCGATCGCAGCACCGGCGAGGTGTTTTACGGCCGCGTGCCGGCCTATTCGGTGGTGGTGCCCGGCAGCCTGCCCGGCAAACCCTTCCCGGACGGCTCGCCCGGCCCGTCGCTGGCCTGCGCCGTCATCGTCAAGCGGGTCGATGAGCGCACCCGGGCGAAGACCTCCATCAACGAGCTGCTCCGGGATTGACCACCGATCCGCTTCCGCTGGCCCAGGCGCTGATCCGCTGCGCCTCGGTCACGCCCGACGATGCGGGCGCACAGGACGTGCTCGCCGCCGCGCTGGAGCGGCTCGGCTTCGCGGTGACGCGGCTGCGCTTCGGGGCAATCGAGAATTTATATGCGCGGATCGGCAGCACGGGTCCGCATCTGTGCTTTGCCGGGCATACCGATGTCGTGCCGGCAGGCGCGGCGGAATGGCAGGCCGCGCCGTTCGCCGGCGAGCTGCGCGACGGCGTGCTGTATGGCCGCGGCGCCTGCGACATGAAGGGCGCGATTGCGGCCTTCGTGGCTGCCGCTGCGGCGCACCTGCAATCCGGCCCGCCGCGCGGCTCGCTCAGCCTGCTGATCACCGGCGACGAGGAAGGCGATGCGGTGGACGGCACCGTGCGCGTGGTGGAATGGATGGCGGCGAACGGCCAGGTGCCGGATTTCTGCCTGGTCGGCGAGCCGACCAATCCGGCCCGGCTGGGCCAGGTCATCAAGATCGGCCGGCGCGGCAGCCTGACCGCGCGCATCGCCATCCATGGCACCCAGGGCCACGCGGCCTATCCGCAGCGCGCCGACAACCCGGTGCACCGGCTGGTGCGCGCGCTGGCGGCACTGACCGCGGCACCGCTGGATGCCGGCAGCGACTGGTTCGAAGCCTCGACGCTGCAGGTCACCAGCATCGATGTCGGCAACCCGGCCGCCAACGTCATCCCGGCGGTCGCGCGGGCCCTGCTGAACATCCGGTTCAACGACCGCCACAGCGGTGCCTCCCTGACCGCGTGGCTGCGCGCCGCCCTGGCCCAGCACGCCGAGCGTTTCGACCTCGACGTGGCGGTCAGCGGCGAAAGCTTCCTCACCACGCCGGGGCCGGCCGTCGAGCGGCTGCTGGCGGTGTTGCGCGCCGAAACCGGGCTGGAGCCGCGGCTCGACACCGGCGGCGGCACCTCGGATGCCCGCTTCATCACCCGCCTCTGCCCGGTGGCCGAGTTCGGTCTGGTCGGCCGCACCATGCACCAGACCGACGAATGCGTGCCGGTCGCCGAGTTGCGCGATCTGGCCCGCATCTACCGCGGCGTGATCGCGGCGTTCCTGCCGTGAGGGCACGCCGGTGAGCGGGCGCGCCGATCGCATCCTGCAAGGCATCCTGCGGCTGGCGATGCTGCGGGCGGACGGCATGGGGCAGTTCGGCGACAGCCCCCAGGCCTTCCTGACGAGCCTGGCGCCGCTGGTCGCTCTGCCGGCGGTGGGCGGGCTGCTTGGCGTGCTGTCGGGCAGCGGGCCGGATGAGCTGGCCGGGCTGCTCGGCGCGCTGGTGGGCCTGCTGGCGCCGCCGGTGCTGTCGGAGATGATGGCCCGGCTGTTCGGGCGGCAGCCGGAATGGCTGCGTTATGCCACCGCGTTCAACTGGTCGCGCTGGGCGATGCTGCTGGCGCTCGGCGTCGGGCTGATGCTGATGGCCACGCTGGTAACCGTGGGATTCGCCGAGCAGGAAGCGGTGGCGGTGGGGCTGGCCGCGCTGTTGGTCTATGGTGTCGTGCTGGACGTGTTCGTGGCGCGGGTGGGGCTGCGGCTGGTCTGGTGGCGGGCGGCGCTGCTGGTGATCACCGTCAATGGCGGTTCGGCGCTGCTGGTGATCGTGCCGCGTCTGCTGGCCGGGCTGCCGGAGGGGGCTGCATCATGACGGCGGGACTGGGGAATGCTTTGCATGGCGCCTTCCTGCTGGCCCGCGGGCGGCCGGACGGGATGCTGCTGATCGCGGCACCGCCCGAGGCCGAGATGGCCGTGGCGGCGCGCAGCTTCTGGGCGATCGCGGTCTGTCTGCCGGCCTTTCTGTGCCTGCACCTGCTGGACTGGGCGGATAGCGGGCTGCCGCCGGAGCCGGCGGAATCGCTGCTGCTCGACCTGCTGGGCTATGTCATCGGCTGGGTCGGGTTCGCGCTGATTTCGCACCGGGTGGCCGGCAGCATCGGGCGGGGCCCGCTCTGGCCGCGTTTCATCACCGTCTGGAACTGGTGCAACGTGGTGCAGTACCTGATGCTGGTCAGCGCCGGGTTGATCTCCCTGCTGGACCTGCCCGATCTGCTGTCGCAGACCATCTGGCTGGTAGCGATGGGGTGGGCGCTGTGGCTGGAGTGGTTTGCCGCCAGGCTGGCGCTGGCCATTCCCGGCGCCCCGGCGGCGGCGCTGGTCGGGCTCGATTTCGCCCTCGGGATGTTTCTCCTCGGCATCATGGGCACGTCCGGATGAACGGGTCGGGGTCGTAGCGCACGCCGGTCAGGGCCAGCCCGTCGGGCGGCGCCGTCGGGCCGGCGGCGCGGCGGTCGCGGGCGGCCAGGGCGGCGGCGACGCGTTCGACCGGCCAACTGCCGTCGCCCACCAGTTTCAATGTGCCGGCGATGTTGCGCACCTGATGGTGCAGGAAGCTGCGGGCTTCCGCCGCGATCTCGATGATGTCGCCGTGGCGCGCGACGGTGAGCCGGTCCAGCGTGCGCAGCGGGCTGTTGGCCTGGCAGGAACTGGCCCGAAACGAGGTAAAATCATGCCGCCCGAGCAGGCTGGCCGCCGCCGCCGCCATGGCGGCCTCGTCTAGGCGGCGTTCGACATGCCAGACGCGCCCTTCCAGCAGCGCCGGCCGGGGGCGCCGGTCGAGGATGCGGAAGCGGTAGGCGCGGCCGGTCGCCGAGAAGCGGGCGTTCCATCCGGCCGGCGCCGGCGCGGCCTGCAGCACCACCAGGCGGTGCGGTTTCATGTGGAAGTTCAGCGCGTCACGCAGGCGGTCGGGCGCGTAGGCGGTCGGCAGATCGATCTGCGCCACCTGGGCCTCGGCATGCACGCCGGCATCGGTGCGCCCGGCGACGATGCTGGCGACGTGCTGGCCGCCGGCCAGTTTTGCGGCGGCGGCTTCCAGCACGGCTTGCAGCGACAGACCGGTGCCCTGGATTTGCCAGCCGACGAACCCGGTGCCGTCGTATTCAAGCCGGAGAGCGTATCGGGGCATCAGGAAGGCAGGCCGGGACTCACCCCAGCTGCGTACCGGCTGGCACCGCCCGCCCGCGCAGGAAGGCGGCCGCGTCCATGGCAGCACGCCCCGGCGCCTGCACCCGCGCCAGCCGCAGCGCGCCGGTGCCGCAGGCCACCAGCAGCGCGTCGTCCAGCACTGTCCCGGGCGTGCCGGTGCCGGCTTCCGGCCGCGCGGCGAGGATTTTCAGCGTCTCGCCGGCAAGCGTGGCGAACGTGCCCGGCCAGGGGTTCAGCGCCCGCACCCGCCGGTCGAGCGCGGTGGCGCTCTCCGTCCAGTCGATTTTGCCGTCCTCGCGGGTGAGCTTGGGGGCGTAGGTGGCGCCTTCGTCGGGCTGCGGGACGGGCGGTGGCGCCGCGTCCAGCGCCTGCAGGATCAGCCGCGCGCCGAGCGCCGCCAGGGCGTCGTGCAGCGCGGTCGCGTCGGTGGCGGGGGTGATCGGCACCGCCTCGCGCAGCAGCATGGGGCCGGTGTCCAGCCCTTCTTCCATCTGCATGATGGTAATGCCGGTCTCGGTGTCGCCGGCCAGGATGGCGGCCTGGATGGGGGCGGCGCCGCGCCAGCGCGGCAGCAGGCTGGCATGGATGTTCAGGCAGCCGCGCCGGGGCGCGGCCAGCATGGCCGCGGGCAGGATCAGCCCGTAGGCGCACACCACGGCCGCATCGAGGTCGAGCGCGGCAAAGGCTTCATGCTCCGCGGCATCGCGGCGCAGCCGGGCCGGCGTGCGCACGGGCAGGGACAGCGCCTCGGCTGCCGCGTGTACCGGGCAGGGCCGCACCGCATGGCCGCGTCCGGCGGGCCGCGGCGGCTGGCAATAGACGGCGACAATCTGGTGCCCGGCCGCGTGCAGCGCGCGCAGCGCCGGCACGGCAAAATCCGGGCTGCCCATGAAGGCGAGACGCACCGTCTAACGCACTTTCTGGCGCTGATCCTTGGCCAGCCGGCGCATCAGCATGTTGCGTTTCAGCACCGAAATGTGATCGACGAACAGCACGCCGTCGAGGTGGTCGATCTCGTGCTGCAGACAGGCCCCGAACAAGCCCTCGCCCTCGACCTCGCGGCGGGCGCCGGTTTCGTCGGTGAAGCGGACCTTGACATGGGCGGGACGAACCACCTGGGCGTATTGACCGGGCAGCGACAGGCAACCCTCCTCGCGGCTGGCCATCTCGTCGCTTTCGGCGACCACCTCGGGGTTGATCAGCACAAACGGCGCCTTGCGGTGGTCGGGCATCAGATCGACGATGCACAGGCGCAGCAGCACGCCCACCTGCGGCGCCGCCAGGCCAATGCCGGGGGCGTTGTACATGCTGGCGAACATGCGCGGCAGCAGCGCGCGGACCTGCTCGATGTCGGTGTCCGCGACCGGGCGACAGCGGGCCTTCAGCAGCGGATGCGGCGCGACCAGGATTGAGGTGGGCAGGATCGACGCCTGCTCGACGTCGTTCGGCCGCGCCAGGGGGGTGGCGACGGGAAGGGGGGCGGCCGGGGGGACCGCGAGGGATGCAGCGTCCATGTCGCCCATGTAGCGGCACCATGGCAGAGGATCAATGTCCGCCCACCCTTGCAACGCTGCATAAGGCTGCCAAAATCAGCTGCCGACGGGCCGCCACTTTCGGGACCCGCCAACGCTTCGCTCTCAGGAGGAGGCCGCCTTGAGCACACGTCTGTTTGCATCCCCGCTGTTCCTCGGGTTCGACCACCTCGAGCAGATGCTCGAGCGGGCGGCGAAGACCTCGTCGGACGGCTATCCGCCGTACAATATCGAACAGGTCAGCCAGACCGGGCTGCGGATCACGCTTGCGGTCGCCGGCTTTACCATGGACGATCTGCAGATCACGCAGGAGGACAACCAGCTGGTCATCCGCGGCCGCCAGACCGACGACTCGCAGGGACGCGTCTTCCTGCATCGCGGCATCGCCGCGCGGCAGTTCCAGCGCGCCTTTGTCCTCGCGGAAGGCATCGAAGTCCGCGGCGCCTGGCTGGACAACGGCCTGCTGCACGTGGACCTCGCCCGGCCGCAACCGGAGTGCCGGGTCAAAACCATCGAGATACGCAAGCCGGGCAACGGCACCGCCGCGGTCGTGGACAGCAACCGCGATCGCTGACGGGTCACGAGCGGGCGCGCCTACCCCGGCGCCCCGAACCATCAAGCGGTGCGGCGCGACCAGAACGGTGCGCCGGCCCCGCCAGGAGAACGCAGATGACCACCCAGACGACCGGCGTCGCCGTTCCCGAGCCGGTTGATATCCGCCACCTGTCCATCGAGCAGCTCGCCCGCCTGGGCGTGTCGCAGATTGCCTACGTCAAGCCGGTGATGATGAACGGCGCGCGGGCCTTTGCCATCCATGCCGCCGATGGCACCCCCATGGCGGTGGCCGGCGACCGCGATCTGGCGATCGCCGCCGTGCAGCAGCACGAGATGCTGGTCTCGCTGGTGCACTGACGGCCCGGTGCACTGACGTCCTTGTGCAGTGACCGGCGGCGGTTACGCCGGCAGCGCGGTCTGGCCGAGCACCCAGCCTTCCCAGCGCCGGACCCAGGGATCGTCGGGCACGAAGGCGGGGCGGTTGCCGGCGAGCACATTCAGCACGCACAGCACGCCCAGCGTGCAGTCGAACCGGTCCTCGCCGGCGGCATCGGCGCCGAACCCGTCCTCCACCGCCGCCACCATGGCCGGGTCCGGCACGGCGCCCAGCCGCGCCATGGCGGCATGCAGTCCCGCCGCCAGTGCTACCCGGTCCGCCCGGCGCCGCTTGCTGCCGATGTGCGGAAGGCCGAGATGGCGCAGCGCCTCGGCCGGATAGGTCTCGGCAATGACAGTCATGCCGGATAATAACAACCCGAACAGATCGCCGTCGAACGGCCACAGTCGGACCGGCTCGCCGACCAGCAGCGCCGGTATCAGCATGTCGCGCCAGGCCGCCAGCGCCGCCTTGCCGGACTGGTTGGCGCCGAGCGTCCAGAACGGCGGCGCTCCCGCCGGGCGCTCGGCGGTGGCGCGATCGACCGCGCGGTGCAGCGCCGCCGCACCGCTCAGGCTGAGGGCGGCGGCATGCGCCGCGCGCGTCATGCCGGCGCGGCCCCGCATCGGGTAAAAGGGCCGCCCCGGGCCGATTTCGGCCAGCGTGGCGCAGACCTGGAAGAAACCGGGGCGGTCGGCGAGGCCGCGCAGGAAGGCCGGAAACGCGGCGTCGATGCCATGGGCGGCGGCATAGTCGCGCGGCAGCCCGATCGGAAAATCGGCGCCGAGCAGCACCGCGCCGTCGGTTTCGCGCAACCGGTGCAGGAGGGTTGCCGGGTCGCCCACCGATACCGGGGCGGCGAGGCGCCAGACAGCCCCCATGCGGCGTGCCACCGCCATCCAGCGCTTGCGTCCGTCCACGCTCCAGTCGGCATGCGCCGCCACGGTCACGCTTGCACTTGTCACGATCGTATCCGCGGGCATAAACACGCACGGAACGACAGGAGACGATCATGGCGGACGCGGACGAATACGGAACGGTACAGAAGCTGCTGCACTGGTTGATAGCCCTTCTGGTGGTGGCGCAGGTGGTGGTGGGGGTGTGGATCGGCACGCTCGACCCGCACGATCAGGCGCAGGCCGCGCTGGCAACGATCCTGTATCAGGCGCATGACGGCACCGGGGCGAGCATTCTGGTGCTGGTGCTGCTGCGCTTGCTTGTGCGCCTCACCGTGGGTGTGCCGGCGCTGCCGCGCGGCACGCCGCGCTGGGCGGACTCGCTGGCGCACCTGAACCATCGGTTGCTGTACCTGGTGCTGATCGTGCAGCCCGTGCTCGGCTACCTGACCAACGGCGCCAACGGGTATCCATGGTCGATCTATGGCCTGTACAACATCCCCGCGATCATCGCCAAGAACGCGGTTTGGGCGGACTGGCTGGGCCAGGCACATCAGGTGGGCGCGGCGGTGCTGATTTCTCTGGTGGCGTTGCACCTGCTGGGCGCGTTCTACCACGGGGTGATCCGCCGCGACGGGGTGGTCTCGCGGATCGTCTGACCGGAGCAATGCCGGCCTGAGCGGGTTCGCACCGCGACCCGCCCAGGCCGGCGACTGGGCTTGCGATAACTGAGCGTGGCGAAACCTGAGCCTGGAGCGCTGTCGGCCTGTCCGATAGCGCTCCAGGCTTACTGGCTACAGGGGCTTGTGGGCCCGCTCGATCAGGCGGCTGAAGAAGCCGGGTTTCTTCGGGGGCTCGGCGGCCTTGGCCGCTTTTTCGCGGGCGCGGGTCTCCTCGCGCTTCTCGCGCTCCTTGAGCTCGAGCCACTTGTCCAGGCTGAGGCCCGCTTTGGCGGCCCGCTTTTCCTCGTAGCTGCGCTGGCCGTCGGTCATCTGTTTCGTCATGGCAATCCTCCGAGTGCCGGTTCTGGCAGGTGGGCGACGGCGCTTCAAGCCTCTCCGCGCCGGCGCAGCAGCGCGTGGGCGAGCGCGCCGAGGGCGGCGTTGATCGCCACCCCGCTGGCCGAGAGCAGGGCGAGGGCGGCGAACATGCGCGCCACCTGCAGCCGGTAGCCGGCCTCCAGGATGCGGTAGGCGAGGCCGGAGGCGACCCCGCCGGAGCCCGCCACGATCTCGGCGCTGACGGCGCCGACCAAAGCGAGGCCGCCGGAGATGCGCAGTCCGGCGAGGAAATAAGGCAGGGCGACCGGCAGGCGGAGCAGGCGCAGCGTGGCCCAGCGTCCGGCGCCGTTGAGGCGGAACAGGTCGAGCAGGTCGGCGGGGGCGGCGGCCAGCCCGGCGGCGGTGGCTGAGAACACCGGGAAGAAGGCAATGATGGTGGCGCAGATCACCACCGAGGCGAAGGGATCGCCCACCCAGACGATCACCAGCGGGGCGATGGCAACGATCGGCGTCACTTGCAGCACCACGGTCCAGGGCTGAAAGGCGGCGCGGGCAAGTGGGCTGGCCTGCATCACCAGCGCCAGGACCACGCCGAGCACGGCGGAGACGACAATCGCGGTGGCGGTGACCCCCAGGGTGGAGGCGAGCGAGGTCAGGAACAGCAGCGGGTCGGCGCGGAAAGCGCCGACGATGGCGACCGGCCCGGGGACCAGATATTCCGGCACGCCGGAGACGCGCACCGCGATTTCCCACAGCACGAGAAAGAACGCGGCGAACAGGTACGGGGCGAGGCGGATCATCTTGGGGCGTCCCCGGGGCCGGGGGGAGGGGGCGAGCTCATCGCCGCCTGCATCGCATGGGTTACCTCGGCGACCAGGGCGGTGTAGGCGGGGGCGAGGCGGGTCTCGGGGCCGTGCGAGAGGGAAGAATCGATTTCGGTGGCGATGCGCCCGGGGCGGGGGGTCATCAGCACGATGCGCCGGGCGAGGAAACAGGCCTCGTAGGTCGAATGGGTGACGAACACCACCGTGCAGCCGAGTTCCCGCCACAGCGTCAGCAGGTCTTCCTGCAGCCGGAAGCGGGTGAATTCGTCCAGCGCGGCGAAGGGCTCGTCCATCAGCAGCAGGCGCGGGCGGGTGACCAGGGCGCGGGCGATGGAGACACGCATGCGCATGCCGCCCGACAACTCGCGCGGGCGGGCCTGCGCGAACCGCTCCAGCCCGACCCGCGCCAGCGCCGCCTGAATCTCGGGCGCGGCCGAGCGCCGGTCGCGCCCGCGCAGGCGCAGCGGCAGAAAGACGTTGTCGGCGGCATCCGCCCAGGGCAGCAGGGTGGCATCCTGAAACACGAAGCCGATCTCGCCGGGCGCCGGGGCCGCCCCGCCATCCCAGACCAGGCGCCCCTGATCGGGCGCATCCAGCCCGGCGATCAGCCGCAGCAGGGTGGACTTGCCGCAGCCGGACGGGCCGAGCAGGGCCACGAAGTCGCCCTGGCCGATTCGAAGCGAGGCGCCCTGCAGCGCCTGCGTGCCGTTGGCGAAGCGGCGGCCGAGGCGGTCCAGCGTGAGCACAGGCCTACTGCTGCAGTCCGACCTTGTGATTGACGAACTGCACCGTATAGGCGCGGTGGATATCCAGGCCAGTCGGATACAGACCCTCGCCGGCACTGGAGGTAAAGAAGTCCGCCCAGCGCGCCTCGGTCATGGCGCCGATGCCTTTCGTTGCGGCATCGCCCGAGGTCAGGATGCCATGTTTCTTCAGCGCGTCCCGTCCGTACGCCAGCAACGCGTCGGTCATCTCCGGATTGTCCTTTCTTATCCGTTCGTTGGCCGGACCCGGATCGCCGTCGAGATAGGCGGCCCAGCCCTCGATCGAGGCATCGACGAAACGTTGCAGCAGATCCGGCTTGCTGTCGATCAGCCTGTCCGCGGTGGCGAGGAGCTGGGCATAGCCGGTGAAACCGCCATCCGCGACCAGCAGCACCACCGGGTCGAAGCCGGCTTGCTGGCGGATGGAAAACGGCTCGGAGCCGAGGAATCCCTGCTGGATCGCCCCCTTGTTGGCCAGGAATGGCTGCAGGTTGAAGGTGTACGGCCGGATCTGCGCGTCCGAATAGCCGAACTTCGCCCGCAGGAAATTCCACCAGCCGGCGCGGGTATCGGCGCTGATCATGATCGGCTTGCCCTTCAGCGCGGGGAAACTGTCGTTCCCCTGGCCGGGATGGGCGATCAGGACCGACGGGTCCTTCTGGAACATCGCCGCCACCACCCGGAAGGGAATCCGTTCCGCGACGAAATTCATGGCGATGAAACCGTTCGACGCGATGCTCACATCCAGCCGCCCGGCCAGCAGAAGCTGCGTCTGGTTCACGCTGGGGCCGCCCTGGCGGATGGTGACGTCCAGCCCGTGGCGGCGGTAGATGCCGGCGGCTAGCGCCTGATAATAGCCGCCATACTCAGCCTCGGCGAGCCAGTCGATGCCGAAGCTTATCCTGTCCTGCGCCCGCGCGGCCGGGGTGGCGAGGCCAAGCGCGGCCACTGCCAGCAGGCTGGAATACAGTTTTCGCATCGCTTGCCCCATCGGGTTGCTCCGGCTCGGTCAGCCCGGCCAGGATGTTGTGCGAGCGCGACGGATTGCCAGCCCGGTCCCATCCGCCACGCGGGGACTTGCCAAGTTCGCGTTGCCCGGGCTGAGTGCCCGGCATGAGCAGATTGTTTGGGCGGGCGCCGCGCTGATGGCCGAGCCGCGGGTGAAGGCGGAAATCTGGGTGAGCATGGCGGTGCGCCTGGGCAACGCCACCGGGCGCTACGGCGCGGTGCTGCGCAAGGGCGACCCGGATGCGGGGGGCGTGCTGGTGGTGCTGCGCGGGCGTGAGGGGCTGTCCGTGCTGTCGCAGATGCGCACGGCGGAGGGAAGCGCGGCCTGGATTCGCGGCACCGGATCGGGGCCGGTGGCGCAGGACACGGCGGATGCCTATGTGGCCCGGCAGGTGAAGTTCGATCCCGATCTTTGGGTGCTGGAGTTCGAAAGCCCCGACCTGCTGCCGCCCTTCGAGGGGAAAATCGTTTGATGGCCTGACGTGGGGCGCATGCCTCATGTTGCGGATCAGCCACAGTTGCGGTACCGTTTGGCGGCCCGCGCAAGCCTGGGCTGGTGCGCAGCCGCGCCGGTCCGCAAGTTCCGGATACTTATGCCCGCGTTGCGCAGGCTCGCAAACGGAACAGGTCGATCCCATGAAGCGTACCCTCCTCGCCGCCACCCTTCTCATGCTGCCGCTGGCGGCACGGGCGCAGCCCATCCAGGGCCTCTATGTCGGCGCGGGCGCGGGGGCGACCTGGGAGGAGCAGACCCGCGTGCGCCTGCACACCGGCCCGTCGCCCGGCCCGACGCTGGACGCCAATTTCAGCACCGGCTTCGCCGGGCTGGGCAGCATCGGCTGGGGCTTCGGCAACGGCGTGCGCATCGAGGCCGAGGGAAGCTGGCGGCGCAACAGCGTGAATTCCGCCAACAGTTCCGCGCTGACCGGTGCCGAGCAGAAAACCGGCGCCATGGCGAACGTGCTGTTCGACATGGATATCGGCTCGCCCTGGGTTTATCCCTATCTGGGCGCCGGCGCCGGGTCGCAGTGGGTGCAGCTAACCCGGGGCGGCGTGACGATTTCCGACCCGTCCTTTGCCTACCAGGCGATTGCCGGCACATCCTTTCCGATTCCCTGGGTGGTCGGGCTGTCGGTCACCGCGGAATACCGCTTTCTCGGCGTGGCCGGGCAGCGGAAGTTCCCGGTGGTAAACGGCGTGTCGGCCTATGCAACCGACGACAACAACCATGCCGTGATGCTGGGTGTCCGCTACGCCTTCAACGTGGCGCCCCCGCCGGCGCCGCCGGCCGCGGTACCAGCCGCCACCGCGGCTCCGGCTCCGGCGCCCGCGCGCAACTACCTGGTGTTCTTCGACTGGGACAGCGCGGCCCTGACCGACCGGGCGCGGCAGATCGTTGCCGAGGCGGCGGAGAATGCCAGCCGCGTGCAGGTGACGCGCATCGAGGTGGCGGGCCACGCCGACCGCACCGGCACGCCGCAATACAATCTGGCGCTGTCACGCCGGCGCGCCGAGGCGGTGGCGGCGGAACTGGTGAAACACGGCGTGGCGAAGCAGGCGATCGATATCCAGGCGTTCGGCCAGGCGAAGCCGCTGGTGGCCACCGCGGATGGGGTGCGCGAACCGCAGAACCGGCGGGTGGAGATCGTGCTGCGGTGATGCGGTCCAGGGGCAGAGCCCCTGGCCTTTCGTGCTTTCTTCTATAGAATTCTCGCATGATCGCGCCCGCCCCCAGTGACGCCGGTGCCCTGACGTTACGCCGGCTGGTCTATGTCAGCCGCAGCCAACTCACCGGCGATGCGGTCGCCGTGGCGGTGGCCCTGGCGCAGATTCTGGCGACGTCACGGCGGCGCAATGCCGAACTGGGCGTGACCGGTGCGCTGATGCTGCAGGGCTGGCGGTTCGCGCAGGCGCTGGAAGGTCCGCACGCGGCCGTGCAGTCGGTGTTTGATTCAATTGCCGCCGATCCGCGCCATAGCGAGGTGACGATGGCCGAGGACGGACCCGTCGCGGCCCGCGCCTTCCCGGCATGGTCGATGGCCTATGTCGGCGAGGATGGCACGCCCGACATCCCGCTGACCCTGGTGGACGCGGTGCGCGCGGCGGCGCCGGAGACCGAGGCGGTGCTGCAGCGGCTGCGCGCGCTGGCGGCGGGGTATTTGGGTGATGGAAGCCCTGGGCTCTGCCCCGGGCCTACCTTCACCCAATTACCCCGCGCCGCTCAG
>CAIXDS010000052.1 GCA_903918195.1 uncultured Acetobacteraceae bacterium | reverse complement strand
GTTAGCGGTGGACCACAACGCGCCAAACCGCGCTCCAGGACAACGGCAGGCCATCCAATTGAACTCTCGATGAGAAGGTCACCAGCGGCCGCTCGTAACCCCCTCTTTTTCCACAGGAACTTTCCGGACGGACACTCAGAACTTCTCCAACGCCACATTCTCGCTCGCGTCGGATGGTGCCGCGGGGACTGATCTTACCATAGCCGTCCCCCCGACGATCAGCGGCACGGTCGCGGACCAGGCAGTGACCGATCCAAGAAACATTGCACCATTCTCGAACGTCACGATCGCGGATGCGAATTCGGGCCAGACCGAGACAGTGACAATCGCGCTGTCCAATGCGGCGAACGGCACGCTATCGAACCTGGGCGGCTTCAGCTACAACGCGACAACCGGCGTCTATACCGACATCGGCACTGCCGCTGCGGTCACCGCTGCGCTGGACGGCTTGGTGTTCACGCCAACCGCGGATCAGGTCCCGGCAGGCCAGACCGTTGCCACCACCTTCACCATCACGGACACCGATACGGCGGGGGCCACCGCCACGGACAGCACGACGGGCGTCGTCGCGACCGACGTGGCGCCGATCAGCGGCAACGTCGAATGGACGTCACCCATCGACGGCGACTGGTCCACGGCCGCGGACTGGACCCCGAATGGGGTTCCGGGCGCCGCGGCTGACGTGATGATCGCCGCGATCGGGGGTTCCGCGACGAGCTATACGATAACGATCGATTCGCCGGCGGAGGCCAACACGCTGACGCTGGCGGCCGGCGATTGGGGTGAAACCAATTTGCAGGTCAACAGCACCTTGACGGTAACGGGCGTGCTGACGGTCGACGAAGGGGGGATGAACGTAAACAGCGGCGGGGCGATCACTGCCGGCACATTGACGGTTGGCGGGTTGGGCGTCGTCGCAGGCCTGCAACTGGACAACGGTAGTACCATCAACGTCGGCACACTCTCGCTGATGTCCGTTGGGGAGGTGGTGGATGATGGCGATTTGGTGGTCAGCAATGCCGTGTTCACCACCACTGCCGCGGTCAGCGCCCCCATGTTGGAGATCGGAAGTGGCAGCACGCTGACGCTGGCCGCGGCGACGTGGAACGGTGTGGTGATTACCGGTCCCGGTACGTTGCTGACCACTGGCACCACGACCATTACCGGATCAACGGGATCTCCTGCCGTGAGTGGGAGCTTGGTCTGGGACAACAGCGGCACCGTAAGTGACGAGGCGCCGGGTGGGATCACGATGGGCGTGTCTTCCAACGTGACGATCAACAACCTGGCCGGCGGCGTGTTCGACTTTACCGCCGATGGCTATGGGTTCGGTGGGATGGTACTGAACAACGCCGGTGTGCTGGCCAAGACCGGCGGCACCGGCACGACCGTCATGGGGACCGCCGTCGCGAACACCGGCACAATCACCGCGAGTTCCGGCACTCTGGAACTGGTCGGCGGTGTGCTGTCCGGAACACTCGGCGCCACCGGCGCGGGCACCCTGGCGCTGGCGGCACCCGTCGGTGTTCCGGACAGTGGCAGCTTCACGGTGGGCGGCACGGCGGAAACCATCACAGGTGCGCTGGCGATAGACGGGGGTACGCTGTCGATCGGCAACGGCCAAACGCTCACCCTTTCAGGCGCAGTGGCGCTGAACGGCAGCGCGGCGTGGTTGAACGGGCCGCAGATCGATGGTCCCGGCACACTGCTGACCACCGGCACCACGAGCATCAGCGCGAACGTGCAACTGGATGGCGGCTTGGTCTGGGACAACAGCGGCGCCGTGAGCGACGCAGGCTTGATCTCGTACGGCTGGCCCTCTGGCACTGGCACGGTAACGATCAGCAACCTGGCCGGCGGCCAGTTCGATTTCACGGCCGATGGCCAAGCGTTCGTCCTCCCCAATGCCGGGCGGTCTTATGTGGACGCTGTCCTGACATTGAGCAACGCCGGCGTCCTGGCCAAGACAGCCGGCACCGGCACAACCAGCATCCCGGTCGCGATCGCGAGCACCGGCACGATCACCGCGAGTTCCGGCACGCTGGACTTGGATTGCGGAGGCTCGCTGGGTGGAACGATCGGCGGTACCGGCAACGGCGTCGTCGAGCTTGGCGGCGGCGACTTCGTCACCACCGGCACCGTCACCATCCTGGATGCCGGTAACAACAACGGTCTTCAGCTCATCTCTGACGCCACCTCATCTCCCAATGGCGACGTCTGGACCGACAACGGCGCGATCGACGACGGCGGCGGTCTCCAGCTCGGCGGTGTGATCTCTCTCATCATCGCCGCCGGCGCCAGCTTCGACTTCACCGCCGATGATGGCAGTATCGTTGGCGGCAACTCCGCCCTGACCAATGCCGGCACCATCGCCAAGACCGGCGGCACCGGGACCAGCACGATCGGCGTCGCCTTTACCAACACCGGCACCGTGGACGTCGCCACTGGCACCCTGAAGCTCGGCGGCAGCGTCGACGGCACCGGGACGCTGCAGATCGAGAACGGCGCCACGCTGGAACTCGCCAGCGGTGCCTTCGCCGGCAGCAATACCGTCCACTTTGATGGTCCTGGCGCGACGTTGCAGATCGACGGCACGGCCATGCCGACCGCCACGATCTCCGGCTTCGCCGCGACCGACACGATCGATCTGGCCAACGAGTCCTACCTGTCCGGCGCCCAGGCCACTCTGCTGGCCGGAAACGTTCTGCAGATCACCGGAATCGGCGCGGGCACGCTCGACCTCCAGCTCGACCCGACCCAAAATTTTGCTGGCGAAATGTTCGCGCTCGCATCGGATGGCGGCGCGGGGACTGATCTTACCGTCACCACCAACGCGCCGACTCTCACCACACTGTTCAGCTTCAACGGCACGGACGGGCAATACCCGAACGGTCTGATCGCCAACGCCGCCGGGGACTTCTTCGGCACGACTGGCGAGGGTGGGACGAACGGCCTCGGCACGGTATTCGAGCTCGTTAAAAACAGCGGAGGCGGCTACACACTGAACACGCTGTTCAGCTTCAACGGCATCGACGGGGATTACCCGGGTGGCGGTCTGATCGCCGATAGCGCCGGGAACCTCATCGGTACGACTTGGTTAGGTGGCGCGTATGGCGATGGCGCGTTTGGCGATGGCCCATGGGGCACGTATGGCGATGGCACAGCATTCGAGCTCGTGAACAATGGAAGCGGCAGCTACACGCTGAATACGCTCGTCAACTTCAACGGCACGGACGGCGCAAACCCGCTTGGCGGCCTGATCACCGACGCCGCCGGGAACGTTTTCGGAACGACGTCGTCGGGCGGGACGTTTGGGGCGCAAGGGACAGCGTACAGCGAGGGCACGGTATTTGAGCTCGGGAACAGCGGCGGCGGCAGCTACACGCTGAGCAATGTGGTCACTTTCAACAGCCTCACGAGTGGCGGGCTCCTTTCGTATGACGGGAATGTCCCAAACGATTTGATCGCCGACGGCGGGAACCTTTTCGGAACAACACAAGACGGTGGAACGAACGGCTATGGCACAGTCTTCGAGATTGCCAACACCGGCGGGAGCTTCGCCACTACGCCAACCACATTGGTCAACTTCGACGTCAACAACGGGGCGGACCCGGTTGGCGGACTGATTGCCGATGCCGCCGGGAACCTCTTCGGCGCGACAGGAGACGGCGGCGCGAACAACGATGGCACGGTCTTCGAGATTCCGAAAGTCGCAAGCGGCTTCGGGGCGCTGGTGACATTGGTCAGCTTCAACGGGAACAACGGGGCTGCCCCGTCTTTTCTGATCGCCGACGCCGCCGGGGACCTCTTCGGCATGACACAAAACGGCGGCTCGTTCGGCTATGGCACGGTGTTCGAATTGGTGAACAACGGTGGCGGCAGTTACACGCTGAAGACACTACTTACCTTCAACGGTACCAACGGGGCTTACCCTTCTACTGGTTTGATTGCCGATGCCGCCGGGGAACTCTTCGGCACGACTGGCGAGGGTGGGACGAACGGCCTCGGCACGGTGTTCGAACTGAGCAACACTGGGTTTCAGGTGGCCAGCACCGTCTTCCCGACGATCATCGGCACCGTCGCGGGCCAGGCGGTGAGCGATCAGGCAACTATCGCCCCCTTCTCGACCGTCACGATCACGGATTCGAATCCCGGCCAGACCGAGACAGTAACGGTCGCGCTGTCCAATACGGCGAACGGCACGCTATCGAACCTGGGCGGCTTCAGCTACGACGCCACCACCGGTGACTATACCGACACCGACAGCGCCGCCGCGGTCACCGCTGCGCTGGATGGCCTGGTGTTCACGCCAACAGCAGGACAGGTCGCGCCGGGCCAGACCGTCACCACCACCTTCACCATCACCGACACCGATACGGCGAACGCCACCGCCACCGACAACACCACCACTGTCGTCGTCACCGACACGATCTGCTTCATGCCAGGCACGCGGGTCCGCGTGCCGAACGGCGAGCAGGCGGTGGAGTCGCTGGCGATCGGCGATCTGGTGCTCACTGTCGAGGGCGAGGCGAAACCGGTGCTGTGGATCGGCCGGCAGACCGTCTCCCGCGTGTTCGCCGATCCGCTGCGGGTGCTGCCGATCCGCATCACCGCCGGGGCGCTGGAGGAGAACATCCCGGTGCGCGACCTGCTGGTCTCGCCCGACCACGCCCTGCTGGTGTGCGGCGTGCTGATCCAGGCCGGCGCGCTGGTGAACGGCAGCACGATCCGTCGCGAGGCGGACGTGCCGACGATCCTGACCTACTATCACGTGGAACTGGCCGACCAGGCGCTGATCCTGGCCGAGGGCGTGCCGGCGGAGACCTTCGTGGACACGGTCGATCGCATGGGCTTCGACAACTGGAACGAGCATCTGGCGCTGTACCCCGAAGGCCGGGAGATTGCCGAGTTGCCGCTGCCGCGTGCCCGCTCGCACCGGCAGGTGCCGATGGCGATACGCCGACACCTGGCCGCGCGTGCCGGCGAACTTCACCAGTCCGTGGTGGCCGCCTGAGGACCCAGGTCATTGCCAACGCGGGGGCACACAGCCTGCGCCTGACATCCTCGATGGCCGCGTCGCCGGTTGCTTCTGCTGGAGCGCGCCCCGGGCGCAATGCTTCGTCACAAATCGCCCGCCGGGCCATTTCTTTACAAATCGCGTAAATTCCGGTTTCGTATGGGATTGTTTTGTCCGGTCGGGCTGCCGATCGCGCCGGCCCGGTCACGGGGAGCGGACGCCGCCCGCCATAACGAGGTGGTTTGTCGATGGACGGCTCTGTGCGGCCACAGGGGTCTGTGGACGATGGCGATACGCGTGCCCAGCCCTCGGCCGCCGACAGCCGGCCGGCCTATGTGCCGCCGGCGGAGCGGCCGACGCAGCCCGGCCCGGACGGCATTCTGTTCGATTTCAACCTCGGCTGCCGGGTGCTGCTGCCGGCGGGCGACTGGCGCATCTGCCTGCGGGATCTCGACACCGGCAACATCCTGTTCCAGTCGGAGAACACCGGCGCCTTCGTCAGCAGTTCGAAACGCTATTTCGTCCGCTTCGCCATCGAGGTGTGGCGCGGCGGGCAGAGCGTGTTCCGCCACGACTACGACGCCACCGCCCGCGAGGTACTGATCCAGCTTCCGGTCGGCACGCTGGGCGACACCATCGGCTGGTTCCCCTACGCGGTGAAATTCCAGCAGCGCCACCGCTGCCGGCTGACCTGCGCGATGGCGGAAAAACTCATCCCGCTGTTCCGCGACGCCTACCCCGACATCACCTTCATCACCCATGAGCAGGTGCGGCCGGAGCAGTTCTACGCCAGCTATTGCGTCGGCCTGTTCTTCGATGATGCGGAGCATATCTGGCAGCCGACCGATTTCCGCCATGTCGGGCTGCACCGCACTGCCGGCTATATTCTCGGCGTCGATCCGCAGGAGGAACCGCCGCGCCTGGCCCTGCCCGATGACAGCCGGCCGCTCGCCGAGCCCTATGTGTGCATCGCCGTGCAGAGTTCCTCGCAGTGCAAAAAGTGGAACAACCCGCATGGCTGGCGCGAGGTGGTGGCCTTCCTGCAGGCCAGCGGCTACCGTGTGGTCTGCATCGACCTGCAAGCGGTGCACGGCGCCGGCCTGGCCTGGACCCACATTCCGCACGGCGTGCAGGACGAAACCGGCGACCGCCCGCTGGCCGAGCGGGCGCGCTGGCTGCGCCACGCGGCGTTCTTCGTGGGCTTGAGCAGCGGGCTGGCCTGGCTGGCCTGGGCGGCCGGCACGCCGGTGGTGATGATCAGCGGCTTCACCCATGCCAACAACGAATTCGCCACCCCCTACCGGGTGATCAACTGGCACGCCTGCACCGGCTGCTGGAACGATGTGCGGCTGCGCTTCGACCACAAGGATTTCCTGTGGTGCCCACGCCATGCCGGCACCGAGCGGCAGTTCGAGTGCACCCGCCTGATCACCGCCGACCACGTCCGCCAGACCATCGCCCGCATTCCCGGCTTCGCCGGCCACGCCGCCGCATCCGCCACCATCCCCCCTTCCGCCGGCTGAGAGGAACAAGACGATGACAACCATCAACGTGAGCAGCGGCGGCTTCGAGACCGTCTCCGCCGGCGGCTCGGCGATCAGCACCATGGATTCCGCGTGCCCGGTCGCACCGGCAGGTGCCGATGGCGATACGCCGACACCTGGCCGCGCGTGCCGGCGAACTTCACCAGTCCGTGGTGGCCGCCTGAGGACTGCCAGGTCATTGCCAATGCGGGCGATCTGAGGGCACACAGCACGACGATCCGTTGCCCGGATTGTTCGGGAGACCGGATTTGAGCGCCGCATCCCCGGGCGGATCGCTCCACCCGCCAACGCCACAGAAGCGGAGCCTCCGCATTGCCCGCCGATCCCACCCAGCCGGACGCCACCGCGCGCGCCGCCCGCCTGTTGCAGCAGGCCGCCGCCCATGCCGCTGCCGGCGACAAGCGCGCCGCCCTGCGCGCCGCCAGCGACGCCTGCCACGCCGCGCCACACCTGCCGCAGGCGCTGTATGCCTACGGCCAGGCCTGGATGGCGCTGGACGAGCCGACGCGGGCAGCATCCGCCTTCGCCGATGCGCTGCGCCTCGCCCCCGGCCTGCCGGAGGCCTGGATCAATCTCGGCCTCGCCCGCTACCGCCAGGGCGACATCGAGGACGCCAAGATTGCGATGCGCGCTGCCCTGCGCCACGCGCCTGGCCATCCGGTCGCCACCGCCAATCTCGGCGCCTTCCTGCGCATTACCGGCGAGGCCGAGGCGGCCGAGGCGTTGCTGCGCGACGCCCTGGACCGCACGCCCGGGAATGCCGGCGCCCGGCTCAACCTGGCGGCCGAGCTGCTGACCGAGGAGCGCCCGGCCGAGGCGCTCGCCCTGCTCGGCGCCGCCCCCGCACCGCCCGCCGACCTGCGCGCCCTGCGCCATTGGTATTTGCAGACATCGCTCGCCCTGCTGCAGCTCAACCGCCCGGCCGAGGCGCGGCCGGTGCTGGCGGAGCTGGCCGCCCTCGGCCCGATCCCGCCGGAGATCGCCCCGCTCTGGCACTGGCGGCAGCTGCTGCTGGCGCAGTGCGAAGGCGACCTCGCGGTTGCCGGCCGCGAGGCGGAGCGCATGGCGGCGGCGCTGTGGGCGATGGGACCCGATGCGGTGCCGGAACACCAGATCATGGCGCATTACGATCTGGCGAAATTCTGGTCCGGCCAGAACGATCCGGCCGCCGCTGTCGCCCACTGGCAGGCCGGCCACACGCTGCTGCGCCGCAGCCAGCCATTCTCGCGCGAGCGGCACCGCGGCTTCATCGATGCCTGCATCGCCTTGCTCGACCGCGCCCGTTTCACCGCCGGCGCGCGGGCGGCCAATGCCGATCCGGCGCCGGTGTTCATTGTCGGCATGCCGCGGTCCGGCACCACGCTGTGCGAGCAGATCCTGGCGGCGCATGCGCAGGTGCACGGCGCCGGCGAGCGCGGCGCGCTGTCCCAGGCCTTCGCCGCCCTCGGCGGCGGGCGCGACGAGGCCCAGGCGGTGGCCCGCATCGCCGCGCTGGAGGCCGCCACGCTGGACGCGGCGGCGCACCACTACCTCGATGACCTGCACGCGCTGGCGCCGGAGAAGACCCGCATCGTCGACAAGATGCCGGGCAATTATCTGTATCTTGGTCTGGTCGGCCTGATGCTGCCGGGGGCGCGGATCATTCATTGCGTGCGCGACCCGCGTGACATCGGGCTTTCCATCTTCACCTTCCGTTTCCACGGCCAGCACGGCTACGCGCATGACCTGGCCGATCTGGGCTGGACGATCGCGCAGCAGCAGCTTCTGATGGCGCACTGGGGCGCCGCCCTGCCGAACCCGGTGCTTGCGGTGGCGCTGGCCGACTGGGTGGCTGATTTCGACGCCACCCTGGCGCGCGTGCTGGCGCATCTGGACCTGCCGTACGACCCCGCCTGCGAACGTTTCCACGAGCGCGAGAGCCGGGTGCGCACGGTCAGCCGGTCGCAGGTGCGCCAGAAGGTGAATGCGCGCGGCCTCGGCCGCTGGCGCGGCTACGCGGCGCAACTGGCGCCGCTGATCGCCGAACTGGAGCAGGCAGGCGCGCTGGCGGGCTGGCCGGACGCGCCGGAGTGACCGTTCGCCGCAGGAACGCAACCTTCCCGCACGTTGCGCCGGCGGGTCGTAACGTTTAGTGATCTACCGGATTATTGTGGCTATTTGTTGCATGTGCCACCACTACGCCAGTGCCAAACAGCATGCCGGAAACCGTGGCGCCGTCAGGGAGAGATCGATGACCAGCACAGTACCTCAGCGGTTGCCCACCGGCCGGGCGGGCACAGCGCCATGAGCGATTACGTTGTCAGCAGCATCGGTTCGCTCGACCTCGCCATCGCCGACGCCAACAAGCTGAGCAGCGGCACGGAAACGATCACCCTGGCCGGCAATATCGCCCTGAGCGGCACCGTGCTGACGGAGATCGCTCTGCACGCCGGCGTCACCCTGGACATCGTCGGCGGCGGCTACACGCTGAACGGCGGCGGCAGCGAGGACGGGCTGTTCGTCACCTCCGGCAACGTCAACGTGTCCGACCTCGCCATCATCGACATGCGCGCGCTGGGCGGTAGCGGCGGCGCGAGCCTCGGCTCCTTGGGTGCCGGCGGTGGTGGCGGGGCGGGTCTCGGCGGCGGGCTGTTCGTCGGGTCGGGGGCCAGCGTCACGCTGGACGCGGTGAGCTTCGCCAGCGACTCGGCCATCGGCGGCAACGGCGGCACGTCCGTTTCCAGCAGAGGCTCCGGCAGCAGCGGCGGCGGCGGCGGCGGGCTGAACGGCCGATATGGCGGCGGCGAAGGCGGAATAGGAGGCTTGTACGCCACCGGTGGAAAAGGAGGCCACGGCGAAGCCGGCGGCTTCGGCGAGGGCGGCGGGGGCGCCGGGGGCGAAGGATTCGGCGACACCGGCGGCACCGGCGGCTTCGGCGGCTTCGGCGGCGGCGGCGGCGGCGCCGGCCTGGGCCACAGCCCGGGCAGCCCCGGCAGCGGCGGCTTCGGCGGCGGCAGAGGCGGCGCCGCCAACGTCTTGGTCGACGGCGGCGGCGGCGAAAAGCGAAGTCAGTTAGCGGTTTTTCCAAAGCTGATCGCCTTTGCGCTGCTTGGCCAAATAAAACCAGATTTTGCGCTGGCCCACGG